>NZ_JBNJOJ010000004.1:0-181285 GCF_050113655.1 Vibrio sp. TRT 29B02
GGGGTCGCGGGTTCGAGTCCCGTCCGCTCCGCCACTTATTCCAGACCCCAGCAGAAATGCTGGGGTCTTTTTGTTTTATCGCGTATTGTGCACTTCGACTACAGGTTGCCTGCGACGCACCTTCACCGTTTTAAAAGCGCTTTTATCTCTTCACATTTAAATCCCAATCATACTCATAGCTCGCTCCTTTAACCGATATGATCGGTTGCTTGCGATACCGATTGATATGAGTAACTAGCTGCTGTTGATCGCCAAAATCAGCGATAAACCAATCATAGATAGATGAGAGGCGGATATTGTCACCATTTACTAACACACCCTTATCGCTATTGATAAACTGCTTTGCAGCGAGTTCCAATAACTGTTCTGTGTTCGCTGCGGTGAAGGCTTGGCTCTGTAAGTTAGGGCAACCTAAGCTTGCACAGTTAACTGCGTAGTGTGTTCTAGGATCGTTCCAGATAGGGCGTAAGATACGATGCTCTATGTCATTTAGAGAAAGCGGTTGTCCAGCCACAGTAATCACTTCATCTCCCCATGGCCCAAAGCTAAAAAGGCCACCTAACTTGGTAATCGACTTAATTGGATAGGCATCGACAATGAGTTGAACTGTGATTGCATTGTATAGGTTAACCCAGTAGGCATACTGTTCATCCAGTGAGTATGTTCGAGGATCGATCTTGGCAAGAGTAGAGATGTACAGGTCTAGTTGTTGCTCGTCTTGTTCGGAAACGTCGTCATATTTGACGAGCGTGTAGTCACTGTCTGTAACTAGATAGCTATCAAGGAAAGTTTGCCATGCTTGGTGTGAAATGCTGGCCTGGTTACTCTGATTGGCTTGTTGCCAATAAGGCCAAAGATCTGACTTGGGGGCGGCAAAAACATTGAGAGAGAGCAGTGTGAACAGCAGAGCAATAATACGTGTCATAGGCTAAATTCCAGTGGTGATAGACTTTTATTACTAGACCAAGCTTATTGGGTGTTTGTTTCAGCTACAAACAAAAAAGGCTAGCTTAAGCTAACCTTTGTTATTTATTGGCAGATTGAATTACTTTAAGAAGCTAGGGATGTTGGCTTCGTAACTCGCGATCTTATCTTCGTGTTGTAGAGTAAGACCGATGTTATCTAAACCGTTTAGTAGACAGTGACGGCGGAATTCATCGATTTCAAATGAGTACTCTTTGCCATTTGCTCGTACTTTGTTTGCTTCGAGATCAACTTCGACTTCAGCACCTTCGTTGGCTTCAACAAACTTGAAGATTTCATCAACTTCTTGCTCAGTTAAGCGGACCGGAACCATTTGGTTGTTGATTGAGTTACCGTAGAAAATATCTGCGAAGCTTGGAGCTATCATTGCGCGAATGCCGTAATCGGCAAGCGCCCATGGAGCGTGTTCACGTGATGAACCGCAGCCAAAGTTTTCACGAGCAAGCAGGATAGATGCCCCTTTATAACGCGGCGCATTCATCACAAACTCTGGATTTGGCTGTTTGCCAGCGTCATCAAGAAAACGCCAATCATGGAAAAGGTGCTTACCAAAACCTAAACGAGATACCTTCTGTAGGAACTGTTTAGGGATAATTGCATCGGTGTCGACGTTTGCTGCGTCTAGAGGAACAACTAAGCCTTTATGCTGTTTAAAACCTGACATGTTGTTTCTCCTTAATCCAAGTTACGAATGTCGACAAAATGGCCAGCAATTGCTGCTGCTGCTGCCATTGCTGGGCTGACTAAGTGTGTACGTCCATCACGACCTTGACGGCCTTCGAAGTTACGGTTTGATGTAGATGCACAACGCTCTTGAGGACCCAATCGGTCATTGTTCATTGCTAAGCACATCGAACAACCTGGTAAGCGCCACTCAAACCCAGCTTCTTTGAAGATAACATCCAGACCTTCCGCTTCTGCTTGCGCTTTCACTTGCTCTGAACCTGGAACGATCAAAGCCTGAACATGAGCGGCCACTTTACGACCTTTAGCGACTTGCGCAGCAGCGCGCATATCTTCGATACGAGAGTTAGTACAAGAGCCGACAAACACTTTGTCTACTGAGTATTCTGAAAGTGATTTGCCCGCCTCTAAGCCCATGTAAGCAAGTGCTTTTTCCGCTGAAGCTTTTTCTACTGGGTCTGTAAAGCTTTCTGGCGCAGGGATAGGTTGGTCAACAGCGATAACTTGACCTGGGTTCGTTCCCCAAGTGACCTGAGGTTTAATATCTGCGGCTTCTAGTGTAACGACAGCGTCGAACTCGGCATCATCATCCGTTTTTAAGGTCTTCCAGTACTTTACTGCTGCATCGAAATCTGCACCTTGAGGAGAGAACTTACGACCTTTAACGTAGTTGAATGTGGTTTCATCTGGCGCAATTAAGCCAGCTTTAGCACCTAGTTCAATCGCCATGTTGCAGACTGTCATTCGACCTTCCATTGTAAGGTCAGTGATGGCTTCACCACAGAACTCAACAACGTAACCTGTACCGCCAGCGGCGGTAGTTTTACCGATGATTGCCAATACGATATCTTTGGCTGTGATGCCCGGTGCTACTTTGCCTTTAACTTCGATCTTCATGGTTTTAGCGCGAGCTTGTTTTAGAGTCTGAGTTGCTAAAACATGCTCAACTTCTGAAGTGCCGATACCAAACGCTAGTGAACCAAAAGCTCCGTGTGTTGCCGTATGTGAGTCACCACAAACGATAGTCATACCAGGTAGAGTGATACCAAGTTCTGGCCCCATGACATGCACGATACCTTGGTATTTGTGGTTGATATCGTAAAGGGTGACACCAAACTCTTCACAGTTCTTCGATAGCGTTTCCATCTGGATACGTGCCATTTCACCTGACGCATTGATGTCTTTGGTCGTGGTCGATACGTTGTGATCCATCGTAGCGAAGGTTTTACTCACCTGACGTACTTTACGCCCTTTTTCTCGCAGGCCATCAAAGGCTTGAGGTGATGTTACTTCATGAACTAAATGGCGGTCGATGTACAAAATTGGGTTCTCACCCTCTGCGGCTACGGCGACGTGAGCGTCGTAGACTTTTTCATATAGTGTTTTGCCCATTATTACTTTCCTGTGTATAGCAGCAGGTAACGGCTTACCTACTGCTAAGTCATTATTATTAAATTGGTTTACTACGAATTAAGAATGTACTCTGCAATCTTGTCGCCCATCTCAGAGGTGGATAGCGCAGGCTTGTCACCTGAAAGATCTGCGGTTAATTCCCCTGCTGATAGTGCTTTTGATACCGCTGTTTCGATGTCCTGAGCTGCTGCTTCTTCACCTAGGCTGTAACGTAACATCAGAGCTGCTGACAAGATTTGCGCCACTGGGTTAGCGATATTTTTGCCCGCGATGTCTGGTGCGCTTCCGCCCGCTGGTTCGTATAGGCCAAATTTGCTTTCATTAAGAGAGGCTGAAGGCAGCATTCCCATTGAACCTGTGATCATCGCACACTCATCAGAGATGATGTCACCGAAGATGTTCGAACATAGCATGACGTCAAATTGCGATGGGTCTTTAATGAGTTGCATTGTGGCGTTGTCGATGTACATATGCGACAACTCAACATCAGGATAGTCTTTCGCGATCTCTTCAACCACTTCACGCCAAAGGATAGAGCTTTGCAGCACGTTCGCTTTATCAATCGAGCATACTTTGTTGTTACGAAGGCGGGCTGACTCGAACGCAATCTTAGCAATACGTTCGATCTCGTAACGGTGATAAACCTCGGTATCAAATGCTTTCTCATTTGCGCCTTCACCTTCACGTCCCTTTGGCTGGCCAAAGTAGATACCACCAGTTAGCTCACGCACAACAACAATGTCGAATCCGCGCTCTGAGATATCTGCACGAAGAGGAGAGAATGCTTCTAAACCTTTATGGATTTGCGCTGGGCGAAGGTTACAAAATAGCTGGAAGTGTTTACGTAGTGGAAGTAGGGCACCACGTTCTGGTTGATCGTTAGGCGGAAGATGTTCCCACTTAGGGCCACCAACAGAACCAAAAAGCACGGCATCAGATTCTTCACAAGCTTTCACTGTGCTGTCTGGTAATGGGCAACCGTGGTTATCGATCGCAATGCCACCAACATCGTGTTCTTCACGCACAAATTCGATCGCGTATTTTTTCTCGATAGCGTCTAGCACTTTGTGTGCTTGTGACATTACTTCTGGGCCAATGCCGTCACCGGGTAGTACAGCAATTTTGTATGATTTGTCTGTCATGGTAATCCTTTAATTTTTATTTTCCTCCAAGGCGACTCGCGTCCTTGGAGTCTCACTTATACTGTTGCGATTTTTTTCTGTTTGATTTCTTCGATTTTGTTGGCGCGATGGATGCTGTTAATCACATGCAATAGCGCTTGACCAGAAGCTTCTACGATATCAGTTGAAACACCTGTGCCGTGATATTTGCGACCTTTGTAGTTAGCGATGATGTCAGCTTGACCTAAGCCATCCTCACCTTCGCCTTTCGCGGTTAAATCAAACTTATCTAGAACAATATCATAACCAGTTACACGATAGATACACTGGTAAAGAGCATCAACAGGACCGTTACCGACTGCGGCTTCACAAGTTTCCTCATCACCACACTGTATCTTGATGCTTGTGGTTGCCATTACGCTTCCTGACTGAACGCTTAGATAGTTCAATTTATAAAAGTCATCTTCTTCACGTAGATTAGAGAAATGCATCAAGGCTTCTAAATCATAATCAAACACTTGGCCTTTACGGTCAGCCAACTTTAAGAAGTCTTCATAAAGTGCATCTAGGTTGTACTCATCTTCTTTGTAGCCCATTGCATCCATATGGCTTTTCACTGCTGCACGTCCACTTCGGCTAGTTAGGTTCAACGCTTGATTCTTAAGACCTATCGACTCAGGTGTCATGATCTCGTAGGTATTCTTGTTCTTTAACATGCCATCTTGGTGAATGCCTGATGAGTGGCTAAATGCATTCGCACCTACTATTGCTTTGTTGCTTTGAATCGGCATGTTGCACAATTGACTAACCAATTTACTGGTGCGATGGATTTCATCATGCTTTAAACCAGTGTGAACACCAAGTAGCTCCTGTCTGGTCTTGATGATCATTGCGATTTCTTCAAGTGAGCAGTTGCCAGCACGTTCGCCAATACCATTAATGGTGCCTTCAATCTGACGAGCACCTGCTTGTACAGCGGCAATGGAGTTTGCTACTGACATGCCTAAGTCGTCATGGCAGTGTACCGAAATGATCGCTTTGTCGATATTTGGCACTCGGTTGAACAGGGTTTGGATAATGCCACCAAATTCATTTGGCACTGTGTAGCCAACTGTATCTGGGATATTGATCGTTCTTGCCCCTGCGTTGATAGCGGCTTCAACCATGCGACATAAGTTATCAATAGGTGTGCGCCCCGCATCTTCACAAGAAAACTCGACATCATCGGTGTAATTACGAGCATGTTTGACTGCTTTTACACCCATTTCGACGACGTCATCGTAACTGCGACGAAGTTTGTCTTGAACGTGAACGGTGGAAGTAGAAATAAAGGTATGGATTCGGAACTGGTCTGCAACTTTTAAAGCTTCGGCTGCGGCATCAATATCTTTCGCAACGGCTCGCGAAAGGGCACAAATTCGACTGTTCTTAATGTTGCGAGCGATGGTTTGTACCGACTCAAAATCACCAGGAGAAGAAACAGGAAAACCCGCTTCAATAACATCAACGCCGAGCCTTTCAAGCGCATAGGCAATCTGCAGTTTTTCTTTAACCGTCAAGCTTGCTGACAACGCTTGTTCGCCATCACGCAAGGTGGTGTCGAAAATAATGACTTGATCATTCATGTTTACTTCCTTAGTGATTATGTGCATCTGCACGAGTTAATCGTTTACTTCCGGTATTTAGATATAAAAAAACCCGCATCTGAGTGCGGGTTTGTTGTAATTCTGTGTGGTTGTTTTTCTTCCACAGCCTACCCGCGCGATTATGTCACGATAAGGAGGAGGCTCAGCAGGATAGAAAAACGGTTCATCATTGTTAACGATTCCTTTAGGGGCGTTAAATAATCCACATATTTAAGTTAACAAATTAGTACCGCACTCAACGGACAACGTCAACCCTAAAGTGTGTTTTTTATTCATCTTAGATCAGTTCCAGCGGCAAACTGCCAGTTTAACAGATGAATCGTCGGTTGGTATTTCAGTAATGTGCTCTGGAAGAATAGGTTGAACCAATGACCACTCGTCTATGCTGGTGAGCTTGTCATCGAAACTCAGTCAAAGTTTCACCTGCCTGTCACCAACTCGAATTAAGTTTAAGCAAGATAGGTAATAAAAGGAGCTGGAAATGCGTTCAATGGAGCCCATTGCTAAGTTTGATTTAGCGTTTTCCCTATTCTGTTTACAACATAAATTTTGTTATCCAGTGTCGCGTTTAAGTAAGGTGATTTCTCACACGGGAGATGGCCATCTATACGCTTTGCTCGGACTTTTCGCTTTTGTTTATGGTGGTATGGAAGGGCGAACATTTCTTGCTGTTGGTTTGTGCGCTTTTGTTATAGAACTGCCGATCTATTGGTTGGCTAAAAACCTATTTAAACGTCGTCGCCCAGAAGAGCTTTCCGATTTAGTCACTTCTTTTATTACACCTTCAGACCGCTATAGTCTGCCGTCTGGGCATACTACCGCCGCTTTCCTGATGGCGACTGTCATCGGTCATTTTTATATGGAATGGCAGCTATTTGCGTTTGTTTGGGCGGCCTTGATTGCAAGCTCAAGAATTTTGTTAGGCGTTCATTTCTTAACGGACGTTCTTATCGGCGTATTGCTTGGAGTCGGTAGCGCGCAGTTGGCTCTGATCGCATTGGGGATGAATGGATGAAAATATTGTACGGAGTTCAAGGGACAGGCAATGGACATATTGCGCGTGCTCGTGCGATGGCAAAATGTCTCGCTAATGAAGGTTTAGATGTTGATTACCTCTTTACGGGAAGAAGTGAGCAGCACTATTTCTCGATGGAAGCATTCGGTCATTTTCAAACTCGGGCAGGTCTTTCATTTGCTACCCACAAAGGTAGGGTAGATATGGCTAAGACACTGGTGTCGAATAATCTTTGGAAATTTTGGCGTGATGTCAGTCAGTTTGATTTGTCCGATTATGACTTAGTACTGAATGATTTTGAGCCGGTATCTGCTTGGGCCGCTAAAAGGCAGAAGATTCCCTCGATCAGTATTAGTCATCAAAATGCTTTTCGCTACTCGGTACCGATCAAAGGAGCGAGTTGGCTGGACAAACTGGTTATTAAGCATTTTGCTCCGGCCACACACCATATTGGCTTGCACTGGTATCACTTTGACCAGCCTATCCTCCCTCCGATTATTCACACTGAGAAAGGGCACTGGAGGGAAGAAGACTATGTGCTCGTTTACTTGCCATTTGAAAGCTTATCTGACATCACGGATTTGTTGCTACGCTTCTCAAATCAGAAGTTTGTATGTTATCACCCAGAGATTGTAGAGCCTCAAGTGCTTGCCAATATTCACTGTTTGCCACTTAGCCTCGACTCGTTTCAATCCCATTTACAGCGTTGTGAAGGTGTTATTGCAAATGGGGGATTTGAGCTGCCTTCAGAGGCGTTGACTCTAGGAAAAAAACTGTTGCTTAAACCTTTAAGTGGCCAGTTTGAGCAGATAAGTAATGTCGCGACATTGGAAGGACTTGGCTTGGCATCGTGTATGGATGATTTAGATGCATCCGCAGTGAGGCGATGGCTTGATGAAGACTCGGCTGAAAGTGTCCAATATCCTGATGTGGCCGCAGCGATCGTGAGCTGGATTAAACAAGGCAATTGGGACGACCAATCTCTATTGACTGAGAGCCTGTGGGAAAAAGTCGATTTCCCGAGTTATGCGATTAACGTATAGATCTTCTTTCTTAGCGTAAAATGGCTTCAAACTATTGATGCCATTTTTACGTTGCCGTTGTCATTGATAAGTCCCATCCATAAATCTCTTTCTAAAAATAAGTTAGAAATTAATATCAAATAGATCTAATAATCACTATAAAAACGACCTTGATATTTTTTTATAATCTTTTTAAGTAATTGTTTTTGCAGGGATCAGTGTCGAGTTAAGTAAAAAATACTGATTAATTGTCAATCTTATTGCTAATTGCTGAATTATTCGTTGATAGTAGTAATTCGCCATAAAGCATCTAACAACTAAATATAATGGATGCGGCGAACCTTTGGTTTTCTATTCCCAACTCATTTTGAAGTTAGTAACCATTTACGTTGATGAATTAAAGAGGCTTGCCCAATGATTGACAAAAAAGAGTCTATGAGTGCTATCGCTAGCTACCGCATGGAAAGTACTTTACGTGGAGTAGATTTAAACCTTTTAACTGTGTTCGATGCGGTCATGCAAGAACAAAACATCACTCGCGCTGCGCATAATCTGGGTATGTCACAGCCAGCAGTAAGTAACGCTGTAGCGCGTCTTAAAGTGATGTTTAATGATGAGCTATTTATGCGTCAGGGACGCGGTATTCAACCGACTCAACGAGCTCGTCAGCTGTTTGGTCCTGTTCGTCAGGCTCTGCAACTTATTCGTAATGAATTACCAAGCTCAGTTTTCTCTCCAGAGACATCTACTCGTCTATTCAAACTGGCAATTTGCAGCCCATGTGACATGCGTTTTGCGCCAAAGATTATGTCAACGATTCACGAGCTTGCACCTAATGTACAGCTTCACCTAGATGCTGAATTCGATCGCCAACTTGCAGAGAGAATGCGTTACCAAGAGATCGACTTTGTTATCGATTATGCTCGTTTTGATGAGCAAGGCTTTTCAAGCACAGAAATCTTCCAAGATGAGTTGGTTGTAGTGGCATCTAAAGCACACCCACGTATTCAAGGGTCAGTAAGCCCAGCACAATTGTTTGGTGAACGTCATGCTAAGTTATCTAAAGTTCACGGTCAGCGTAGCTTCTCTGAGCAAGCGTACCGAGATCTGGATGTTCAGGCATACTATGAGGGTACGAGCCTAAGCAACGTTCTCTACGTTGTAGGTCAATCTGAGCTAGTGACAATCGCGCCACGCTGGATGGTCGAAAATGCAGCAAACAAAGAGCAGTTGCAAGTCATCGAGTTCCCGTATGAAAACGGTCAAATCAGTGGCTTCTTAAGCTGGCATGAATCAAGCGAAAAAGACAAGGGTCATATCTGGCTGCGCGATCAACTGATGATGATCTGCGGCGAAGTGGTTGCCCTAAAGTAATTGTCAGTATTCATTGATAGGAAAAGCCTTGGATGGTTCGCGCCATTCAAGGTTTTTTACTATTTTAATTGATAACTTTGATGCTCATCAGTTGCCTTTTCTAACCCGAAATGTACACTTGTGCGCTTAATAAAGCTTACAGGTGTAAGCTAAAGGTAGTAAAGATGGCCAACCTAGATTTTCACATTGTAAAACGAATTCGAGAACAGATTGCGAAAGGCAGCGACCGCATTGCGCTCAAACATAAAGTGGGCAACATGTGGAATGGTATTAGCTGGAAGCAGTTTGGTCAGCAAGTTGATTCTCTTTCACTTGCACTATTGGCTCAGGGAATACGAGTCCAAGACAAGATTGGTATCTTCTCCAACAACATGCCACAGTGGACAGTGGCAGATTTCGCAGCATTACAACTGCGTGCCGTCACAGTACCTATTTATCCAACCAACACTGCCGCTCAGTCAGCTTACATCCTGCAGAATGCGGATGTCCGAGTATTATTTGTCGGTGAGCAAGCTCAATTTGACGCAGCTGTATCCATCTTTGACCAATGCGAACAGTTAGAACTGATTGTGGCTATGTCCGATGACGTACAAGTTGGCGAACATAGTTTTGCTATTGGTTGGCAAAAATTCATTGCTCAGTCGAACGAAATGCATCAACCAGAATTGGATGCCCGATTAGAGCAGGTATGCTTCGACGACCTACTAACACTTATCTACACATCGGGTACAACTGGGCAGCCTAAGGGCGTAATGTTGGATTACGCGAATATTGCTGCGCAGTTGGAAGGCCACGATCAGAGATTAAGTTTGAGTGAATCTGATGTGTCGCTCTGTTTCTTACCTCTTTCGCATGTATTTGAGCGCGCTTGGACGTTCTACGTGCTGTACAAAGGGGCGACGAACTGTTACCTACAAGACACTATGCAAGTTCGTGAAGCCTTGAGTGAAGTACGCCCGACAGTGATGTGTGCGGTGCCTCGCTTCTACGAAAAGATCTTCTCAGCGATTCATGAAAAAGTGGCTAAAGCACCATTTATTCGCAAAGTTTTATTTACTTGGGCAGTAAATATGGGTGCCAAAATGGCATTGTGTCATCAAGAAGGGCGCAAACCTTCCATTGCTCTGAAGAAAGCGCATGCATTGGCAGACAAACTGGTCTTGTCAAAGCTACGTGCTTTGCTTGGCGGTCAAATCAATTTCATGCCGTGTGGTGGCGCTAAGCTCGATGAAACCATCGGTCGCTTCTTCCATGCGATTGGTATCAACGTAAAGTTGGGTTACGGCATGACAGAGACCACAGCGACCGTATCGTGCTGGGATGATAAATGTTTCAATCCTGACTCAATAGGTATGGCGATGCCGGGCGCTCAGGTCAAGATTGGTGAGAACAACGAGATTCTTGTTCGTGGTCCAATGGTCATGCGTGGTTACTACAAAATGCCGGAAGAGACAGCGAAAACCTTTGACGAACATGGCTTTCTGAAAACAGGTGATGCTGGTCATATCGATGAGAATGGCAATTTGTTCATTACAGATCGAATCAAAGAGCTAATGAAGACGTCGAATGGTAAGTATATCGCTCCACAAATGATTGAAGGCGCAATCGGCAAAGATCACTTTATCGAGCAGATTGCTGTTATTGCGGATACGCGCAAATTTGTCTCTGCTCTGATAGTGCCGTGTTATGACTCGTTAGAAGAATACGCTAAAGAGCTCAACATCAAATATCATGATCGAGTCGAGTTGATTAAGCACCATCAGATAGTCGAAATGCTAGAAAAGCGCGTCAATGACTTACAAAAAGAGTTGGCGAAGTTTGAGCAAGTGAAGAAGTTCAAGTTATTGCCGAAAGCCTTCTCTATGGACGATGGTGAACTGACACCGACACAAAAACTGCGTCGTAAGGTGATTAACGACAAGTATCAAGATGAAATCGAAGAAATGTACAAGGACAAGTCGGATAAAAACTAATATTTCCGATAGTTAATTTTCTGAGTGATTAAAAATCCCCCAACAAGCAAGTTCGCTTGCTGGGGGATTTTTTATTGTGCTTATATGATGGTTTTGATGTTGCTTATTCATGTGGCTTGAAAAAAAAGAACAGAATTTATTACTTAATTTCTAGTTTTTGCAGGTGATTGAATCTGTTTGAAAGGGTTGTTTTAGACTCATCTTGCTATAAATAATTACTTTCCAGTGCAATCTTCAAAGTGGGAGATAAATCGCATTAGACCCGTTGATAATAAAACGTTACATTTGTTGCGTTACTTTGCTTTATGTTACCTATGAGCAAGACATAGCCGAAAAAGTGGAAATATTTCGAATTAGGCTACGAATAAGACCTAGACTATGGAAAACCAGCTCATCAGATTGACCTTATCCGATGACAAACTGGTTTAAGGAGAAAAATATGGCAGCAATGTTGTCCGGAGCAGAGATGGTTGTTCAATCTCTGATCGAAGAAGGCGTAGAACAGATCTTTGGCTACCCAGGCGGTTCTGTTTTAGATATCTACGATGCGCTTCACGCAAAAACTGATCAAATTAAGCATGTACTCGTTCGTCATGAACAAGCAGCAACTCATATGGCTGATGGCTATGCACGAGCCACTGGCAACCCAGGTGTAGTACTTGTCTGTTCTGGCCCTGGTGCTACCAACACCATTACTGGTATTGCGACGGCGTATATGGACTCTATTCCAATGATCGTAATTTCGGGCAACGTACCGAATAACATGATTGGTAATGACGCATTCCAAGAGTGTGATATCGTGGGTGTATCTCGCCCAGTTGTTAAACACAGTTTCTTAGTAAAGAAAGCTGAAGACATTCCTGAAACGGTTAAGAAAGCCTTCTATATTGCAACCACCGGTCGCCCTGGCCCTGTACTTATTGATTTACCTAAAGATGTAATGAATCCTCAGGTTAAGCTGCCGTATGAGTACCCTCAAGCTATTTCAATGCGCTCTTACAAACCGACTACGACTGGTCACAAAGGTCAAATCAAGAAAGGTCTGAAGACCCTTCTAGAAGCAAAACGACCTGTGCTGTATGTAGGTGGTGGCGCCGTTATTTCTGGTGCAGAAGAGCACCTAACTAAATTGGCTGAAGCGCTAAATCTACCTGTAGTCAGTACTTTGATGGGGCTTGGTGCATTCCCCGGCACTCATAAAAATTCCTTAGGCATGTTGGGTATGCATGGTGTGTATGAAGCCAATATGGCGATGCATAGAGCGGATCTCATTTTTGGTGTCGGCGTTCGTTTTGATGACCGAACCACAAACAATCTAGAGAAGTACTGCCCAGACGCTAAAGTAATGCATATCGATATTGATCCTTCATCAATCTCGAAAAACGTGAAAGCGGATCTGCCTATTGTAGGCTCTGCAGAAAAAGTTCTCGAAAGCATGGTTAAACTGCTTGAAGAGCAGGGTAGCACAAACGATCAAGATGCTTTAAATCGCTGGTGGGATGAGATCCAAGTGTGGCGTGATCGTGAGTGTTTGTCTTATGAGACATCACCTGAGCGTATTAAGCCTCAGCAAGTTATTGAAACCTTGCACAAGCTGACAAATGGCGACGCTTATGTTGCTTCTGATGTAGGTCAGCACCAAATGTTTGCAGCCCTTTACTACCCATTCAATAAACCTCGCCGCTGGATCAACTCTGGTGGTCTTGGCACGATGGGCTTCGGTCTACCAGCAGGTATGGGTGTTAAGTTCGCCAAGCCTGAAGAAGAAGTGGTGGTAGTGACTGGTGACGGCAGTATCCAAATGAATATTCAGGAACTATCGACAGCAATGCAATACGATATCCCTGTTAAAATCATTAACTTGAATAACCGATTCTTAGGCATGGTAAAACAATGGCAAGACATCATTTACCAAGGCCGCCATTCAAACTCATATATGAGTTCTGTTCCTGATTTTGCCGCCATTGCTGAAGCTTATGGCCATGTTGGTATCCGAATTGAGTCTCCAGATCAGTTGGAATCTGGTCTAAAACAAGCACTTGATATGAAAGATCGCTTAGTGTTTGTTGATATCAATGTGGACGAGACTGAGCATGTATACCCAATGCAGATCAAAGGTGAGGGTATGGACAAAATGTGGTTAAGCAAGACGGAGAGAACGTAATTATGAGACACATTATTTCACTACTAATGGAAAACCAACCGGGGGCTTTATCGCGTGTTGTTGGTCTGTTTTCTCAACGTGCTTACAACATCGAATCTCTAACGGTTTCACCGACAGATGATGAAACATTATCGCGTTTAAACATTACGACCATCTCTGATGACATGGAACTGGAGCAGATCCAGAAGCAACTTAACAAACTGATTGATGTCCTTAAAGTGCAGGAAGTGACAGAGCTTGACCATATCGAACGTGAACTGATGATGGTGAAAGTGAAAGCCAGCGGTTTTTCACGTGCGGAAGTTAAACGTACTGCTGATATCTTCCGTGGTCAGATTGTTGATGTTACGGCTTCCCAGTACACGGTACAGATGGCTGGAACCAGCGAGAAACTTGATGCCTTTATTCAGGCCATTTCTGAAGTCACAGAAGTGATCGAAGTAGCGCGCAGTGGTGTAGTTGGAATCGCTCGTGGTGAACGCGCTTTAAAACCTTAAAAGTCACTGTTTAGCCAATAAAAAAACCACCGTATAACGGTGGTTTTTTGCATTTATGAATTGATTAGTGAAGGATACGAGCGCGAATAGTACCTTCGATGCTTTTTAGCTTTTTCAGTGCTTCTTCAGAGCGTTCCGTCTCTACATCGATAACTACATAACCAAAATCCGCAGCAGTCTGTAGGTACTGACCCGCGATGTTAATACCTTCTTCAGCGAAGATGGTGTTAATTTGAGTCAGAATACCTGGACGGTTTTCGTGAATGTGCAGCAGTCGTGAACAATCGCGATGCTCTGGTAGAGAAACTTCAGGGAAGTTAACGCTTGATAGCGTTGAACCATTGTCTGAGTACTTAGCCAATTTTCCTGCTACTTCTACGCCAATGTTTTCTTGAGCTTCCTGAGTTGAGCCGCCTACGTGAGGAGTTAGGATCACGTTATCGAATTTTTGCAGTGGAGACTCAAATGGATCTGCGTTGGTTTTAGGCTCGGTCGGGAATACGTCAATTGCCGCACCAGCAAGGTGACCTGCTTCCAGGCTATGGCAGAGTGCTTCGATATCAACTACGGTACCACGAGCAGCGTTGATAAAGATTGAACCTGGCTTCATGCGAGCGAACTCTTCGGCACCCATCATGTTCTTTGTATCAGCGGTTTCAGGAACGTGAAGTGAGATGACATCACATTTATTCAGAAGCTCACTCATGGTGTGGACTTGAGTCGCGTTACCTAGTGAAAGCTTGTTCTCAATATCGTAGAAGTAGACACGCATACCCAGGTTTTCAGCAATAATGCCTAACTGTGTACCAATGTGACCATAACCGATAATACCTAAACGTTTACCGCGTGCTTCGTATGAATTGTCAGCACTCTTCTTCCAAATACCACGGTGAGCTAGCGCGTTCTTTTCTGGAATACCGCGTAGTAGCAATAAGATCTGACCTAGTACCAATTCCGCAACACTACGTGTATTTGAGAAAGGTGCGTTAAATACTGGAATACCGCGAGATGCGGCTGCTTTAAGATCAACTTGGTTGGTACCAATACAGAAACAGCCAATGGCGACTAACTTTTCGGCAGCGTTGATCACTTCTTCTGTCAAATTAGTGCGCGAACGGATACCAATAAAATGGACATCCTTAACGGCTTCTAGAAGCTCATCTTCTGGAAGTGAACCTTTGTGATACTCAATGTTGGTGTAGCCGGCAGCCTGAAGAACTTCTACTGTTGATGGATGTAGACCTTCAAGCAAGAGAATTTTTATTTTGTCTTTTTCCAGTGAAACTTTGGCCATTGTCTTCTTCCTTAAAGTGGGGAAATTGGGCTTAAGTGGCGCACATTAGACTAAAGCAGATAAAGCAAACGTTTTTATCAGCGTTATGTAGCACGCAAACGTTTTCCTTGTGCGTCTTCTGACCATTAACTTAACAAAAAAAATACAGTTTGGGTAAGAAAATTACGGAATAAGGCAGAATATTTATTGATTAAAATGAAAAAAACGGCGCCAAATGGCGCCGCTTGTAATGAAATAACCAAAATTGATGGGTTACTCTTCGATTTTTGCCCCTTCCGGCGTGCCAGTGATGACAACATCAGCACCACGGTGTGCGAATAGACCAACAGTGACGACACCAGCAATAGAGTTGATTTTATCTTCTAGATCTTTTGGATCAGTAATCTTCATGCCATGCACATCAAGAATAACGTTGCCATTGTCAGTGACTACACCTTCACGGTAAGCAGGATCACCACCTAATTTAACCAACTGGCGAGCGACGTAAGAGCGTGCCATTGGGATAACTTCTACTGGTAGTGGGAATTGGCCAAGTACGTCGACTGCTTTAGTATTGTCAACGATACAGACGAACTTCTCAGAAATAGCAGCAACAATTTTCTCACGAGTCAGTGCTGCGCCACCGCCTTTGATCATGTCACGAGATGCATTGATCTCATCAGCACCATCAACATAGATGTCTAGCATCGCAACATCGTTGCAGTCGAAGACTTCGATGCCGAGACCTTTTAGCTTTTCAGTTGATGCTTCAGAGCTTGAAACAGCACCTTTGATGTCATCTTTCATTGTTGCAAGTGCATCGATGAAGTGATTCACAGTAGAGCCTGTACCAACACCAACAATGCTGCCTTTTTCAACATACTTAAGTGCTGCCCAACCAGCTTCTTTCTTCATTTCATCTTGAGTCATGCTCATCTCCTAGAGGCGGTAGTAAAATCGTTTGCGGCGGCGATTATAGCTGCAAATTGGTTTTATTCCCAATCCCAGATCTGGCTTGGCGTCACTATTTTAGGTAGAGGCACATCCCAAGACTCAATAGGCAGTGAGTCGACTTGCTGGCAGTCATGGGCTAATCCAATCGGTTTAGGCCCGAGGCGAGTGTTGAACCAAGGCTCTAGCGTTCGATCGTAGTAGCCCCCTCCCATTCCTAGGCGATGTCCAGTCGAGTCAAAAGCGACTAAAGGGGTGCAGATGAGATCAAGCTGAGCGACAGGAATAATCTGAGTCTGGTCTAATTTGGGTTCTGCAATTGCATAGCGGTTTAGCACCATAGGTGTCGTGCTTGAGTATCGAAGAAACAGTAGATGACCGTGGGAGAAGGGATGAATTACAGGCAAGTAGACATCCTTTCCCTGCTGCCATAGCCATTCAATGAGTGGTTTAGTATCGATCTCGCCATCTGCGGTGATGTACAAAGCGATGTGTTGTGCTGAGGCGATCTCAGGCAATTGCTTGAATTGTGTCACTAAGTCTAATCCTGCCAGATATTGCGTGTCGCTACTGAGCGCATTGCGTTTCTGTCGAATGACTTTGCGTAAGTCTTGGCGTGAAAGAGTCATGACATTACCCATGGTTGCTGGGTATCGAGATAGGGATACCCCAGAGTGCCGTTGGAGATATGGACCCTTGAACCAGCTGGTTCAAGGCGGATCAGCAGAGATAACCGTAGGCTTCTCGGTACAAGCCGAGCTTGCTCAATAGCTACCAAGTACTAACCCTTGGGTATTGCTTATCGGCTCAGGGACTTAATCCCCTCACGAACACTCCAGGGTAAATTCTTGATGGTGTAAAGGTTACTGCTGTCCTGGCTTAACTTTACTAATTGCATCATCCAAAGACGCAGAGAGCAGTTCCATACGCTCAACCATTGCATCTTGTTCCTGCTTTGAATCGTTGTCGCGGACTTCGAGTTCGTGACAAAAGTTTAAGGCAACAAAGGTCAGCAGCTGTACTTCGTTGGTCATCTTGGTTTTAGCCGCTAACTCTTTAAGGCGATCATCTAAACGTGCTGCTGCATTGATCAAAGACTCTTCTTGTCCTGCTGGACAGTTAACACGAGTTAGTTTGCCTAAGATTTCGACTTCTACCGCTTGATTACTCATACCGACTCTATATCTGTTGTCTAAGGTGATAAAGCAGATAATCACCGAGGGAGAAACTATAGAAAAAGCCTTATTAAGATTCAAGCTTTTCAGTTAGACCTAACCAAAATCAGTGTGTAACAACACAGTAATTGGGCAATTTGTGTAAAAGCTCCCCACAATTGCGCAATCACGCGTTTTCGCCTGCTTTGGTAAGTGATACGATTGAGGATATTTACTTTATTTTAGGTCATAGCAATGAGCGACACCAAATTACCTGATTATCTGACATTTGCCAGTGAGTTACAGTCGGCAGGCTTAGCGGTTAACCCAGCAGAACTTCACGGCTTGCTCACTGGAATGCTTTGTGGCGGTTTGAGCCTAATAGATAAAAGTTGGCAGCCACTTGTTTATGACTATGTGAGTGAAGGTATGGGGTGGCCTACAAAATCTTTGCAGTTAGCCGAAGGCACTTTAGATGCAACTATTCAGGAGCTAACAGGTTCTGGAATGGATCTTGAGCTACTCCTTCCCGATGATGAAGCGAGTGCAACACTGTTTGACGTCGCAGATGGTTTGGCCGAATGGGTTAACCACTTTATTTCTGGTCTTGGTTTAATCAATGCTGCGCTCAATAAGGCATCAAGTGACGTTAAAGAGGCATTGGCTGATTTAGAAGAAATAGCCAAACTGGGTATTGACGAAGAGGATGATCTCGAAGAACAAGCTCAGTTATTAGAGCACGTGATCGAACATGTTAAGGCATGTGTGTTGACCATTCATGCAGAATTTGGCCAAAAACCGGTCGAGAAACAGGCTCCAACGATTCATTAATAGGTAACGCGATGAAGCAGTTTGATGTGGTGATTGCTGGTGGTGCTATGGCAGGAATGACCTTAGCATTAGCGATAAATAAGCTTTCCAAACAACCTTTGTCTATTGCGGTGATAGAACCTTTTCCTGTTGACGATCAGGCTCATCCTGGCTTTGATTCACGTTCGATTGCACTTTCCTATGGTAGCGCGGCGATCCTGAGGAAGTTTGGTTTATGGGAAGAAATTGCAAAAATTGCCACGCCAATTGAACACATTCATGTCTCCGACCGAACCCATGCAGGTCTGACTGATATCGCAACTCAGGAAGTGGGTCTAGAAGCCTTGGGGTATGTTGTCGAATTGGCTGATGTTGGTCGTATTTACAATAGTCAGGCTCAGTTAGACGGCAATATTGAACTGATCCAAGCTTCTGTAAGTCAAGTTACTCGTCATGAGAAAAAAGTGCAGATAAGGCTCACCAATGAAACGGTGGTTGAAGGTAAATTGTTGGTTGCGGCAGACGGCGCGATGTCTACCTGTTGCCAGCAGTTGGGGCATGAACTGACTGAGCATAACTTCGATCAAGTTGCTGTGATAGCGAATGTTACCACAGAGCTTGCTCATAAGGGGCAAGCATTTGAGCGTTTCACCGAGTCTGGACCTGTTGCCCTGTTACCTATGTCGGAAGGGCGTATGTCCTTAGTTTGGTGTTTGCGTCCAGAACATGCCACAGAAGTCATGGACTATGATGACAAACAGTTCTTGTCAGAGCTTCAAACGGCATTTGGTTGGCGGTTAGGTAAGTTAAAAAAAGTCGGACAGCGAGCGAGCTACCCGTTACTACTTAGATACCGAAAAGAAAATGTTTCGCACCGCTTTGCTGTTGTCGGGAATGCGGCACAAACGCTTCACCCTATCGCTGGACAGGGATTTAACTTAGGTATCAGAGACGTCGCTACCTTGGCTGAAAGTATTGCAAATTCGACACATGATGTGGGTTGTTATCAGGTTTTAAAACGCTTTAAGCAGTCTCGATGTAATGATCGTGATGCGACAATTGAGATGACCTCTGCGTTAGTACATCTGTTTTCAAATGATTACTTAGCGACGCGGATCGGGCGAAATGTGGGTCTGTTTGCGATGGATAATTTGCCGATACTCAAAACACCACTATTGAGAAGAACATTAGGTTTGGTGTCTCGTTAGAGATATCAGCAAGGACACAAAGATATGATGCAAAGTGTAGATATCGCCATTGTTGGTGGTGGAATGGTTGGCTTAGCGCTCGCCGCTGCGTTCAAAGATACAGAACTACGTATCGCGGTGATCGAAAGTCGTGAACCAGAAAGTGAGCTTGGTGAGCTTCCTGATGTGCGTGTTTCAGCATTAAGTCGTTCTAGTGAGACAATTTTGCGAAACCTAGGGGCATGGCAAGGAATCGTTCAGCGTCGAGCGGCCCCTTATCGTGCAATGGAAGTCTGGGAACAAGACAGTTTTGCTCGAATTGAGTTCGAAGCACAGCAGCTAGCGCAACCGGACCTCGGTCATATTGTAGAGAACCGAGTTATTCAACTTGCGTTACTTGATCAAGTTAAGCAGCAAAGTAATGTCACTCTATTTATGCCGGCGAAATGTGCTTCGATGGCGATTGGAGAGAGTGAAGCATGGATCAACTTAGATAGCGGGCAATCATTGACGGCCAAGCTAGTTGTTGGTGCTGATGGCGCCAACTCTTGGGTACGCAAGCAGCAAGATATTCCTTTGACACATTGGGATTACGGTCACAGCGCGATTGTTGCTAACGTTCGTACTCAAGAATCTCACCAAAGTGTTGCACGTCAAACCTTTACACCTCAAGGTCCAGTGGCTTTTCTTCCTTTAGGTGAAGATAATTTGAGTTCTATTGTGTGGTCGACGGAACCGAATCGTGCTGAACGTTTACTTGGTATGTCAGCCAATGAGTTTAGTAAAGTGCTTACTGCTGAGTTTGATAATCGACTTGGCTTGTGTGAAGTGCTTGGTGAGCGATTCGCCTTCCCATTAAAAATGCGCTATGCACGCGACTTTGTGACAGAGCGAGTTGCATTAGTTGGAGATGCGGCACATACCATTCACCCACTCGCAGGGCAGGGGGTAAACTTAGGTTTGCTTGATGCGGCGAGTCTAGCCCAACAAGTACTAGAAATGTGGCAGCAAGGTGAAGACTTTGGGACTAAACGAAATCTACGGGGTTATGAACGTTGGCGTAAAGCTGAGGCCGCTAAGATGATTGCGGCAATGCAAGGATTTAAAGATCTCTTCGAAGGCAATAATCCAGCGAAAAAACTGCTCCGCGGTATAGGTATGAAGCTAGCAGGCCAACTTCCTGGTGCAAAAGATGAGATTATGAAGCGCGCATTGGGTTTGAAAGGTGATTTGCCGAAACTGGCACAGAACAGAGGAATAAAATCTCAAACCCACTAAAGTGGAAAGGGTTGGCATTGCCAACCCTTTTTAAATTCTGTTATGCGTATGCACAGCGGAGTTTCATGATTTCTTTATTGATCTCTTTTACCGCTTGAAAATGCCTGCGCTCTGCCTTTTCTGGCAGAATTAGCTTACCGTTATCAAACTCAAATTTACCTACTCCGTAGATATAAATCCTTCCTTTAAATAGTCGACTAATGTGTTTAGCAATCATACCTGGTGTATAGCGCTTAAACAGTCTCATACATTTGTCCTTATGTTTAGCAAGCACCGCAATTATACTGAGTTCCCACCATTAATAGTGTGATTGTCATGGGGGAATATGCAGTCAAAACTGTGTTATTTGGATATTTGTGTTGCTGTAGGCAAATTCGCGGATAAATATCCAAATTATTGTGATAATTACCTCATTTATGTTCTGAGTTAGGAACTTATAGAAGGTCTTAATCGTGAAGTATTAAGCCTCAACTATGTGACAGTTTTAAGAATAGTTTAACTTTTTAATTAGGTGTTAATTTGGTGTTAAATTTGCAAAAAAAAAGCCCGCTTCAAGGCGGGCGAATAGTCACAGATGCATTACACAAAAAGTGGATGTCCTGAAACAATCAGTGGATTCACTTTTTTTTTGTTGGAGAAGGAGTGCACTCGCATTGCAAGTTATGTACAGACTCTTCAGCGAGTGTCGAACGGGGTACATGACCTTTGTTCGAACTTTAACCAACAAAAACAGAATACTTCAAAAAACACATCATGACTACTTATGCTTTTAAATTGAATAATAATTTAACAACCAATGCTTAGGCGTGAGACGCTAATCACCAATTGATGCAATCGATTGCAAAAAAATATCTGAATGTTATCCAACTTGGGTAGGTTTCGTTTCAGTCGCGGCAGATATTGGCGACTCTAGGTTGGCAAAGGCGAATCAAATCATCACATTGGAGTGCAATACCCGCCATATTGGAGCCACTGCTGATGGTGACTTCAGGTTCACTCAAAAGTTGTTGATCGAAGATCACGGTCATTGGCGTTTTTAAAAGAAGGGGAACGACGGTACCAATCTGGTAGCCCGTTAAACTCGCTACCTGTTCCATAGATACGCAGGTCATACGTCGCCACTCTAGTAAAGCCCTGACTTTCTTGGGATCGATAGATTGATCTCCGGGTGCACAAGCGATGGCGTAACGATTGCTCATATCTCTCAGTACAATCGACTTCACCATCTGACTTGGGCGAATACCTCTTTGCATCGCCGCATCTTCAATTGTGACGGCTGGACGTTGATGAGGCAGCAGGCGAAAATTGACCTGCTGCGATTCAAGGTATTGGGTAATATGAGTAGAAAACGGACTAGTCATTGTCTTCAAGTGAGTAAGGAAGGGACGCGAAAGTCCACTGACTTTGAGTCTGGTCTTTAAGGCGTAGCTGAGTGTCCTCTTCCAAGTTGTTTGGTAATACAACAAGAGCCAAGGCATGGTTATCACTATAGCGATAGTGTGCGAGCAATTGACCCGCGCTACGCCAGTTTTCTCCAACAGCACGCTCTAGTTCTGCGTTAGCAGCAATCTCCTGCTGTGCTTCCCCTTTAATAATGAATAGCGCACGTTTGTTAATCCCGCGATATTTAGCTCGTGCTACCGTTTCCTGTCCGGTGTAACAGCCTTTAGTGAAGCTAATGCCCGCTAAAGCTTGAACATTGAGTGCTTGTGGTATGTGCTCATTTTGCTGTTCAGCTGTTAAGATCGGCAAACCCGCTTGGATATCGAGGAGTGTCCAAAGTGTCTCATCAACCTTGTCAGCTTGGCTTGAAGCCACAATGTGCTGTGCCGCCTCTTGTGTTACCAGCAGCAACCAGCGCTGGTGGTCTATTTTAACGGCTGTTCCACCATCTATTGGGCGCACATCTCCAGATAGAGTAGAGAGTGTATCAACCAGTTCGGTTGCCTTTTCACCCATCACACCCAGAGCGATCTCGTCGGCTTGCTTGATGTCTACCTTTGAAAAAACGGCATATTTTTTAATTTCTGCCAGCTCTTTTTCGATCACTGCTGACGGTTGAAACATGGCATAACCATCATTGTGATGGAAGAGTCGGAATACACTCCAGACTTTACCTTTGGCATCGCAGTGTGCGCCAAATGTGGATAAATGTGGTTCTAGCTTAACCACATCGCAGGTAACTTGGCCTTGTAAGTAAGACTTCTTATCTTCACCAACCATGGTGATTGCAGCCCATGAGTTGAGAGGGGCAATTGCCAGTTGGGGAAGAACATCATTCGACGCGAGTTGTAAGGGTGCAAAGTCGTTGTGCCAATCCATGATAGTTACCTAATAAGTAGTTGATGGCCGTATGTTATCGCCTATTCCTAGTGATAAACAACCTTTTGAATTGTGTGCCATTCATAATCTAGATAGTGAACGAAAATAGTGACCTTAGTCGGGAGTGTGACTGACGTACTAGTTGTAAGCTTATTTGCTTGTTACACTCGGCGCAAACAACCGATAAGGTGAGGAAGTAGAATGTATCCCGCAGAACAAAAAGCGCGTATTAAATGGGCGTGTCGCCGTGGAATGTTAGAACTCGACGTAGTGATCATGCCATTTTTTGAAGAATGCTTTGATGGCCTACAAGAAAATGAACAACGTGACTTTGTCTCACTGCTGGAGTGTGATGATCCAGATTTGTTTACCTGGATTATGGGACATGGTCGAAGCGAGAACTTAGGCCATGCAGCAATGGTAGATAAGATTGTCGCGCATAACCTCAGCAAAGTGCGTTAATCTCACTTTAACCCCATCAGCTATTGCTCTAAAGGCCAATACCTTGCTACTGGTTTTGGCCTTCTCAATAATTACCCTCTCTACATTACCGTTAGCCCCATCCTTTTTGCTTTTGTTTGTGCTTTTTAAACACGCAAAGGCAGAACCGTTACTTATTAAGTCATTGCGAGATGAAGTGAGTTTTTTTTCTGCAACGCAATATCAATCAACTCGTGGTCGGCATAAGATCAAAAAAGTGATGTTCACGTTTCTACCGATCGGCTTGGTGATCATTCATCGCAATGAGGAAAGAGTGATGCTGTGGCGAGATAGTGTCACAGAAGCAAAATATCGTGAGTTAGTGGTGATGTTAAAAAGGGAGCCTTAGGCTCCCTCAAGTGAGATTATTTTAGCTTCTCTGGTACTAAAATTGTTGGACCACTGTCTTCGGCAAGTTCAGGGTAGTCTAGAGTGTAGTGTAGGCCGCGGCTCTCTTTGCGTTCCATTGCACAACGTACCATAAGCTCAGCAACCTGTAGTAGATTACGCAGTTCAAGTAAGTTGTTAGATACTCTGAAGTTACTGTAGTACTCGTGTGTTTCCTGCTGAAGTAGTTGGATTCGGCGCAATGCACGCTCCAAACGCTTATCGGTTCTAACGATCCCCATGTAGTCCCACATAAAGAGACGTAACTCATGCCAGTTATGCTGAATGACGACCTCTTCATCTGAGCAGCTAACCTGACTTTCATCCCAAGCAGGAAGACTTGGTGGCAACGTTGCTTGATCGAGATTTGTGATGATGTCATTGGCAGCAGCCCACGCGTAGACCACACACTCAAGCAAAGAATTTGATGCCATGCGGTTTGCACCGTGTAGACCGGTATAGCTGACTTCACCGATTGCATAGAGTTGAGAGAGATCCGTTTGGCCTGTCTGCTCAACCATAACGCCACCACAGGTGTAGTGTGCCGCAGGAACCACTGGGATTGGTTCTTTGGTCATATCTATGCCAAGCTCGAGCAGGCGCGTATTGATAGTTGGGAAGTGTTTCTCAATAAAATCTGCTGGCTTATGACTAATGTCTAGGTACATACAGTCTGCACCCAGTCGTTTCATTTCAAAGTCGATAGCACGAGCGACCACATCACGTGGTGCAAGCTCTTCACGTGGATCGAAATCAGGCATAAAGCGAGAGCCGTCAGGACGACGCAAATAGGCGCCTTCACCGCGCAAAGCTTCTGTGAGCAAGAAGTTTCGAGCTTCTGGATGATATAAACAGGTTGGATGGAATTGATTGAACTCTAGGTTTGCCACTCGACAGCCTGCGCGCCAAGCCATCGCGATACCATCACCGGATGAAACGTCAGGGTTAGACGTGTATTGGTATACTTTTGATGCTCCACCTGTCGCAAGAACGACGAACTTTGAACGTACGGTTTCGACGTGCTCCTGATTACGGTTCCAGATGTATGCACCGACAACCTTTTTGCTGTCTCCACCGACCTTGTCTTCGGTAATTAAGTCTAGGGCGTTATGACGCTCTAAAACCGTAATATTTGGGTGATTATGAACATTGTCTTGCAGAGAGGTTTGCATTGCCATACCTGTAGCATCGGCGGCATGTAAAATGCGACGATGGCTGTGACCACCCTCTCTGGTTAAGTGATAACGAGGGGCCTCATCACTATCGTTTTCTTCACGATCAAATGGAACGCCACCGTCGATTAGCCATTGCACACACTCTTTGGCGTTTCGGGCAATAAACTCAACCGTCTCTTTTTCGCAAATGCCTGCACCTGCGATTAGGGTGTCTTGAACGTGCGATTCAATACTGTCTGACTCATCGAAAACTGCGGCGATACCACCTTGCGCGTAATAGGTCGCTCCTTCGCTACGAGCTCCTTTACTCAGCACGATGACTTTGCCGTATTCAGCGACACGCAACGCCAACGATAGACCTGCTGCGCCACTACCCACCACCAACACATCACACTGATGTTCACAGTTTGCGTTCATAAAACTTTATCATTCCCGAGTTAAGTTGTATCTGTGCGCCTTCCTTCCCGAAAAACGCATAGACAACAGAGCGATCCCGCTCTTAAATCTGTCATTGAATTGCATATTTGACTCACAAAACAAAAGAGTCAATCCGCTATAGTACCACTCCAAGAATGGCTTTGCATAAATGCAATTGTTCGTAAATAGCATTGCTTTTCTTTACCTACATCCCCACAATTTGGAACATAGGTAGTTTGATGCATCATTGCGTAAAAATAGTTTGAAGAATTTTTGAACTTATCTTTATTAGCTAGGTCACAATAGTGCTCAAGTAAGCAGTGGTGTCAAGACTACATTTTGCATAATTAATGTCCATGTCAGAGAAGATAGGGGCGAATAACAATAGGAGTACCCGCTCGAATGAACGAGCAGCTGACCGATCAAGTATTAATTGAGCGAGTTCAGAATGGGGATAAGCAAGCATTCAACTTGTTGGTGACTAAGTACCAGAACAAAGTTTGCAATCTTATTTCTCGCTATGTGAATAATCCTGGTGATGTTCCCGATGTAGCACAAGAAGCATTTATTAAGGCGTACCGAGCGATACCAAGCTTTCGTGGTGAAAGTGCCTTCTATACTTGGTTATATCGGATTGCCGTTAATACTGCAAAAAACCACCTTGTCGCACAGGGCAGAAGACCCCCTGCACAAGATGTGGATACTGAAGATGCTGAATATTACGAAACGGGTAATGCATTAAAAGAAATTTCGAACCCTGAGAACTTAACGTTGTCCAATGAATTGAAACGTGTTGTTTTCAGTGCGATTGATGCACTGCCTGATGATTTAAAAACCGCAATGACGTTGCGCGAGCTCGATGGCTTAAGCTACGAAGAAATAGCAGCGGTTATGGATTGCCCTGTAGGAACGGTACGTTCGCGTATCTTCCGTGCTCGTGAAGCGGTTGAAAAGAAAATTCAACCCCTTTTGCAACGCTAGACCAGTAACATTAATGGTGAAAATAATGGCTGACAAAGAGAAACTTTCAGCACTCATGGATGGAGAGTTGGTTGATAAAGCTCTGATAAGTGAACTAGAGCAAGACCAAGAAAGCCTGCAATCATGGCACAATTATCATTTAATTGGTGACGTGATGCGTGGTGAGGCTCCGGAAAAACCGGAGTGGAACATTGCTGAAAGCGTAGCGCTAGCACTTGAAAATGAACCAGCGCACTCAACAGTAACTCAGTTAGCGCAGCACCGTCGTGTTGAGTCTCAACCGACGCCGTCACAAGCTCGTCGTCAAATGCCTGCTTGGTTAAGCCAATTTGGTCAGGTCGCTATGGCTGCCTGTGTCTCGTTGGTTGTTATTCTTGGCGTGCAACAATATGGCGGCTCGGATGCTAGCGTTCCAGAAGCGGAAACTTTACCTGTTCTGCAAACCATTCCTTTCTCTGGAAGTGCTGAACCAGTGAGCTTAACCCGCTCTTCGCTTGAACAATCCAATACCAATGAATTAAATGTTCAGGAACAACGTCGTCGCATTAATGCGATGCTACAAGACTACGAATTACAGCTACGCTTGAATAGTGACAACGGCCTTGAGCACAGTGATAATCCTGAAACGGTAGTTGAATGAAAAAAATTCTGATCAGTGTGCTGACACTGCTCAGTTTGAATACAACATTGGCCTTTGCAGATGATGATTCTGCAGAGGCTTTGTTGCATCAAATGAACGAGGCAAGTCAGCATTTAAATTACGAACTGTCTTATATTTTAATTAAGAAAAATAGCATTGAACCACTGCTGTACCGACACGCTCGCGCAGAGGGTAAGCAACTTGCTCATCTACTTTACTTGAGTGGCCCAGTAAGAGAGGTTATTCGACGTGGTGATGAAGTGAGTTACATCGAACCTGGCGTCGAACCTTTTACGATTGAATCCGGTAACTTGGTTGCACCAACCATCCCTATGCTCAATGCCAATGTTGATAAGTTGAAAGGGTTTTACGACTTTATTCCTGTCGGACGCGCGCGCGAAGCGGGTACCGCATGTCAGGTGTTACGTGTTGTGCCTAAAGATGGGCAGCGTTACTCGTATGTGCTGTGGGTAGATGAAAAAAGCAAATTACCTTTACGGGCTGATCTGGTTGATCGAGACGGTGAAGTGTTAGAGCAGTACCGAACCATCTCATTTAGTGTTAACGATCAGATTGGACAGGCGATGAGTGGACTGAATCAGGTCAAATTGCCAGAAGTTCTCTCTTTGCCTAAAGGTCAGGTGAGCAGTTCATATTGGACGGTTGGTTGGATCCCTAATGGTTTCGAGCCGAAAGAGCTCAATCGTTATCGAATGAACAATACCGACCGCATGGTCGAAAGCCAAATGTACAGTGATGGCTTATTTAATTTTTCTATCTATATCTCGGATAGTGATGACTTGTCGCTTAAAGGACAGCTAGTGAGACAAGGTCGCAGAACGCTGCATAGCTTTGTTCGCGGCGAGTACGAAATCTCTGTTATCGGTGATATTCCCCCAGCTACTGCCAAACGTATTGCTCAGTCAGTGACGTTTGTAAAGAGTGAGAGTACCACCCAATGATGACCGCATTGGCAACAGTTTCTGAGGTGACAGAGCTGGCATCGGGATTTGATGTCGAGCTAAGTTGCGAACAGCAGACGAGCTGCAGTAGCTGTTCATCTCAGAAGAGCTGTGGGACGGGCATTGTATCTAAAGCCGTGGGGAAAAAATCGCTCCACTGGCATCTAGTGACAGATAAGCGAGTTGAGAAAGGGCAAGTGGTGGAAATCGGTTTGCCTGAAAAAAGCGTATTGCAGTCCGCAGCGCTGGTTTATCTCTTGCCACTGTTTGCGATGATCATTGGCGCCTTGGTCGCTCAATGGTGGATTGCCCCTGCGTTTTCTCTCGGAGAGGGGGTAGTCATCCTCACTTCGGCTCTTGCAACGGTTGGAGGGATTTATCTAGCAAAAAGATTATCTTTCAGATTAGAGCAGCAATCTTCGCAGCAAGTCATATTATTAAGGGTATTAGGTGAGCCAATTAGCTAGTGCGAAGCGGCTAGAAATTGGGTAGAATCTGCCAACTTGATTGAAATGCCGTCACAAGACGGCTTTCTTGTCCCCATTTATAAGAGTTTAGTCACCCCAAATCATGAAGCACATTCGTAACTTTTCGATTATCGCCCACATCGACCATGGTAAGTCGACCCTATCAGACCGTTTAATCCAAGTATGTGGTGGTTTAAGCGACCGTGAAATGGCCGCACAGGTTCTGGACTCCATGGATCTAGAGCGTGAGCGTGGTATCACCATCAAATCACAGAGTGTGACGCTAAACTACACCGCTAAAGATGGTGAAACGTATCAGTTGAACTTCATCGATACTCCGGGACACGTTGACTTCGCTTACGAAGTATCCCGTTCTTTAGCCGCTTGTGAAGGTGCGCTACTGGTTGTTGATGCGGGTCAGGGTGTAGAAGCTCAAACTCTTGCTAACTGTTATACGGCGATCGAGATGGATCTTGAGGTTGTGCCAATCTTAAACAAGATCGACCTTCCCGCTGCCGATCCTGAGCGTGTTGCTGAAGAGATCGAAGAAATCGTAGGCATTGATGCGATGGAAGCGACGCGTTGTAGTGCAAAAACAGGCCTTGGTGTGGATGATGTGCTTGAAAACATTGTCTCTGCGATTCCTGCTCCAGAAGGTGACCCAGATGGGCCACTTCAAGCTCTAATCATTGACTCTTGGTTTGACAACTACCTTGGTGTTGTTTCTTTGGTTCGTATTAAGAATGGCCAGTTGAAGAAAAACGAAAAAATTAAGGTAATGAGTACAGGCCAAGTGTGGGGGGTTGATCGTCTAGGCATCTTCACACCGAAACAGGTTGATACAAATTCACTAAGTACGGGTGAAGTGGGCTGGGTGGTTTGTGGCATCAAAGATATTCTAGGTGCTCCTGTAGGTGATACGCTCACACTGGCTAAACATGGTTGTGATGCACCGTTACCGGGCTTTAAGAAAGTAAAACCTCAGGTTTATGCCGGTCTATTCCCTGTATCATCTGATGATTATGAAAACTTCCGTGATGCACTAGGCAAGTTAAGTCTAAATGACGCCTCTCTGTTCTATGAACCAGAGAACTCTGCAGCTCTTGGCTTTGGTTTCCGTTGTGGCTTCCTCGGCATGCTGCACATGGAGATCATTCAAGAGCGTCTAGAGCGCGAATACGATCTAGACCTTATTACTACAGCACCAACCGTAGTTTATGAAGTAGAACAGACGGATGGGACGATTATATACGTAGATAGCCCTGCAAAATTGCCTGCGGTAAATGATATCGAGGAAATTCGTGAGCCAATCGCACGTTGTAATATTCTTGTTCCAGCAGACTACCTAGGTAACGTGATCACACTATGTGTTGAGAAACGTGGTATTCAGGTTGATATGGTTTACCACGGTAACCAAGTTGCTGTGACTTACGATATCCCGATGGCGGAAGTTGTTCTTGATTTCTTTGACCGTCTGAAGTCTACATCACGTGGCTATGCGTCACTTGATTACAACTTCCAGCGTTTTGAATTGTCTAACATGGTTCGTGTAGACGTACTTCTTAACGGTGATAAGGTGGATGCTTTAGCATTGATCACACATAAAGAGCAGGCGCAGACTCGCGGTCGTCAGCTTGTTGAAAAGATGAAAGAGTTTATCCCTCGTCAGATGTTCGATATTGCGATTCAAGCAGCGATCGGCAACCACATCATCGCCCGTTCAACAGTGAAACAGCTACGTAAGAACGTTATCGCAAAATGTTACGGTGGTGACGTGAGCCGTAAGAAGAAGCTACTGAAGAAGCAGAAAGAAGGTAAGAAGCGTATGAAGCAGATTGGTAACGTAGAGTTGCCTCAAGAAGCTTTCCTAGCGATCTTACACGTAGGTAAAGACTAAGTATCCTTGATACTTTCTGACCCACTGCATGTCATCGGATAATCACTGATTTCCTTATCGCGTAATGTGTAGAGAACTCAGTGATTTATCCAGTGTCATAGATACCGAGTAAAGCATTCAATTGAGTGGAAGAGTTATGCTCTTTCACTTTCGTATTTTTGAGAGAAGGGAAGTTAATGGCGAATACATTTTCACTCATCCTAGTGATCGTTACTTTAGTAACGGGCGTTGTCTGGGTTCTGGAAAAGCTCGTTTTTGCTAAAAAGCGTCAAGAAAAACTGGCTGAAGTTGAAGCTCAAACCAATGGTTTGGATGCAGCCGTTCTAGCAAAAGTGCAGACTCAGCCTTGGTGGGTAGAGAATAGCGTCTCTATTTTCCCAGTTATTGCTGCTGTCCTTGTATTGCGCTCATTTATCTATGAACCTTTTCAAATTCCATCAGGCTCGATGATGCCAACCCTGCTGGTGGGCGATTTTATCCTGGTTGAAAAGTACGCCTATGGTCTGAAAGATCCAGTATGGCGCACTCAGTTAGTCGAAACAGGCAAGCCTGAGCGTGGTGACATTGTGGTATTTAAGTACCCACCTCAGCCAAATATCGATTACATCAAGCGTGTTGTAGGCCTTCCGGGAGATACGGTTCGCTACAACAGCAAGAAAGAAATCTGCATTCAGTCTTCAGGTGAGACCAGTTGTCAGCCAGTCAAACTGTCTAATGTAGAAGAGAGCCAGTTCATTCAAAATGGCATCCCATTGATTCAATTGGATGAAAAGTTGGGTGAAGTGGGTCATCAGATTTTGGTTAACCCACTACGTCGTGACCGAGTTGAATTGTATCAACCTCGCAACGGTGTGAATGAGTGGGTGGTTCCAGAAGGTCAGTACTTTGTGATGGGGGATAACCGTGACAACAGTGCTGATAGCCGCTACTGGGGCTTTGTCCCAGAAGCCAACCTAGTGGGTAAAGCTGTTGCTATTTGGATTAGCTTCGAATTCGAACGCGATGCAGATAGTGTCTTACCCTCTTGGATTCCAACTGGTGTTAGGTTTAACCGCATCGGTGGTATTAACTAAATTATGAATGAGAGAGCATGAATTCTCCTATTGCAAAACTAGAGAAAAAGCTCGGCTATCAATTTAATGATGCCGAGCTAATCAGCTTAGCACTGACACATCGCAGTGCTAATGGAAAACACAATGAGCGTCTTGAGTTTCTGGGCGATTCAATTTTAAGTTTTGTCATTGCTGATGATCTTTACCATCGTTTCCCAAAAGTGAATGAAGGGGACATGAGCCGCATGCGTGCCACCTTAGTGCGTGGCAATACACTCGCGGAGCTAGGTCGTGAATTCGAACTAGGAGATCACTTAAAATTAGGTCCAGGTGAATTAAAGAGCGGCGGCTTTCGTCGTGATTCAATCCTTGCTGACGCTGTAGAAGCGATCATTGGTGGTATCTACTTAGATAGTGATATCGAAGTCGTTCGTGGCATCATATTGAGTTGGTACAAAACTCGCCTTGATGCGATTAAGCCAGGGGTTTCACAAAAAGATCCTAAAACTCGTCTACAAGAGTTTCTTCAGGGTCGAAGAAAACCTCTACCTGCTTACACAGTGACTAATATTAAAGGTGAAGCACATAACCAAGAGTTTACGGTTTCGTGTGATGTAGCAGGTATTGGACAACCTGTTATTGGTAAAGGCACCAGCCGCCGCAAGGCAGAACAAGCGGCTGCTGAATTAGCACTAGAGCAACTGACCAATGACTGATTCAACAGACAACAACGAATTTGATATCGATGCGTTTTTCTCATCGAGCAATGAACAGACAAGTTCGCCAGACAATCAACACTGTGGCTTTGTGGCGATTGTAGGTCGTCCAAACGTGGGTAAATCAACACTTCTTAACCGTATCCTAGGTCAGAAGATTTCGATTACTTCACGTAAACCTCAGACGACTCGTCACCGTATTATGGGCGTTGATACCGAAGGCGACTACCAAGCTATTTATGTCGATACTCCGGGTCTGCATATTGAAGAGAAGCGTGCGATTAACCGTTTGATGAACCGTGCAGCTAACTCTTCACTCAGTGATGTTAACCTAGTCTTTTTCTTGGTTGATGGCACGCACTGGACCAGTGACGATGAAATGGTGTTGACCAAACTGCAAAAGTCTAACTTCCCAGTGGTACTGTGTGTCAACAAAGTTGACAATGTACAAGACCGCAATGACGTAATGCTGCATATGATGGAAATGTCTAAGCGCATGGACTTTGTTGATGTGGTGCCTATCTCGGCGAAGCATGGCAAAAACATTGATGTGTTGCGTAAACATGTTCGTGAGCACTTGCCGAAGGCGACACACCACTTTCCTGAAGAGTATGTCACTGACCGTTCTCAACGCTTTATGGCGTCAGAGATTGTTCGCGAAAAGTTGATGCGTTTTACGGGTGAAGAGCTTCCTTACTCTGTTACCGTTGAAATTGAACGCTTTGACTACAACCCAGAAACAGACGGATTCCACATTAACGCTTTGATTTTGGTTGAACGCAGCGGCCAGAAGAAAATGGTAATTGGTAAAGGCGGCGAAAAGATCAAAACGATCGGCCGTGAAGCGCGTCTGGATATGGAAGAGTTATTTGGTCGCAAGGTTTACCTTGAAACTTGGGTTAAGGTGAAATCTGGCTGGGCGGATGATGAGCGCGCTCTTCGTTCACTCGGCTACATCGATGACCTTTAACGAGTGCGAGGCTTGAGCTTCGCTCCGTAGAATACGAAATAAGGAGCCACTGGCTCCTTCTTTTTTATGTAACACTAATCTGGCAGATTCTATGTCTTCTGATGGCTTACAGCGTTGCTTTGTTTTACACCGTCGCCCTTACAGCGAATCAAGTTTAATCCTTGATGTCTTTAGTGAGGAATATGGCCGTATTACCTTGATGTCTAAAGGTGCACGTAGTAAACGTTCTAACCTGAAAGGGGCTTTGCAGCCATTTACGCCTTTATTGCTCAAGTGGTCAGGCAATGGTTCGATGAAAACGTTACGTCAGGCTGAGCCAATTAGTCTCGGGTTACCACTGTCGGGGATCTCCCTTTATTCGGCTATGTATGTTAATGAGCTTGTCGGTCGAATTTTGATGGCGGAAGTTCCAATGCCTGCGCTGTTTCACGATTATTTACATGCCCTGACGGAATTGGCGCAGTGTGAAAATCCAGAGCCCGCCCTGAGACGATTTGAACTCGCTATGTTGTCAGCAATGGGCTATGGCGTCGATTTTATGCACTGCGCGGGTACGGGTGAACCCGTTGAACCGGCAATGACTTACCGTTACCGAGAGCAGAAAGGCTTCATCGCTTCGGTACGCAAAGATAACCTAACGTTTTACGGCAGTGAGCTTATCGCGATTAGTGAGCGTAGATTCACCACAAAAGAACAACTTAAAGCGGCAAAACGCTTTACACGCATAGCCTTAAAGCCGTATCTTGGCGGCAAACCATTAAAAAGCCGGGAACTGTTTTTATCCAGAGCAAAGGTTCCCTATACCAAGAACATTAATTGATAGACGATTGATGGGCTGGGTATTAAGCACGGAGTATTGGAAAATGAGCTCAATCTATCTAGGTGTTAATATCGATCATATTGCGACTTTGCGTAACGCGCGAGGTACAAAGTATCCAGATCCTGTACATGCTGCGGAAGTCGCGGAGCGAGCTGGCGCTGATGGTATTACCATCCACCTACGTGAAGACCGTCGTCATATCAATGATCGTGATGTACGTATCCTACGTGAAACGCTTCAAACGCGTATGAACCTAGAGATGGCTGTGACTGACGAAATGGTAGAGATCGCGCTAAAAACTAAGCCTGAATACGTGTGTCTGGTACCTGAAAAACGTGAAGAATTGACCACTGAAGGCGGTCTAGATGTTGTTGGTCAGCTAGAGAAAGTTAAAAACGCGACACAAAAACTGACTGAAGCGGGTATTAAGGTATCGCTATTTATCGATGCAGACCGTGAACAGATCGATGCAGCAAAAGCATGTGGAGCGCCATTCATTGAGCTTCATACTGGTCACTACGCTGATGCAGAGAGTGAAGAAGATCAGCAAGATGAGCTGAAAAAAATCGCTGCTGGCGCAAGCTACGCGAACGATCTTGGTATTACAGTGAATGCTGGACATGGCCTGACTTACCACAACGTCGCACCGATTGCTGCTATCCCTGAAATTTATGAGCTGAACATTGGCCATTCAATTATTGGTCGTGCGGTGTTTGATGGTCTTCATAAAGCCGTTGCTGATATGAAAGCGCTAATGGTTGCAGCGCGTCGTTAAGTTATGGCAATTGTTGGCTTGGGGACGGATATTGCTGAAATTGAACGAGTAGAGAATGCGCTCACCCGTAGCGGTGAGCCCTTTGCTAAACGCATTCTCACCGCCAATGAACTCGCAAAGTTTACAGGACTGAAGCAGCAAGGACGTTTTTTAGCTAAGCGTTTTGCGGCTAAAGAAGCAGCTTCAAAGGCGCTAGGAACCGGCATCGCGTTGGGGGTTAGCTTTCAAGACTTTGAAATTACCAACGATGCGTTAGGTAAACCAGTGCTGACATTAAGTGGCAAAGCTTTAGAAATGGCACAAAAAAAACAGGTGGAGCATATCCACCTGTCCATCTCCGATGAGCGCCACTATGCCGTGGCGACAGTGATATTAGAAAGCTAGCTGCCTAAGTAGGGCTGAGCACTCGCCACTACTTTTTCCATTTCATCCTGCAATTCAAATAACTCAGGCTCAATGTCCTCGATACTTGAGCCTGAACGAAGCTCCTTCTCAATCGTTGCACAGATATTCTTGAGTCGTGGTACGCCACAATAAGAGCTACTGCCATGCAGTTTGTGCACATGATGAATCAACTGTTTAGTGTCAAAGTGATCATCTTCAAGGGCGCCTTCAACAATCGCACTCACTTCAGGCACATAGTCGACAAGCATCTGTAGCATGTCGCGTGCGAGATCTTCTTTATTCGCAGACTGTTTAAGTGCCGCTTGCCAATCGATGATCATATTGCTGTGCTCTGAATGAGCAGCTTGTTCAACCGCTTCCTCAATCACGGCTGAAGTGCTGATATCGAGTTTTTCGAGTTCTTCTTGGTTGGTATGCGGATTCCAGTGCATTAGAACCTGTTGAAGCACATGTTCTTCGATCGGTTTGGTTAGGTAGTCGTCCATGCCTGCTTTCAATAGTCGATCACGTTCGCCACTCATAGCGTGAGCAGTAACTGCGATCACTGGCGTGTTGGCATTCAACTCTGTTTGTTTAATCTTCTTACACGCGGTCACCCCATCCATATGCGGCATTTGAATGTCCATCAGGATAATATCGAAATGCTGAGCTTCTGCTTGTTTGACGGCATCGATACCATTGGTACAGGTAATGACTTGGTCAACACGCTCTTGCAGAAGGGCACTGATGAGCTTCAAGTTGGCAGGGTTGTCGTCGACAGCCATGACGGTCAGTGGCAGCGTTTCTCTATTCTCTGTAACACTTTCCAGCAACGGCTCGCTTTCTTGATTCGCCGCCAGAGTCTGAAGCAATTTGCGTCTAGAGAGTGGCTTGGTGATACAGTGAATATGATACTTCTGGATCAGGTGATCTGATAGCGCGAGGCTGGTACTAGGTGTACCAACGACGACGTGTGGAGCACAGCGCATCGCTTGTTCCACCCAGCTCTGTACTGTCGCCACTTCGTTATCGCCGCTCGGCGATAGGTTGAGTAGAACGTAGTCATATTTCTCCACTTCCTCTGGTAATGAGGAGCGATAAGTCACGACTAAGCCTTCTTGAACCAGTGTCTGCTGAATGACAGATGCTGCTTGCATGTTTGGCTCAACCAGTAGCAATGAGCGTTGACGTAGTACTTGAGTTTCTAGCAACTCACTGACTGGCATATCGGTTGACGATAGACGTAAAGTAAACCAGAAGGTAGATCCTTGGTGGAGGCGACTGGTAAGACTGATTTCACCGCCCATCTGGCTAACCAGTTTTTGCGTAATAACCAAGCCTAGACCTGTACCGCCATAACGTCTGGAGATACTGGCATCAGCTTGGCTGAACGCTTGGAATAGTTGCGATTGCTGACGCTCTGAAATACCGATACCAGTATCTCGCACCATAAATTGCAATTCGACAAAGTCATCTTTCTGAGAGCGCATCTCAACACTGATATCGATGTTGCCACGTTCTGTAAACTTGATCGAGTTACCGACTAAGTTAGTCAGAACCTGTTGAATACGCAGAGGATCCCCCACCAACCCAGCTGGAATTTTAGGATCGATTTTTAATGTTAATTCGAGCCCTTTCTCATGGGCGCTGGTGGCCTGAAGATTGACCACTTCTTCCAGCGAGCCTTGGAAATCAAACGGGATGTTCTCCAGTGCCAGTTTACCCGCTTCCAATTTAGAAAAATCTAAAATGTCATTGATGATATTGAGTAAGTTGTTTGCCGACTTTTCTATCGTTTGTAAGTAGTCGGCTTGGCTATTGGTTAGAGTTGTCTTGAGCATTTGTCGAGTAAAGCCGATGACACCATTAAGAGGGGTACGCAGTTCGTGGGACATGTTGGCCAAAAACTCGGATTTGACTCGAGCGGCTTCTTGAGCGCGTTTTTTGGCGATGTCGAGCTCGACGTTTTGAATTTCTAGCTGTTCAAGCGTTTCTCGTAAATCGGAGGTTGCTTGGTCAATGCTGTGTTGCATTTCTACGTGATATTCCGACAGTGACACCGCCATCGAGTTGATACCGTTTTTCAGGGAGTCTAACTCGCCATGCATCTTACCTTCGATACGGACATCAAGATGACCGCGACGAATTCGGTCGACCATGTTTTTCATATGGGAGATAGGGCGTGTCACGTCATACATCAATCGGTAAGCGAAGACGGCGGATAGACCTAACCCGATCAAGAGTACTAAGCAAGCCGAAAATATTTCCTGATACTGCTGCAAACGAAGTGAGGATAAATCGAGTTCAATCGCGACATAACCCAGAGCGGGGTTATTTCCCTGATCTTTCATTGTCGCCATGAGGCCTGATTCAGCGATCACAGGCGCTCTAAGTACCAAGGTGTTGTCGGTTAAATCAGAACTGACTAATAGTGGAATCGGTTCCGTGCGAGGAAAAGTAAGCAGCTCGAAATTGGGGTGAAAGTTTGAGGTAACAAAGAGGTCATGATTGTAATCGAATACTGCAATGCTTCGAACAAACTTAGAATTTTTTCGATGTGCATAACTAATGATTCGGCGGACTGACTCGCGGCTATTATTTTTTAACCCCTCTTCACTCGCGATCGCTAATGGTTCGATAATACTTAAACCTGAATTGATCACTTGCTTTTCAAGATCGTGATAGCGATTGAAAGAGAAAAATGCGCTCAAAAGCAGGCCGATAATCAGCGTAGGTGCTAACGTGAGTGTAATAACGCGGGCGCGCAAGCCATATCTTGTCATTATTATCTAAACATCGTGGTGTGGATATGGGAAAATGACTTCCAAAATTAATCGAAGTCGTCGAGTCCTTAAGCATAATCAACTCAGTCGGCTCAGACAATGATTCAGGCGTAAAAGCTTGGGACGTATACCTAAATAACCTCTAGATGAGGTTTGTCTTACGGGTATTTTAAGCAATTCGAGCACAAGGTCGTTAGACCATAGAAATAGGCACACAGCATGGCGCGTTTTTTCCAACCGAAGAAGAAAACTCAACTCAATACTAAGCATCAATCGCTAACCATTGAAAAACTCGATCATCACGGCGCAGGCATGGCTTATCAAAATAACAAACCTATCTTTATTGAAGGTGCTCTGCCCGGTGAGCAAGTGTTGGCGCAGCTGACAGAAAGTAAGAGTAAGTTTGCACGAGCCAAACTCATCAAAATTCAGCAACCCAGCCAGCAACGTATTGAACCTTTCTGTGCACATTATCATGAGTGTGGGGGCTGTAATATGCAGCACCTATCGAGTGCAGCGCAGCAAGAGTATAAGCAACAGACGTTGAGTCAGTTAATGAGTAAGTTTGCTGGGCAAAGTATTGAATTGGACGCGCCAATTTTAGGGGACTCTCAGAGTTATCGCCGTCGTGCCCGAGTGAGTATCAAGCTAAACAAAAAAACACGTCAGCTTGAATTTGGTTTCAGAAAAAAGAACAGTCAGGATATTGTCAACGTGACCCACTGTCCTGTGCTGGATACAGAACTGGATGCTTTGCTTGCCCCGCTGTATTCACTGCTACGCGGTTTCTCCAATCAAGAGAACATCGGTCATTTAGAATTGGTAAAAGGCGACAACACCAACGTGATTGTGTTGCGCCACTTAAAGCCTCTAAAAGCACAAGATCAGCAGGCACTTGAAGATTTTGCACAGCAGCAGGGAGCGGCGCTTTACCTCATGCCAGAGAGTGATCAGCTAAATCGAGTTGTTGGTGAGTCGGCACACTATCGAGAAGCGGGAGTGACGATTCCATTTGAGCCGAATAACTTTATTCAGGTAAACCAGAAGGTCAACCAAGCTATGGTGCAGCAAGCTATCACTTGGCTAGAATTGACGGCTCAAGATAGAGTGTTGGATCTGTTCTGCGGTCTGGGCAATTTCAGTTTACCTATCGCTAAGCAGGTGATGAGTGTCGTTGGGGTTGAAGGTGTTGACGTTATGGTTGAAAAAGCCGCATCCAATGCCCAGTTTAACCAAATAGACAATGCGTCATTTTATCAGGCGAATTTGGAACAAGACGTTTCTGGTCAGCTCTGGGCCGCTGAAAAATTTGATAAAATACTGCTCGACCCGGCCAGAGCGGGGGCTAGTGGTATTATTGAGCAAATCTCTGCGTTGGGTGCAAGTCGAGTAGTTTATGTTTCTTGCAATCCTGCTACCCTAGCCAGAGATTCGCAAAGCTTGCTAAGTCAGGGCTACAGATTACAAAAATTGGGTATGCTTGACATGTTTCCGCATACCAGCCATTTAGAGTCGATGGCACTCTTTGTAAAGGATTAAACGAACTTCCTCAGCGGCTGGTAGTCTCAATGCTGAGGATATCGAAGATAAAAAATATAACAGGACGAAGATAATGGTTGCGGTAAGAAGCGCACATTTAAATCAAGACGAACAGTTTGAGCTAGATAAGTGGATTGCTAGCTTAGGGCAAGACCCTAAAATTGCTAAGCGCTTAAAAGAAGTTTACCGTCGTGGCGAAGAAATCTTAGAGGGGAACGATCAAGGCCCACTGCTTTTGTGGCGTGGTCGGGAAATGATCGAGATCTTGATTACTTTGTCGATGGACAAAGCGACGTTAGTCGCTGCATTGCTATTTCCGCTGGTGACCAGTGGGGCTTACGATAGACAGCAATTTGAAGAAGATTTTGGTAAAGAGACCATCAAGCTGATTGATGGCGTTGAAGAGATGGCCGCGCTTGGTCAATTGAACGTCACAATGGAAGGCGGTGCTGCCTCAACGCAAGTGGACAATGTTCGTCGCATGTTACTCGCGATGGTCGATGATTTCCGTTGTGTGGTTATCAAGCTTGCAGAACGAATTGCTAACCTAGTCGAAGTTAAAAAGGCGCCAGAAGAAGTTCGTCAAGCGGCAGCAAAAGAGTGTGCCAATATCTATGCGCCTTTGGCTAACCGACTTGGCATTGGTCAGTTGAAATGGGAAATGGAAGACTACGCGTTCCGTTATCAGCAACCAGAAACCTACAAACAGATAGCTAAGCAACTTTCTGAACGCCGTATCGTGCGTGAAAAATATATCCAAGACTTTGTCGATGACCTGATGGCAGAGATGAAGGCCTCGTCGATCAATGCAGAGGTCAGTGGTCGTCCTAAGCATATCTACAGTATTTGGCGAAAAATGCAGAAAAAAGGTCTCGCATTTGATGAGCTATTTGACGTGCGAGCGGTACGTATCATTGCTGATAAGCTTCAAGATTGTTATGCCGCGTTAGGTGCTGTCCATACCAAATACAAGCATCTCCCTAGCGAGTTTGATGACTACGTCGCGAACCCGAAACCGAATGGATACCAATCGATCCATACCGTGATACTTGGCCCTGAAGGTAAGACGATAGAAATTCAGATTCGTACTAAAGATATGCACGAAGATTCTGAGTTAGGCGTGGCCGCGCACTGGAAATACAAAGAAGGTGGCGGTGGTCGTAGCGGTTACGACGAGAAGATTACTTGGCTTCGTAAGCTGCTGGATTGGCAAGAAGAAATGTCAGATTCAGGCGAGATGCTTGATGAACTGCGCAGCCAGGTGTTTGATGATCGCGTTTATGCCTTTACACCACGTGGTGATGTCGTCGACTTACCTATGGGCGCGACGCCTTTGGACTTCGCTTACCATATTCACTCAGAAGTCGGACATCGCTGTATCGGTGCGAAAGTCGCGGGACGTATCGTACCGTTCACTCACAAGCTGGCGATGGGTGATCAGGTCGAAATCATTACATCCAAAGAGCCGAATCCATCACGCGACTGGCTAAACCCTTCAATGGGCTTCGTCACTTCAGGTCGTGCTCGCGCTAAGATTAATGCTTGGTTCCGCAAACAGAGCCGTGAGAAGAACCTAGAAGCTGGACGTGAAATTCTCGAAACGGAACTGGCGAAAATCGGCGCGACGCTAAAAAATGCAGAGCACTATGCCATTAAGCGTTTTAACGTCAACAGTGCAGATGAGCTCTATGTTGGTGTCGGTAGTGGTGATTTGCGAATAAACCAAATCATTAACCATATCAACGCCTTGGTGAATAAGCCGACGGCAGAAGAGGAAGATAAGCAAGCCCTCGAAAAACTGCAAGAAGCAGAAAGCCGAGCTCCGGCTCAGAGCCGACCAAAGAAAGATGCCGTTGTCGTTGAAGGGGTTGATAACCTGATGACTCATCTCGCGCGTTGCTGTCAGCCAATCCCTGGGGATGAAATCGCAGGTTACATTACTCAAGGTCGAGGTATTTCTGTTCACCGAGCTGACTGTGAGCAGCTAGAAGAGCTAAGACATCACGCCGCAGAACGTATCATCGATACGGTGTGGGGCAGTGGCTTTGTTGGTTCATACATTTTGACGGTGCGCGTAGAAGCAATGGAGCGGAGTGGCTTGCTAAAAGACATTACCACCTTGTTTGCCAACGAAAAAATCAAAGTCACCAGCATGAAGAGTCGTGTCGACTATCGCAAGCAGTTGTCGATTATGGACTTTGACCTAGAGGTAACGAACGTTGAAGTACTGTCTCGTGTATCAAAGCGCGTAGAACAGATCAAAGATGTGATGTCGGTAAAACGCCTAGGCTAATTTTTACGTCGTATTTGGCTCCCTAACAGCGTTAGCTGCACTTACTCGCTCCATCACATAGACGAGCTATGCTCAGGAGCCTCATAAGTTTGCTGCCTTGTTCGGAGAGCCAACTACTTAGTAAAAATAGTTTGTCGTATTTGGCTCCCTAACATCGTTAGCTGCACTTACTCGCTCCATCACATAGACGAGCTATGCTCAGGAGCCTCATAAGTTTGCTGCCTTGTTTGGAGAGCCAACTACTTAGTAAAAATAGTTTGTCGTATTTGGCTCTCTAACAGCGTTAGCTGCACTTATTTAGAGAACTGAGCAACATATAATCAAGGTGAGTGGTTTTGGCTGCTCGCCTTTTTGTTTAAAGGAAGAGATTAAAGATGAGTCACCCAATTGAACAGTTAGAACAGATCATGGCAACGCTGCGTGATCCTGAAAAGGGTTGTCCATGGGATCTGAAACAGAGCTTCGACACCATAGTCCCTCACACCATCGAAGAGACATATGAAGTGGTTGATGCGATTCAAAACCGTGATTGGCCAAATCTCAAAGAAGAGTTGGGTGACTTGTTATTTCAGGTTATTTTCTATAGCCAGTTGGCTAAAGAGCAGGGCTTGTTCGACTTTTCGCAGGTCGTTGATACGGTCAATGAGAAGCTCACACGTCGCCATCCACACGTGTTTTCGGATATCGAATTTGAGAATGAAGAGCAAATTAATGCCAACTGGGAGGCTGAAAAAGCCAAAGAGAAAGCGCAAGTAGGCAAAACTGAGCAAAGTATTCTAGACTCAATACCAGTCTCTCTACCGGCTCTTTCGCGTGCTACAAAAATACAGAAGAAATGCGCGAAATTCGGTTTTGACTGGGATTCAATCGGGCCTGTTGTTGACAAGGTTCATGAAGAAATTGAAGAGGTTATGGACGAAGCACTGCAGGTGACACCTAGCGATGAAAAGATAGAGCTAGAGCTTGGTGACTTGTTGTTTGCGACGGTAAATTTAGCTCGTCATTTAGGAGCCAATCCGGAAGTGGCCTTGAGCAAAGCTAACCTCAAGTTTATGCGTCGCTTTAAAGGTGTAGAAGGTTTGGTTGCAGAACAAGGCAAGCAACTGACTGATTTTACTTTAGAACAGTTGGATGCTTTCTGGGATGAAGTGAAAAGGCAAGAGGTCGGTGTTGATTAAACCGTCACTCGAATTTGATTTGAAGCAAAAAATAAAAAATTGCAGTGTGATAGATTTCACGTTGTAGCGGAAAAGGGCTTCTGGTATATTTATATCCCGTCCAGAAGAAATCCATTTTCCCTCATTCAACCAATTTCAGGTTAAACATGACGACAAATTACATTTTTGTTACTGGCGGGGTTGTATCCTCTCTAGGTAAAGGTATTGCAGCAGCATCTCTTGCGGCTATTTTAGAAGCTCGTGGTCTTAAAGTGACTATGATGAAGCTTGACCCTTACATCAACGTTGATCCAGGCACAATGAGCCCGACTCAGCACGGTGAGGTGTTCGTCACTGAAGATGGCGCTGAAACTGACCTTGACCTTGGTCACTACGAGCGTTTCATCCGCACTAAAATGACCAAGCGCAACAACTTCACAGCAGGTCGTGTTTACGCTGACGTACTACGTAAAGAGCGTCGTGGCGACTACCTAGGTGCAACGATTCAGGTAATCCCTCACATCACTAACGCTATCAAAGACCGCGTAATCGCTGGTTCTGAAGGACATGATGTTGCTATCGTTGAAGTGGGTGGTACGGTTGGTGATATCGAATCACTACCATTTATGGAAGCTATTCGTCAGCTAGCGGTAGAACTAGGCCGTGAGCGCGCAATGTTCATGCACCTAACTCTTGTTCCTTACCTAGCAGCAGCGGGCGAAGTGAAAACTAAACCGACTCAGCACTCTGTAAAAGAGCTACTGTCTATCGGTATCCAGCCAGATATTCTTGTTTGTCGTTCAGATCGTATGATCCCTGCGAACGAACGTAAGAAGATTGCTCTTTTCTGTAACGTTCCAGAGAAAGCAGTTATCTCTATGAAGGACGTAGATTCCATCTACAAGATCCCTCAACTAATCAAGTCTCAAGGTCTAGACGATCTTGTTTGTGCTCGTTTCGGTATTTCTGCACCTGAAGCTGACCTTTCTGAATGGGAACAGGTTATCTATGAAGAAGCGAACCCAACGGCTGAAGTGACTATTGGTATGGTTGGTAAGTACATCGAACTGCCAGATGCATACAAGTCAGTGAACGAAGCACTGAAACACGCAGGTCTTAAGAACCGCCTAAGCGTGAAAATTAAGTACGTTGATTCTCAAGATGTCGAAACTAAAGGTGAAGAAGCTCTGCACGGTCTTGATGCGATTCTTGTTCCAGGTGGTTTCGGCGATCGTGGTATTGAAGGTAAGATTCTTGCTGCAAAATACGCTCGTGAGAACAAAGTACCTTACCTAGGCATTTGTTTGGGTATGCAAGTGGCACTGATCGAATACGCACGTAATGTGGCGGGCATGGCAGGTGCACACTCAACAGAATTTAATAAAGAGACTAAGTACCCAGTTGTTGGTCTAATCACTGAGTGGGTTGACGGCGAAGGTAACGTAGAAGAGCGTACTGAGAAATCAGATCTTGGTGGTACTATGCGTCTAGGTTCACAGCTGTGCCACCTAGAAAAAGGGACTAAAGCTTACGAACTTTACGGTAGCGCGACGATCCATGAACGTCACCGTCACCGTTACGAAGTGAACAACAATCTTCGTCCAAAAATTGAAAAGGCAGGCCTGAAAGTATCGGGTCTATCAGCGGACAAGAAACTGGTAGAAGTTATTGAGAACCCAGCTCACCCATGGTTTGTAGCGGCTCAGTTCCACCCAGAGTTCACTTCTACACCTCGCGATGGTCACCCACTATTTGCAGGTTTCGTTAAAGCAGCTGGTGAATTCCAGCGTGGCGAATTAGAGAAGTAAAGGATACAGGCAGTAGCGTTAGTAGTGCTGCTGCCTTTAATTTTGACATTATATATTCAACGAGAAGGAAACATTCAATGTCTAAGATCGTTAAAGTTCTAGGTCGTGAAATCATCGATTCACGTGGTAACCCAACTGTAGAAGCTGAAGTACACCTAGAAGGCGGTTTCGTAGGTATGGCTGCTGCTCCATCTGGCGCATCAACTGGTTCACGCGAAGCTCTTGAGCTACGTGACGGCGACAAAGCTCGTTTCCTAGGTAAAGGTGTTCTTAAAGCTGTTGAAGCTGTAAACGGTGCAATCGCTGAAGCTCTAGTTGGTAAAGATGCTAAAGACCAAGCTGCAATCGACGCTATCATGATCGAGCTAGACGGTACTGAAAACAAATCTAAGTTCGGTGCTAACGCAATTCTAGCTGTATCTCTAGCGAACGCTAAAGCTGCTGCAGCGGCTAAAGGCATGCCTCTATACGAGCACATCGCTGAGCTAAACGGTACTGCTGGTCAGTTCTCTATGCCTCTACCAATGATGAACATCATCAACGGTGGTGAGCACGCAGACAACAACGTTGACATCCAAGAGTTCATGATCCAACCAGTTGGTGCTAAGACTCTTAAAGAAGGTCTACGTATCGGTGCAGAAGTATTCCACAACCTAGCTAAAGTTCTTAAGTCTAAAGGCTACAGCACTGCAGTTGGTGACGAAGGTGGTTTCGCTCCTAACCTTAAGTCTAACGCTGAAGCTCTAGAAGTTATCGCAGAAGCTGTTGCAGCTGCGGGTTACGAACTAGGTAAAGACGTTACTCTAGCTATGGACTGTGCAGCATCTGAGTTCTTCGACAAAGAAGCTGGCATCTACAACATGAAAGGCGAAGGTAAAACGTTCACTTCTGAAGAGTTCAACCACTACCTAGCTGAGCTAGCTAACCAATTCCCAATCGTTTCTATCGAAGATGGTCTAGACGAGTCTGATTGGGCTGGCTTCAAGCACCAAACTGAACTACTAGGTGACAAGCTGCAACTAGTAGGTGACGATCTATTCGTTACTAACACTAAGATCCTTGCTGAAGGTATCGAGAAAGGCGTAGCTAACTCTATCCTAATCAAGTTCAACCAAATCGGTTCTCTAACTGAGACTCTAGCTGCAATCAAGATGGCTAAAGACGCAGGTTACACAGCTGTAATCTCTCACCGTTCTGGCGAAACTGAAGATGCAACTATCGCTGACCTAGCGGTAGGTACTGCTGCAGGTCAAATCAAAACTGGTTCAATGAGCCGTTCTGACCGTGTAGCTAAGTACAACCAACTAATCCGTATCGAGGAAGCTCTAGGTGAGCGCGCTCCTTTCAACGGTCTAAAAGAAGTTAAAGGTCAATAATTCCTAGTTTGAATTATTAGCTTAAAGCTCTAATAAATGCCTCACTTTTTAGTGAGGCATTTTGCGTTTAAGGCTCTAAGAACAATGAGCCGTTCTGCCCGTGTTGCTGTCGAAAGGGATGGTAAGCGTTATTGCCTAAAAGAGCTCATATTCTAGTTAGCGGCTAGTTCTTTAATTGCCGTAACTCTGCGTTTTTCCATCTCTTCTCGAATATCCGCACCTTTGAAGCCATCCTGAATGATTGATTGGACGTCGACAGATAATGCCGCTTGGTAGGCTTGCTCAAAAACCGCTTTTTGCGGGTAATCAATCTCTTCATGGCCTGTTCTGCCACGGCTATCGGCCATACAGCACAGTAGAATGTCTTGTAGGCGCTCTGGCTTGCGCCATACATCGAACTTATTAAGCACTTTGAGTTTGGTTTCAGGGCGAAGCTCAGCTGCACGATGGATATTTGAGTGCTGTTCACAAACCATCAATGCTAGGTCACGATATTCGTTGGGCACTCTCACTCGTTCGCATAACTGCTTAATTAACTTTAGTCCTGTGTGGCAATGCATTTTATGGCTCGGCCATTCAGAAGGAGGGGTGACACCTTTGCCTAAGTCATGAACTTGCGCTGCAAAGCGCACAGGTAACGAGTTGCTGAGCAAGGCTGCTTGCTTAGCGACCATTAACGTGTGAATACCGGTATCTATTTCTGGATGCCATTTTTCTGGCTGAGGTACACCGAATAGGGCATCAAGTTCAGGAAGCAATACGCTAAGAGCACCACATTGCCTTAATACAGATAAAAATACTTGTGGGTTGGGGGTTGAAAGAGACTTTTGCCATTCAAGCCAAACTCGCTCGGGAGTAAGGTTATTCAATTCTCCAGAATGTACGATTTGGCGCATTAGCGTTAAAGTTTCATCAGCAACACTGAACCCCAAATGATCAAGCTTAGCGGCAAAGCGAGCGACGCGTAACACGCGCAACGGATCTTCAGTAAAGGCACTAGAGACATGGCGCAAAATACGATCTCTTAGATCAGCTTGACCATTGAATGGATCGATGATGGTGCCATCAGGATCTTGTGCCATCGCGTTGATAGTAAGATCTCGGCGCAGGAGATCTTCTTCTAAAGTCACATCGGCGGCAAAGTAACACTCAAATCCAGTATATCCCGAGCCAATCTTGCGTTCGGTGCGGGCAAGGGCATGTTCCTCTTTCGTTTTAGGATGAAGGAATACAGGGAAATCTTTACCGACAGCGGTATAGCCTTTTTCAAGTAGTTGTTCGGGTGTTGCACCGACCACGACCCAATCTTTGTCATAGACGTCGATCTCGAGTAACTGATCGCGGATTGCACCACCAACAAGGTATCTTTGCACCTAGCTCTCCCTTTTATCTATAATGCCATTGGCTAATTGTGCCAGCAATGGTACTTTCCTTAGCGACAAATTCCCAGAGACGAGAAGTATGTATCAACAATATTTTGCGCTAACAGAGCTGCCATTTTCGATTGTGCCTAACTCTCGTTTTGTATTTCAAAGTCGCCGCCATAAAGAAGCCATTTTTCAAATTCAAGCCGGGCTTGGAGAAGGCGGTGGCTTCGCGATGCTTACTGGTGAAGTGGGTACAGGTAAAACGACCATCGCTCGCTCAATACTAAATACTCTAGCAGAGACAACACAGGCAGGGTTAATCCTCAATCCTACCTTTTCTGATATTGAGTTGCTTGAAGCGGTATGTGATGAGTTTGAACTCGATTATCCGCAGCAAGCGTCACTTAAGCAGCTAAACCAACGTATTCATAAGTTCTTACTGGATAATCACTCTAAGGGGATTCAGACCTTACTGGTGATTGATGAGGCACAACATTTATCTGCGGATGTTCTTGAGCAGCTAAGGTTGCTGACGAATCTTGAAACCGAAAGTCAGAAACTTCTCAAAGTCCTTTTAATCGGACAACCGGAGCTACAACTTAAGCTACAGATGCCACAACTGAGGCAGCTAGCTCAACGCATTACGGGGCGATACCATTTGCTCCCGTTAAGTAGCGATGAAACTCGAGATTACATTCGATTCCGGCTTACTCTTGCAGGTGGCCCCCCTGACTTATTGCCTGCCAATGCAATTAAGTACATCGCGCGTAACACGCAAGGAATACCGAGATTAATCAACCTCGTCTGTGATGCAAGTTTAAAGCGTGCGTATGCGAATGGAGAAAATCATCCGACGGTAACGACTGTTCAACAGGCTTGCGATGAAGTGATGAGTTTTCAAACCGCGTCTGTTCAAACCTCGGCAGTGATTGGCAGTCATCCACCGCCACGCATCGCTAAGTACATGACGGCGATGAGCGTAGGTGGATTACTCTCTGTGATGGTCTATTTAATGACGCCTAGTCTAGTGAGCTCGACTATCTCTGAGTTATTGCAACAACAGTATCCAAGGGTTGAAAACGTTGAACAGATAACGACGGTATTTCCTCAACAGCTTAAAGCACAGTTGGCGCAAGCGAGCGATCAGGAGCAGGCGATTTCGGATCTTTATCGAGTATGGGGCTATCGGGCTTCAGTACTGGATCAGCTATGTTTGGATAATGGCAATTCCCAGTTCCGCTGTGAACTGGCGAACGGCACATTAGGTGAGCTTATTGAACTCAATACACCTGTCGTCCTCACTCTGAATATTGATGGACAGGCTCGTTTTGCTGTTCTCTATGCGCTTTCGAACAGCAAAGCAAAGTTATTGGTCAATAATGAGCTGGTGGCGTTTGATACTCAATGGCTAGAAAGCATCTGGCATGGTGAATATCGGCATATCTGGCGCGGTTATTGGGACGAAACGCTCAAGCCAGGTATGCAAGGTGAGAAGGTAGTGATACTTGACCAGTTTATATCTCAAGCTCTCGGGCAGCCAAAATCGGCGACGTTTGTATTTGATCAACAGCTAAAAGAGAAAGTCGAACTATTTCAACGTTGGAAAGGGCTGACAGTGGATGGTATTGCAGGGAAAAAGACCTTGCGTTTACTGGAGGTGTTATCTCAGCCAGATAGACCCAAACTAACAGTGGATAAGGAAAATACCGATGTCTAAGGTTATGCGACAACTCAAAAGTTCAGAGCGAAGCCGATGCTCAACTGGCATGCAAGCGCCAATGTTGGCTCCTGTCATGACGACGCAGCCACAGCCTATAGGCAGGTTGCGATACTTCTCGATAGCATTCGTTCCGCCTATGGTGATAGCGGGTCTAGTCGTTATTCATACCTATCAGTCACAAAAACAAGCTTGGCTTGAATCCAATGTTAGTGAGACGGTATCGATTGAAGTTCCGTTCGAATACCAGATTGAAAAAGCGCCAGACTTTGGGCCACTGGCTGCGACCTATTCTCAGCGTGATGATAAAGTGTCTAACGTTATCGAAGGTGAAATAGACGATGACGCTCTGGCTGATGAGATACTCGGCAAGGCTGGAAACACCGTTCAAAGTGTAGCTTCAGATCAAACCGATCTGCTGACAGGTCTCGATTTGTCAGGTCTATCACCAGAGCTGGCGCAACGGTTTGCAAGCGCCGTTAATACAATCCCTCAAGTTGAGCCAGTGAACTCGGATGAGCGAGTGTCAAACCTGTCACAACAGCCTGATAGTTGGTATGGAAAACTGCCAGCAATGAACTTTCAGACGCATGTCTACTCGAGCCGAGCCGATAAGCGTTGGGTTAAGGTAAATGGGGTAGAGTACAGTGAAGGTGACTGGATTAGCGCGGATGTTGAGTTGGTGGCGATCGAGCAGCAAGCCTGTCGGATTCGCTACAAGGGCGAGTTGATAGAAGTGCCTGCCTTATATGATTGGAAAGGTTAACTGATTAAAAAAGGTCACGACATCGTGACCTTGTTAATTTCTGTTCTACTTACGCCCAACCGGATGGAGAACGTTTTCTGCGTGGAATGATATGTGGCAGAATCAAGCCAAGCAGTAGACCGATACCTGCAACGCCACCGCCATACATAAAGTATTTCAGTAGTAAGTCATCTTTCTGTGTATCCAGTTTCGCACGCAGTTTGCGAACTTCTTCCTGAGAAGCGGATAGCTGTTGGCTCATTTCGTTGTAGCCCAGTTCTAACTCACTGATTTGGCGGTTACGAGTTTCTAGCGAATCGACTAATCCCGCTTTTTCTTGATCAGCATTTGAGCGAGCATTCGCCAGCTTCTCTTTAACGTCTTTTAGCTCATCTTCAAGCTTAGGTAGTCGTAAAGCCATGCTTTCTTGATTAGTAACGAATCGGCTTTCAATCCAGCCTCTACGTCCTTTGCTGTCTTGAACTTCTGTATATCCAGAGTCTTTGTTTGTCGACAGTAGTTTTACTTTTTCGCCAGCATCAATACTGCCGATAATGCGGAATTGGTTGCTTGGACCAGAGTGCATATAGGTAAAAAGCTTATCAGAAATATAACGGTCTTGAGCAAATGCCGCTGGCACAGCAAGCATCGAGGCCAAAACGAAGCAAACCAGTTTTTTCACGGTAAATCCTTTAACAGTCTAAGAGGGTCTGCAAACCCATTATCTATATAATTCTAGAGCCAAATAGTAAGTAGTTTCTGAGATGACTGCAACAAAGAAGGGAGGCTTAGCCTCCCTTTATGCGGTTTTGAGTCAATAATGACAGTGAGTTAACACATCACTGACGTCATTGATTAAACAAACATCGCTTGAATCGCGTAGAAGAATACCACTGCCAATAGCGCACCTGCTGGCAGTGTAACGATCCAAGATGCAACGATGTTACGCACAACACCAAGGTTAAGTGCTGCGATACCACGAGCAAAACCAACACCTAAAACAGCACCAACGAGTGTTTGAGTGGTAGAGATTGGCAGACCTGTACCTGACGCTAGTACTACAGTACATGCAGTAGCAAGCTGAGCGGCGAAGCCACGGCTAGGTGTTAGTTCTGTAATACCAGTACCAACCGTTGCCATTACTTTGTGACCAAGAGTCGCAAGACCAACAACAATACCAAAGCCACCGAGTGGTAGAATCCACCATGCGATCGTACTCTTGGTTGTAATCTCGCCCATGTGCTCCACTGTCGATACAACCGCAGATAGAGGGCCAATGGCGTTAGCGACGTCGTTTGAGCCGTGAGCAAATGCCATCGCACAAGCTGTGATAACCATCAGAACGCTGAAGATGCCTTCTACACCAGCAAAGCCATGATCATCTTCGCGGCTAGCAAATTTCTTCTGAATGTAGAAGTAACCACCAGCCATTACGATTGCAGATACAATGGCTGCCCACATCCAAGCTTCACCGTTGGATAGGTGCAGACCAACGTGCTTAAGGCCTTTCTTAATCGTAACCAGAGCAATTACCATAGTGGTAATGAACATGTAAACAGGTACGAAGCGTTTAGCGTTAAACAGAGGTTTTTCAGTATCGAATATCAGTCGTTGTGCACTGACAAAGATGACGTAAGCAAAGAAACCAGAGATAACAGGAGTAATAATCCAGCTACCTACAATGCCTTGAACACTGCTCCAGTCAACCGCTTCTGTACCTACTGAAACACACGCAAAACCGATGATTGCACCGATGATTGAGTGAGTCGTTGAAACTGGCCAACCCATGTAAGAAGCGAGTAGTAGCCATGTACCAGCAGCTAAAAGCGCTGACATCATACCGAAGACAAGTACGTCAGGTTGGTGAGCAAATAGGGACGTTTCAATTACGCCTTTACGGATAGTGTCGGTTACTTCACCACCTGCTAAATATGCACCAGCAAACTCAAAGATCATCGCAATGATGATTGCTTGTTTGACGGTTAGCGCTTTTGACCCCACAGATGTGCCCATCGCATTGGCTACGTCATTTGCGCCAATACCGATAGCCATCATAAAGCCAAAGACTGCTGCAATAATAATCAGGACAGTGCCGTAGTTCGCAAGGATATCCATCGTAATACCTAGTTGTTGATAACAAGCGGAGCAAAAATTAAGAACGACGAAACCCCTTCAGCGCGTCAGTATATATCGCCTATAAGGGGTGTGAACTAGTTAGATGCTCTTCGTTATTTGGTTAACTTATATTTATGAGCGAGACAACATTACTTCCAGACGCGCACCAACACGTTGCGCCTGATCAGCAATACCGCCTACCCACTCTAGAATTTTGTAAAGGAACATCACATCAACAGGATTTAGATCCGATTCGATCGCCATTAGTTGTTGGCGAAGTTGGATCTGCATCGCGTCTGTGTCGTCCTCAATCACATCCAGTTGGTGGATCATTTCAGCCACAAGCGTTACTTCGCGGCCTTTAAATCCAGTTTCCAATAACTCATCAAGCTCATTGATAACTTTTTGCGCTTGTTCAGCTGCGTCTAGGCAACGTCTTACGTACGCAATAAAATTCTCTTGAAGAGGTGCAGGGATAGTCAATTGACGGCCATAAACTCGGCCAGCAATGTCTTTTGCAAGGTTTGCGAGTTTGTCCTGTTGTGTCAGTAGTTCAAGCATGTCGCTGCGATCCACTGGCATAAACAAACCACGAGGAAGTTTTAGACGAATTTCGCGCTTAAGTACGTCGGCTTCCTTCTCAAGATGAGAAATCTGTGCACGAATTTCAGATGCTTTCTCCCAATCCCCTTTTGAACTTACTTCGAAAAAGTTGATTAGGTGTGAGCAACATTCATTTACACACACAACGTGGCGCTGCAAAGGTTTAATAGGGGACTTTGCAAATAGCCCCATAATTGTATTTACTGGCATGGTCATTCAACCCAATTAATATAACCTAAAAACTAACATACACCATTTCATGGCGAAATGTTGAACGATGGCTATAAAGGCGCGCATGTTAACTCATTAAATCCATCATTAAAACTGTTTTAGATCATCATTAAGTCGATATTTCTTTCTTGCCGAGTAAGAAAATTGGCAATATCCTGTCTCTATCTGCTTTGAAAGGTATAACTATGGAAACCGAGATAGAACTGAAGTTTTTTGTATCTCCCGATTTTTCAGACACTTTACGAGACAAGATTTCTGGAACAAAAGTACTTCAGCACAGCTGTCGAGAGTTAGGTAACACTTACTTTGATACGCCGGATAACTGGCTTCGTCAGCACGATATTGGTCTAAGGATTCGCCGTTTTGATGACGTCTATGTTCAGACGGTGAAAACATCAGGTCGTGTGGTTGCAGGATTGCACCAGAGACCGGAGTACAATGCTGAACATGACAGCAATGACCCGCAATTAGCCCTTCACCCGGGCGATATTTGGCCGGCAGGAAAAGATATCGCCACGCTACAGTCTGAGCTTCAGCCACTTTTCTCTACTAATTTCACCCGAGAGCAATGGTTGATTGGTATGCCTGATGGTAGCCAAGTTGAGGTTGCGTTTGACCAAGGCATGGTCGAAGCCAATGGTAAGCAAGATCCGATTTGCGAAGTTGAGCTCGAGCTAAAGTCCGGACAGACCGATGCGTTATTTACATTGGCTCGTAGCTTCTCTGAAGATGGCGGTATGCGCTTAGGCAACTTGAGCAAAGCAGCCAAAGGCTACCGTTTAGCGATGGGCTACACGGGGGACGAAGTAAAACCGTTAACCTTAGTTGCAACGAATAAGAATGACACCGTTGAGTCGTGCTTTATCAACTCTTTAGAACATGCTCTTTCTCATTGGCATTACCATGAACAGATTTATTCAGAGCGTGATTCGATCGAAGCGGTGCATGAGATAAAAAATTCGCTCAGCTTCATTCGACAGATTTTAACGGTTTACGGTGGTGTGGTTCCTCGTCGTGCAAGTGCTATTTTGCGCCAAGAGCTTAAATGGCTTGAGCAAGAACTTGAGTGGTTACATGATTACGACTACCTCGAAGATCTGCTTGATGACAAAGGCCATGCGCTACGTAAACTCGATGCGCGTAAGTTTCTTGTCAGTGAATTGAAACTGCTTCAGGAACAGCTCCCGAGTCGTGAACAAGTTTTGGAGTTACTGAATTCAGCACGTTATACCGGCTTGTTGTTAGATTTAAGTCGCTGGATCCTGACTCGCGGTTGGCAGCCTTTCCTTGATGATAAGTCTCGCGAAAAAATGGCACTTAATATTGAGCATTTCTCAATACAGCAACTTGATCGCACATGGGCTGAGTTGATGGAAGCTTTCCCACCAGAACGCAACCTAACTAGCCAAGACTACATTGAGCAGCAATACCGTTTGATGCGTAATCTATATACTGGTGTTAGCTTTGCTAGCTTGTTTGATGTTGATGAGCGCAACGGTTTCCGTTTGCCTTGGAGTGATCTATTGCATGGTACGGATGACCTGCAAAAGCTAAAAACGTTAGAGCAATTAGTGGACAAGCTAGAAGGCGAAGAGCGTGAACAACTCGAGCGTTGGTTGGCACGACAAGAAAGCTCGATACTTCATGCTATGGAGCAGACTCGAGTCATTTGTATTGAAGCTCAGCCATATTGGCAAAGCTAATCAGTAAATAACGTAAAAGCAACGGGAGCCTTATGGCTCCCGTTTTGATTGTTGTTGCTGCTCGAGTCGGTCTAAACGTTTTAGAATCTCATCTTGTTTCTCGACCAGTTCGACCAGCAATCGCTCTTTGTTCTCAGAGCGTTTTGTTTGGATTTTATTTGGCGAAGTGATCAACGAGGTAATCAAACCTGTGATCATACCAAATAGGCCGACACCACATATGATCAAACCGGATGCCAGCAACTTACCGCTATTGGTAACCGGGTAATGATCGCCATATCCTACCGTAGAGATCGTCACCAGCGCCCACCACAGGGCATCCCCCCCTGTCTGAATATTGGCATCAGGATCCGAGCCTTCAATAAACAGCATCATACTGGATCCAACCGTCAGCAGTACAACCATAAGCAATAGGATAGAAGCAAGCGTCGTTTCACGTCGATTGCTGAGAAGTTGCTTTAACAAGTAGCGACTAGATCGAATAACCAAAATGACACGCATGATATGAAATATGCGCGCAAAGCGAAGAGGTTCTACCATTGGAATACTGGCAAGAAAATCGATCCAATGACGTTTCAAAAATTGCACACGATCTGTCGCACGGATCATATCTATGCTGAGTTGTAGGATGAAAATGCTACAGATAATAAAGTCTAAGCCGATAAAAACTTGTCGAGTTTCTGGGGTGAGTGGAAAGAACAATAAGCCCGAGATCACAAATAGCGCCATAAATGACAGGATCAGTGACAACAAGCTCATCGGTTTAGTGTCGTCTTTGGTAATATCTCTTTTCATACGAGGCTCGAAAAAAATCATAATCAGCGCGTTCGAGGGAGTGGATTCGCCGCATCACTCTAGTATAAAGCACTGAAATCAAAAAATTTCATTTATTGGAGAACGGACAATGACCAAGATGGCATTTAAGCCGTGGGAACGAGTTATCACGGATATTCGACTGGTTCCTAAAATGGTGATGCTAATGGTGTTCAGTACAGTACTGATCATCGGAAAGCAACTATGGGATGCGAGTGTCTTCTACGACGCTCTTCTTGCAGCAACTCAAGACGCTCAAGTCGCGCAACAGCATTATGAAGCCTACCTAGTACAGGTGGCTTGGCAAACTGTTGCCATGATTGTTGTTTTCGTCGTTCTCCTTTTATTCGCTGCACGGGTTATGTTACGTCAAACCCAATACCTAAGCGAGTCAATTAAATTAATGGCGGCCAGAGACCTTTCTGTTCCTATTGAGATGGAATGTAAGGATGAATATGGTGATGTTGCGCGTGAGCTTGAAAGAACCCGCGTTCAGCTACAGGAAATGATCCGCTTGCAAATCGATGCGTCTCAAGAGCTCGCAGGACTGACGGAAGTGATGACATTAAGTATGTCCGAAACCAAGGAGTCTGCGCAGGAAGAGTTTAATGAGATTGATCAGCTAGCCACGGCGATGAGCGAAATGACATCGACGGTCCAAACTGTTGCTGGCCACGCTCAAAACGCTTCATCACTGACTGAAAGTGCGTCTGGACAAGCCGAAACAGGTCAACGCTTTGTCCAAGATACGGTCTTGAAAATCAGTGAACTTTCTAAAGATATTTCAGCTTCAGCACAGGCTGTCAATCAAGTAGAAGAGAGTGTCGATTCCATTGGTAGTGTGGTTGGTACCATTCAAGGGATCTCTGAGCAAACTAACTTGCTAGCGCTCAACGCCGCGATTGAAGCGGCACGTGCGGGTGAAGCGGGTCGAGGCTTTGCGGTTGTTGCCGACGAAGTGCGCAACCTTGCTCAGCGTACTCAGCAGGCGACTGTCGAAATCCAAGAGATGATTTCTCAGCTACAAACAAGTGCCAACTCTGCAGTTGAACTGATGGAAAAGAGTGTGGTTGAAGCCGCTGAAGGTGTGGAATTGGTGACCAACGCGGGTAGCGAATTGGATGGTATCGTGAGTCAGGTCAATCAAATCAATGATATGAACTTCCAAATCGCCACCGCAGCAGGTCAGCAGAGCAGTGTTGCGGAAGAGATGAGTCAAAACCTGACGAATGTGCGAGAGCTGGTGCAAGCATCGGTCACCGTGGTTTCCGAGTTGCTCGAGACATCAGAAATCATGCAGCAAAATGCTGAGGAACTGGATAAGAAAATCACTTCATTTAAGGTGTAGCTTCTCAACTTAATTGCAATAAACGCCCACTTGCTACTAGTGGGCGTTTTTTATTGGTATAAATAGAGCGTTACCTTTCACTCAACTGGTATTTCTATCACAAGGAAGAATCATGCAACTGCCAGAAAGTCTTGTCTCCATCTCCCAGTCTGCGACCGACTCATTATTTCAATCTGATGCAATTTCACACTGGCCTGACTCTTTGACACAGCAACTTAGCTACGTCGCAGGTTTAAGTCAGTTTGTCTGTAATACCTTGGTGGCAGATGAGCAACTTCAGCAATTGTTGCCACATATGTTGGCAGAGAATTCGCGCTGCGAGCAATACCGAGAAAGATTGGCCAGTATGCTGAGTGAATGCAGCGATGAAATGCAGGGACATCGAGTCTTGAGACAGTTCCGCAACAGAGAAATGGTTTATATTGCGTGGCGTGATTTCACCGCTTCGTGGTCACTAGAAGAGAGCCTTACTCATTTATCCCAGCTTGCCGAAGCGATGATTTTCGAGACATATCATTGGCAGTACGATGCTTGCTGTGAACTGTGGGGAACGCCGATGAATGCTCAGGGTGAGGCTCAGCCAATGCTAATCATTGGCATGGGTAAGCTTGGTGGAGGAGAGCTCAATTTCTCTTCCGATATCGATCTGATCTTTACCTATCCAGAAAATGGTGAGACGCAAGGAACACGCCGCAGTATCGCCAATGCTCAATTTTTTACTCGTTTAGGCCAGCGCATCATTAAAGCCCTTGATCAGCAGACCTTTGATGGTTTCTGTTATCGGGTTGATATGCGCCTGCGTCCTTTTGGTGACAGTGGTCCGTTGGTAATGAGCTACGCTGCTTTGGAGGACTACTATCAGGAGCAGGGGCGTGATTGGGAACGCTACGCAATGATTAAAGCACGGGTCATGGGCAGTGAGATGTACCCGCAATATCAAGAATTGCGTCAAATGCTGCGCCCATTTGTGTTCCGTCGCTATATCGATTTCAGTGCGATTCAGTCTCTTAGACGCATGAAGTCGATGATCAGCAGCGAGGTTCGCCGTCGTGGTCTCAGCAATAACATTAAGCTCGGTGCTGGTGGTATACGTGAGATTGAGTTTATTGCCCAGGTATTTCAGTTGATAAGAGGTGGCCGAGAGCCAAGTCTACGTCAGCGCGGACTGCTCGTCACGATTGATGCCGTTGAAGCGTTAGAGTTACTTACGAAACCAGAAACGCAGGCTTTAAGAGAGGCCTACAAATTCTTACGTCGATTGGAAAACCTGCTTCAAGCGATGGCAGACAAACAAACTCAGACTCTTCCTGAATGTGAAACTGAGCGATTGCAGCTTGCGGTTGCCATGGGGTACGGCGCTTGGGCAGATCTTATCGCGGATGTAGAAACGCACATGGCGAATGTACATGGCGTGTTTGCTGCGCTGATCGGAGACGATGAAGAAGAACAGCAAGACATTGCTCAGCATTTTGTTGAACTGTGGGATATGGCGGCAAAACAAGATGTTATCGAGAATATTCTTGAACAGGATATGGCCGTTGAATCGCCTCAGACTATGGCCAGTACCATCATGCAATTCAAGCAAGATTTAGCGAAAAAGACCCTCGGGCCACGTGGTCGTGAAGTTCTTAATCGCTTGATGCCAAAAGTGTTCGCTGCTATTTACTCTCATCAAGACGCCAAGTTTGGTTTGCCTCGAGTGCTGCACTTATTGCATAACATTGTTACGCGAACAACGTACCTTGAACTGTTAGATGAGCACAATGCTGCGTTAACCCAGTTAGTCCGTTTATGTACGGCCAGTCCAATGATTTCCGAGCAGTTGGGGCGCTACCCGATTTTGCTTGATGAGTTGATTGACCCACAACAATTGTATAACCCGATTCCACTGGAGAGTTACCGCACTGAGTTGCGAGACTTTTTGGCCCGTATCCCTGAAGATGATATGGAGCAACAGATGGAAGCTTTGCGCCAGTTTAAGCAGATTTGTATCTTGCGTATCGCCGCAGCCGATATCGCGGGTGCACTGCCGGTAATGAAAGTAAGTGACCACTTAACCTATTTGGCGGAAGCGATTGTTGAGTCGGTGGTTGGGCAGGCGTGGTTGCAGATGGCTGAAAAGTATGGAGAGCCGACTCATCTTAAAGAACGGAGTGGAAAAGGCTTTGCCGTCATTGGCTATGGCAAGGTTGGTGGTTGGGAGCTAGGCTACAACTCAGATTTAGATATCGTCTTTATGCATGACTGCCCGGCTACTGTATATACCGATGGTAAGAAAGAAATCGATGGCCGCCAGTTTTATCTCAGACTGGCACAACGAATCATTCATATATTCTCAACCCGAACCGCTTCAGGGATCTTGTACGAAGTGGACACTCGCTTACGTCCTTCTGGTGCATCTGGTTTGCTGGTCAGTCCTAGTGATGCGTTCGACCTATATCAACGAGAAGAAGCTTGGACGTGGGAACATCAGGCGCTCGTTCGTGCACGAATGATATATGGTGACGAATTATTACAGCAGGCATTTGCAAAGACCCGCCATGAAATTCTTTCACTTCAACGAGACGAAGCCACTTTGAGGAAAGAAGTGTCTGAGATGCGAGTGAAGATGCGTGACCATCTGGGGGGGAAAAAGGCAGGTCGCTTTATGCTCAAGCAAGATCCAGGAGGCATCACCGATGTCGAATTTCTCGCTCAGTACCTTGTACTGCGCTTTAGTCAGCAAAAACCAAAACTGACCCGCTGGAGTGATAACGTTCGAATCTTTGAGAGTATGATGGCACAAGGCATCATGGAGGAGCAGGATGCGATGGCATTGACCTGTGCTTATACCACCATGCGTGACCAAATCCATCATCGTAATCTTTTGAACCTTGATGCAGATGTTGCTGAAGATAAATTCATCAATGAACGTGAATTGGTGACTAAACTATGGCACGAGTGGCTCGAATAGGTTTTGACCACTAAAACACTATGTTAAACTCTTGCCCGAATTAGAATTTGGAGATCCACAATGAAGCCAATCCTACCGAACTACAGTGATTCTGGTGTGCTAATTATCGGCGATGTAATGCTAGATCGTTATTGGTATGGCCCTACAGGCCGTATTTCACCTGAAGCTCCAGTACCTGTAGTTAAAGTAGAAAATAACGAAGAGCGACCAGGTGGTGCTGCTAACGTAGCGATGAATATTGCCTCACTTGGTGGACATGCTCATATCGTTGGTTTAACAGGGATTGATGAACCTGCCAAAGTTCTCAACGAAACTCTCTCTGCATTGAAAGTGAAATGTGATTTTGTGGGACTGCCAAACTACCCAACTATCACTAAACTCCGCGTTCTTAGCCGTGGTCAGCAACTTATCCGTCTCGACTTTGAAGACAAGTTTGAAAATGTTGATGCTGAGCTTATTCTGGATCGTATGGAGCAAGCGCTACCAAAAGTGAAGTCAGTTGTCTTGTCTGACTACGCTAAAGGTGCTTTGGAACACGTACAGCAGTTTATTCAAAAAGCGCGCGCTGCAAACGTGCCAGTATTCATCGACCCAAAAGGGGCGGACTTCGAACGCTATCGTGGCGCGACTCTACTGACTCCAAACATGGCGGAATTTGAGCATGTCGTCGGTAAAGTTAAGTCGAATGATGAGTTGGTTGAGAAGGGCTTAGCGCTAATTGAACAGTTTGATTTTGAAGCCCTGCTTGTTACTCGCAGTGAGCATGGCATGACGCTGCTTCGTCGTGGTCAAGAGCCGTTCCATTTACCAACACAAGCAAAAGAAGTGTACGACGTGACAGGTGCGGGAGATACGGTTATTTCTGTTCTCGCTGCCTCTGTTGCAGCTGGTAAGCCTCTAGATGAAGCGTGTGCGCTTGCAAACGCTGCTGCGGGCGTAGTTGTTGGTAAACTCGGCACTTCAACCGTTTCGACTATTGAATTGGCTGAAGCCGTTCATGGAAGTCAAGACACCGATTTTGGTGTTATCTCTGAGCATGCCCTCATTGAAGCGGTTAAAAAGGCTCAAGCATGTGGTGAGAAGGTTGTGATGACCAATGGTTGTTTCGATATTCTTCATGCAGGTCACGTCTCTTACCTTAACCATGCAGCACAATTGGGTGATCGTCTTATTGTTGCGGTTAACACGGATGAGTCAGTAAAACGCCTAAAAGGCCCAGGTCGTCCTGTGAACCCAACGGATCGCCGTATGGCTGTACTTGCAGGTTTAGGTGCAGTGGACTGGGTTGTGCCATTTGGTGAAGATACTCCACAGCGCTTAATTTCAGAAGTGCTTCCAGATCTGCTGGTGAAAGGTGGTGATTACAAACCCGAAGATATTGCTGGTGGTAAGGAAGTAATTGCCAACGGCGGTGAGGTGAAAGTACTTAACTTCGAAGATGGCTGTTCAACCACTGAAATCATCGATGCGATTAAAGGTGGTAGGGGCTAACCTTACTATCCATTGCTAACAAAATGCTCACCAGTCCGGTGAGCATTTTTTATAACAAAGAAAAATGGAGCCATTTGGCTCCATTTTACTAATTGATTCAGAGGTGAATTAGTCCTCTAGGTCACCACAGAAGCGGTAGCCTTCACCATGAATGGTTGCGATGATTTCAGGTGTACCTGAAACAGATTCGAAGTGCTTACGGATGCGACGAATGGTTACGTCAACAGTACGGTCGTGTGGCTTAAGCTCACGGCCAGTCATCTTCTTAAGCAGGTCAGCGCGAGTCTGGATCTTACCTGGGTTCTCACAGAAGTGCAGTAGTGCACGGAACTCTGAGCGAGGTAGTTTGTAACCATCACCACTTGGACTAACAAGTGAGCGGCTATTGATATCCAGAACCCAACCGTTGAAAACGTATTTATCTACACTACGCTTCTCTTCACTAACGACGCTTGAATTCATCGAACGACTTAGTAGGTTACGAGCACGGATAGTCAATTCACGCGGGTTGAATGGCTTAGTGATGTAATCGTCAGCACCAATTTCTAGGCCAAGGATCTTATCAACTTCGTTGTCGCGGCCTGTTAAGAACATTAGCGCAACGTTAGCTTGCTCACGTAGCTCACGAGCTAGCAATAGACCATTTTTGCCTGGTAGGTTAATGTCCATAATGACCAAGTTAACTTGGTTATCAGACAGCACCTGGTGCATCTCTTCACCGTCACTGGCCTCAAAAACAGCGTATCCCTCTGCTTCAAAAATACTCTTAAGAGTGTTACGAGTTACTTGCTCATCTTCGACAATAAGAATGTGCGGGGTTTGCATTGGCGGTACCTAAACTTGTGAAAAATTTGTGCTAATAGAATAAATTCTAGGCAAAAACATAACATACAGGTAATGTGATGTTGATAATAAACCAAAGACTGTAAAAATACACTCTCTTTGATTGCCCGCCATCCGTGGTACTTCTTTTCTACCCTTAGAGGTCCTTTATCCTCTGAATCCTACTAGTCTTTGAGGCGGATTCTATAATGTTAACAGCATGCTAACAACGTAGAAGTGTTAATTCCAATCACTTTGTTGATTTATATCAAGAGTTAGAATGTAACAAATATTAATAGTGTCCAGTAAATGTAAAACTGTTGGTTTTATGATAATTGATGCAAAGCTATGGCAAGCCTATTGTGATCCTTATTTTCGTTTCGAAGGTAAGATCAAGTACGAAAATTTTGCCATCATAACAGCTTGGAATCCGAGTAGCGTTTGGCTCTCACCGGACGAGAATTATCGAAATAATCAGTACTTAGCAGCAGAAATAGGCCATACTTGCTGTATGTCGGTCAATGTTGGCAATGAGGATTTCTCGTGGTGCGAAGAGAGTTTCGTCATCGCTGTAAGCCCATCTCGAGCCATCGAGCTAGGGCGTAAGTACGGCCAAAATGCCATCTATTTTGTGCAACGAGATAAGCTTTACCTTATCTCGTGCCTAGAACAAAAACAGACAACGGTGTTGCTTGGTGACTGGCGATCCCGTTGCAGATAAAGGATTTACTTTTTAGAAGTTCAAGGAGGAAAAATGAAAGATATTACCCCTGATATTTGTGATAAACATGCGGATAAAGTCACCTTGCTCGAGCTGCCATTGCATAGCTTCGGTCGCAAGGATGCATTCTTTGGCGAAATTGTCACTGTTCGTTGCTATCACGATAATTCCAAGGTTCGTGAAATGCTCAGTCAGGATGGTACAGGCAAAGTGTTGGTGGTCGATGGGCATGGCTCATGTCAAAGAGCTTTGCTTGGTGATCAATTAGCTATTCTTGCGATTGATAATAATTGGGAAGGTGTCATCGTTAATGGTGCTGTACGTGATGTTGCTGCAATGGCCGAAATGGATCTTGGGGTTAAAGCCTTGGGTGCTTGCCCGTTTAAGACAGAAAAACGCGATGTCGGTGAAATCAATGTCACTTTAACAATACACAACCAAATGATTCAGCCAGGTGATTACATCTACGCCGATTGGAATGGTGTTTTAATGTCTACTGAATTGTTAGATTGGATCTAGAAGCGAAATCCAAGACCAACTTCAATCCCTTTCTGCCACTCTTGATAGTCGAGAGTGGCATGAATATCTAGATTCTCAGTCAGCTTCATATGACTCGAAACTTCTGCTGCAATTGTCGATTCTTTACCATCATTCAGAGTGTCATCACTGTAGGAGTGAAGGGTACTTTTTACTGAGAATCTTGGTGTCAATTGGTAACTTACGCCACTCAAAAAACCGGTCTCGTTTGCTCGTTCGCTATTGTTTAAACGAGCACCTACGTACAGGTCGACCTTGCTGAAAATGTTATAAGAATAACCACCGTCTATTTTCCATGAATCAAAGTCATTGTTGTCATTTGTACTGGAAATAAAAAGCTTGTGTGGTGAAACGCTTTGTTGGGAAGGGAGTACGGGCAAGTCAGCAGCAAATGACGAGCAGGCGCAAAGTAGCACTGATAGGCTAAATATTGTTTTCATACGCCACTCCTTTGCTGTTGTCTGCATTCCACTGCAAAATTAATTAAAGCATAAAACTTCCGGACTAGATGCAACTTTTATATAGCAATTAGTTATTATGATATGTGCCTATGGTTTCATTGGTTGTTGGAATTATGAGAAAGTTGGTCACATTGTGTAAAGACTGCAGAGTCGGAGTGTGAACAAAAAATAGTAACTTTTCATTGACGTGAAGATGAAAAATAGGTTAAACGTATGGGTAAGCAAACACACATTGTTATAGAAAACTAATTTTATGCAGCACCAAAGCCTAGTAATGACCACTACCATTATTATTACCGACATCGCTATTGTTGGGGCAGGCTGCTAAGCGAAAGAAAATCATAAATAAGGCCTGTATCCCACAAGATACAGGCCTTTTTTTATGTCAATTTAAGACATTTGGAGGAAGGGATGCGAGTTTTAAAGTTTGGAGGATCATCATTAGCCGATGCTGATCGTTTTTTACGAGCGGCAGATATCATTGCTAATAATGCTCAACAAGAAGAAGTCGCAGTCGTGCTTTCAGCACCAGGTAAGACGACCAATAAATTAGTTTCTGTCATTGAAGGGGCGTTAAAAAATGGCGAAGCAGAATTGCAAATCGCCGAGCTTGAGGATTCTTTCCGCGACCTTTACCAAGACATCAAACAAGTGCTGCCGAACATCAATGGCAGTGCTTACGACAATCAAGTTAAAACATCGCTATCTCAGCTGCGCCAATTCGTTCATGGCATAAACTTGCTGGGTATGTGCCCTGACAACGTCAACGCACGTATCATTAGTAAAGGTGAACGAGTTTCTATTCAGCTTATGAAAGCGGTATTAGAGGCGAAAGGCCAACCAGCCAGTCTGATCGACCCAGTGCAATACTTATTTGCTCGTGGTGATCATCTTGAAGCGATGGTTGATGTTGAAATCTCTACTCAAAACTTCCGTCAGAATCCTCTTCCACAAGGCCATGTAAACATCATGCCTGGCTTTACTGCTGGTAATGATGAAGGCGAGTTAGTGACGCTAGGACGTAATGGTTCGGACTACTCAGCAGCGGTTTTGGCCGCGTGTCTTCGTGCCGATTGTTGTGAAATCTGGACTGATGTTGATGGCGTTTATAACTGTGACCCTCGTTTAGTAGCGGATGCGCGTTTATTAAAATCTCTCAGCTACCAAGAGGCGATGGAGCTTTCGTATTTTGGTGCGTCTGTACTGCATCCTAAGACCATCGCGCCGATTGCCCAATTCCATATTCCTTGTCTGATCAAAAACAGTTTTAACCCACAAGGTGCGGGGACGCTCATTGGCCAAGACACGGGTGAAGATAACCTAGCGATCAAGGGTATTACCACACTCAGCGACCTGACGATGGTTAACGTGTCTGGCCCTGGTATGAAAGGCATGGTTGGCATGGCTAGCCGCGTATTTGGTGCGATGTCCTCAGCGGGGGTATCGATCGTTTTGATTACTCAGTCTTCCTCAGAGTACAGCATCAGTTTCTGTATAGAAGCTCAAGATCAGGCAATCGCAGAGCAAGCGCTTGGTGATGCTTTTGAGCTTGAACTGAAAGATGGTCTGTTGGAGCCTGTTGAGTTCCTTAATGATGTTGCGATCGTAACGTTAGTGGGTGATGGAATGCGCACTTCTCGTGGTGTTGCGTCTCAATTCTTCTCTTCGTTAGCCGAAGTTAACGTTAATATTGTTGCGATTGCTCAAGGCTCATCTGAGCGTGCTATCTCAGCAGTGATCCCAGAAGATAAGATTTCAGAAGCCATCAAAGCCTGTCATGAAAACCTATTCAATTCAAAACACTTCCTCGATGTGTTTGTGGTTGGTGTTGGTGGTGTGGGTGGCGAACTGGTGGATCAGATTGATCGTCAGCAAGCGAAACTGGCTGAAAAAGGCATCATCTTACGAGTTTGTGGTTTGGCAAACAGTAAAGGTCTTCTGTTGGATAGCGAAGGGCTTCCACTTGAACACTGGCGTGATCGTATGAAAGATGCGTCAGAAGAGTTCAGTCTGGCACGCTTAATCTCACTGGTGCAACGCAACCACATTATCAACCCAGTATTGGTTGACTGTACTTCTAGTGAATTAATCGCGAATCAATATGCTGACTTCTTAGCTGCTGGTTTCCACGTGGTTACGCCGAACAAAAAAGCGAACACCGCGAGTATGTCTTACTACCATCAATTGCGTGATGTTGCGCGTAGCTCACGCCGCAAATTGATGTACGAAACAACCGTTGGTGCGGGTCTGCCTGTTATTGAAAACCTACAGAATCTTATCTCAGCGGGTGACGAACTGGAACGTTTCAGTGGCATCTTGTCTGGTTCACTATCATTTATATTCGGTAAGTTGGATGAAGGTATGACACTTAGCCAAGCGACGAATATTGCTAAAGAGAGTGGTTTTACAGAGCCAGATCCACGTGATGACCTGTCGGGTATGGACGTAGCACGTAAACTACTGATTCTTGCTCGTGAAGCCGGTATGAACTTAGAACTGGAAGATGTCATTGTTGATCAAGCACTGCCACCAGGCTTTGATGACTCAGGCACTATAGAAGAGTTTATGCAGCGTTTACCTCAAGCAGACGCTTATTTCCAACAACTTTCTGCGCAAGCAGCCGAAGAAGGAAAAGTGCTACGCTACGTGGGTGAAATCTCGGATGGTGAATGTCGAGTAAGCATTGCGGCGGTCAATGAAAACGACCCAATGTTTAAGATTAAAGATGGTGAAAATGCGTTGGCGTTTTACAGCCGTTACTACCAGCCAATTCCATTAGTATTACGAGGTTACGGTGCGGGTACTGAAGTGACAGCGGCAGGTGTGTTTGCTGATGTGATGCGTACATTAGGTTGGAAATTAGGAGTATAAAGAAATGAGTCGAGGTATGGATGTCGTTGTTTATGCTCCTGCGTCAATCGGTAATGTGAGCGTTGGTTTCGATGTTTTGGGGGCGGCCGTGTCCCCCATTGATGGCACGCTACTGGGTGACCGAGTTATGGTTAAATCAGGCGATGAGCCGTTTAGCCTAAAAACAGCAGGTAGCTTTGTCTCAAAACTACCTGAAAACCCGAAAGAGAATATTGTTTATGACTGCTGGCGTGTATTTGCTCGCGAGCTAGACAAGAAAGGTCAAGCGCTTTTGCCCCTAGAGATGACTCTAGAAAAGAATATGCCTATTGGCTCAGGATTAGGTTCAAGTGCTTGTTCCATTGTGGCTGCTTTGGATGCGCTCAACCGTTTCCATGGCGAACCTCTCAACGAAACTGAGTTGCTTGCGTTAATGGGGGAAATGGAAGGACAGATATCTGGTGGTGTTCACTACGATAATGTCGCACCATGTTACCTTGGCGGCGTACAGTTGATGTTGGAAGAGTTAGGCATTATCAGTCAAGAAGTGCCATGTTTTGACAATTGGTATTGGGTAATGGCTTATCCGGGAATCAAGGTCTCGACTGCCGAAGCGCGTGCAATTCTGCCATCACAATATCGCCGTCAGGACATTATCGCCCACGGTCGTCATCTCGCTGGCTTTATACATGCTTGCCACTCTAATCAGCCTGAACTGGCAGCGAAAATGATCAAAGACGTGATCGCTGAACCGTATCGTGAGAAACTGTTACCTGGTTTTGCTGAAGCGCGTAAATACGCTGTAGCAGCCGGCGCTTTGGCGACGGGGATTTCGGGTAGTGGTCCAACGCTATTTAGTATTTGTAAAGATAAAGATGTCGCTGAGCGTGTGGCACGCTGGCTTGAACAAAACTACGTACAAAATGAAGAAGGATTCGTCCATGTTTGTCGTCTCAACAAGCAAGGTTCGAACGTAACAGGAAGTGAGCTATGAAGCTGTACAACATAAAAGAAAATGACGAACAAGTATCCTTTGGCCAAGCCGTGCGCCAAGGGTTAGGTCGTAACCAAGGCCTTTTTTTTCCATCAGAACTGCCTAAGTTTGACGATGTAGATGCGCTTTTAGCTGAAGACTTTGTTTCACGTAGTACTAAGATTCTCTCAGCACTTATTGGTGATGAGTTAGCAGAAGAAAAAGTAAATTCAATGGTTGATGCAGCGTTCCAATTTCCTGCACCAATCAAGCAAGTAAAAGAGGGTGTTTATGCCCTTGAACTGTTTCACGGTCCAACTCTAGCGTTTAAAGATTTCGGCGGCCGCTTTATGGCTCAGTCGTTAGCTGCTGTTTCTAATGGTGGTAAAATCACCATTCTGACAGCAACGTCCGGCGATACTGGTGCGGCAGTGGCACACGCTTTTTATGGGATGGAAGATATCAACGTTGTTATCCTTTACCCGAAAGGCAAAATCAGCCCTCTGCAAGAAAAGCTATTCTGTACGCTTGGCAACAATATCCACACGGTTGCTATCGATGGTGATTTTGATGCTTGCCAAGCGCTCGTTAAGCAAGCTTTCGATGACGCCGCTCTGCGTGAAGAGATTGGCTTAAATTCCGCTAACTCAATTAACATTAGCCGCCTAATGGCTCAGATCTGCTACTACTTTGAGGCCGCTTCTCAACTAAGCAAAGAGCAGCGTGAAAACCTCGTGGTATCGGTACCAAGTGGTAACTTTGGGAACCTGACAGCCGGTTTGTTAGCAAAAGCTCTAGGTTTGCCGATTAAGCGTTTCATTGCTGCGACTAACGCGAACGATACCGTGCCACGTTACTTAGAAACGGGTAAGTGGGATCCAAAACCAACGGTTGCAACCACTTCAAACGCGATGGATGTGAGTCAGCCAAACAACTGGCCGCGTATCGAAGAGCTATGCCAAGTGAAAGATTGGGGCTTAGAGACGTTAGGTAAAGGTGCGGTGAGTGATGAGCAAAGCGCGGCATCAGTAAAAGAGCTGTACCAACAAGGTTATCTGTGTGAACCGCACGGTGCGATCGCCTACCGAGTGCTGCAAGAGCAGCTTCAAGAAGGTGAGACAGGGTTATTCCTATGTACAGCACATCCAGCGAAGTTCAAGGAAGTGGTTGACGATATTTTAGGTACAGATATTGACCTGCCAGGCCCGCTAGCAAAACATGCAGTGATGGATTTGCTGTCTGAAGACCTCGCCAATGATTTCGATGCATTGAAAGAAGTCCTGCGTCGAGTGCAGAAATAAGTTAGCAAAGGTCGCTCAGGCGGCCTTTGTTTTTTTAGAGCGCTTCGAATCGAGAACGGACTTCGCCCTGCGAGAGGAGCTTGTGAAGAGCGAGTCGAAAGTTGCAGGCAGCGCTGGCTAAGATTTGAGTTTAATTGTCTGAATTTAAAAGAAAAGGGTTGACACTGTGTGTCAACCCTTCAACATTTTGTCGTTTCTCTTATCTGTTCAAAGCAAATGTCGGTAACGAAAGGTGCCAGCGAATAGCGCCTAAGCGAATAATCAGTGTAGAAGCGACACCTGCGAGGAAAGCTGTATCGTTATCATAGCCAATCGCTAAGGCTGTGGTATGGAATACCCCACCAATCAAACACGCAGTCGCATAGACTTCACTTCTTAGTACCATTGGGACTTCACGCGCTAATACATCGCGAATGATGCCGCCGCCACAACCCGTTATTACACCCATGATGATAGCGACCAACGCTGAATCTTGATAATGCATCGCTTTGTCTACACCAATACCGACAAAGACGGCTAATCCAATCGCATCACACACTGGTAAAACCCACCACGCTAGGCGTTTTGGTCGTCGAACGATGAGCATAGTGATCAAACAGGTAATTAGGATAGTCCATAAGTAGTTGGTGTCAGTGATCCAGAATACCGGGGTTGCTCCAAGAGCCATATCACGAATCGTACCGCCACCGATAGCAGTGACACTGCCCAAAACGGTGACACCAAATGGATCCATCTTTAAGCGGCCTGCAAGTAGAACGCCTGAAATGGCAAAAATAGCTGTACCGAACAAGTCGATCAAATAAAGCAGCATGGAGTCCATGTTACTAAAATCTCTTACTAAAAAGTTGCGAATAAAAGTGAGACTGGATTGTACGAGATATCACCATTGACCGTTAGTGTTTTCGCCTAACGTTATCAAAATACTCGCAAACTTGTTTGACCGCTAAGAGTGTTCTCGGCGTCGGTCGGTTTAGCCAGTCTGAGTTTAATGACCAGACATGTTTATTTTGAACAGCATCAAGTTGGTTTGCCCATTTGTGCCACATATTGCCATCGGCAATAGCATGTTCAGAAGAGAAAATGACATCTGGGTTACTGATGATAACTTGTTCCAGCCCAACTTGAGGATAAGGCGCGGCACTGTCGGCGAAGACGTTGACGCCCCCGCAGAATGTAAATACCTCACTTGGCCATTTCTCTTGGGCGAGGGTGATGATGGGTTGGGCGCTTAATTGATAGAAGTAGCGAACAGGTGTTTCTGTGTGGTACTCGTTTTTAAGCTTTTCTAACTGTTGTCTAAAGTCGGCTGCGGCTCGTTTGCCTATATTGGGATCGTCTGAGTATTCACTTAACTGTTCGAGATTATTAGCGATATCGCTAAGAGACGAGGTTTGTGAGTAATAAATATTGATGCCAAACTGCTTTAGCTTCTCCAGCTCACCGTTTGGGTTACCTGCGGGCCAAGCGATGACTAGGTCTGGTTGAAGTGCAATGATTCGCTCGATTTTTATGCCCTGATAATTGGACACTTTTTCCAGCGTTTTTGCCTGTTCTGGATAGTCGCTACGCTCACTGACCGCAACAAGCTTGTCACCCAGTCCCGCAGCGAAAGCAATCTCTGTCGCATGTGGCGCTAAACTAATGATTCGCTCGACGGGGGCTGCGAAAAGGCTGGGAATAACCAGAGCAGCTAAACTGGCAACGATAAGGCGCATCTAAATACCTTGATAGAATAGGCCCATAAGCAGGCTTTGAATAATGATCCAAATGAACATGCGCCAAGCCAACATCTTCTGAACTTGAGCCACATGTATGGCAGATGGTGCAATACGACCGCCGAGCTTAGCGCGTACGGATTTTTTACCGTCGTAGATGGCAGGGCCACCCAAAGATAGCTCCAACTTACCGCCCACAGCGACGATCAGCCAAGCCGGTCCAGGAAGAGGCCAAGAACTTGCTTGCTGTTGAATGAGTTGGACAGAGGCTTTTGCTCGGTGACCGACGGCGATCATGAGCGCAAACAGGCGCAAAGGGATAAAATCGAGGACGGCGACAGCACGCACAGCAGTCAATCCAAACGGCGAGAACTTTTGTCTTGAAGGGGACCAAGCACGAGCCAGTTCTACCGACATTCGATAGCCAAAAGCCCCAATACCGCCAGCAATGGCATACCAAAACAGTACTCCAACGACATTACGTCCGTAAGACATAATTAAGGTTTCAGAGCCGGCTTTGCCAAGTCCAAGTAGCGATAAAGGATCGGTGGAGCGATTTATCAGCGGCTTAATTAGCATCTTTGCTTGCTCTTTGTCCTCGCGGGCGAGAGCGGCAACGAATTGAGCGGTAAATTTATCTGTATTGCGCCAATCAATGGCAAGAAGGAGAAAGGCCAGCTCAAAAAGTTGCGGTTGCCAAACCAATGGCTTTAACGCGATTAAAACGGCGAGCATAGGCAGAATCATTAGTAGCCAAGCTAAGCTGCCTGAAATGATACTTTGCTGGTAGCTGTTGTTTACGTTGACTTTATCGGCCAATTGCTCGGCGAATTTATGCCACAAAATGGCTGGATGAGCTTCGCGGGGAAAGGGCAATATCAGATGGCATAATAAAGCGCCCCACAACACGAGGAGCGCACCATTTGAGTAGAGTTGCTGAAACAGATCTTCCATGATGTCTCTTTAACTTACTTTAGAAGTTCAACCATCTTGATAACCATTTCAGATGAGCTTTGAGCGGCTAGCGGAAGAAACTCATCAAAGCTCATACCTGCTTCTTTGTCAGCCACATCAGAGATTGCGCGCACTACAACGAAAGGAACTTTGAACTGGTGACAAGTTTGAGCGATCGCTGCGGCTTCCATTTCTACCGCGACAACCGATGGGAAGTGTTTGCGGATAAATGCCTGACGTTCCGCACTACATACAAAAGCGTCACCAGTACATATTAGGCCGCGAACTGCGTGCTTATCTTCCATTTGTGACAGCGCTTTCTCTGCTACATCCATCAGTTTTTCATCTGCAATGAATGCCGCTGGTTGTTGTGCCATTTGCCCCATTTCGTAGCCAAATGCCGTCACATCGGCATCGTGGTGGCGAACTTCAGTTGAAATCACAACATCACCAACGTTGAGGCTAGAATCAAAACCACCCGCAGAGCCAGTGTTAATGATCACGTCAGGTTGGTACTCGTCCAGTAAAATTGTGGTGCCAACCGCTGCTGATACTTTGCCAATGCCGGATTGAAGCAAAACGACATCCACACCGTTGATCTGTCCAGAGAAGTAAGTACAGCCTGCTTTGCTTACTTCTTGGCGGTTTTCAATTGCTTGTTTAAGGATGGAAACTTCTTGTTCCATTGCACCGATGATGCCGATTTTCATAATGAATCCTGTTAATTGACATGGGTCTAATCGAATGGTGCTAAGTGTAACAGAAAAGGGCTAGATGGGAACGGGTTGCGCCCTATGGATAACTGGATCGGACTTTGCCCTGCTGGAAGTGGGGCCGGGCAGTAAGTTGATAAAACCTATAGTGTGAAAGGTATTGACAGAACTACTCCTTAAATAAGACATCATGTTCTCGATTCTCGATCAATTACCTATTGCTTAACCCATATACATCTCATATAATCCGCGCTTCGCGTAGCGGCTGAATCAGAGATTGGCTGCTACAAATTTAAACTTACTCTTATTAGGAGAGAATTATGTCTCTGAATGCAGAAACTAAAGCAGCAATCGTTGCAGAATACGCTCAAACTGAAGGCGATACAGGTTCACCAGAAGTTCAAGTAGCTCTACTTACAGCTTCTATCAACCACCTACAAGGTCACTTCAAAGCGCACAAAGGCGATCACCACAGCCGTCGTGGTCTTCTACGTATGGTTTCTCGCCGTCGTAAGCTTCTTGACTACTTGAAAGGCAAAAACCTTTCTCGTTACCAAGATCTAATCAAGCGTCTAGGCCTACGTCGCTAATCAGCGGCTGCATAGAACAGTTTGTCGAAAAAGGGGCTATACGCCCCTTTTTTGTGGCCTAAATTGTGCCAAACCTCTGCTAAGTAGTTTATACTACCTCCGGCTATAACCACCTTAGTGGTTTTATCTCCACAATACTTTTTGCATTACAGTCACCGATGTCGGCCAAAAGGTCGCGACTATTAAAAGGCTATTGCCCCGCAGTATTCTTTTACTAGTCGCGATTCGTAATGCCTTGAGTAATTTAATTAACTCAATCTAAGCACGTGCTTAGAGAAAGGAATAACAATGTTCGAAAAACCAGTTGTTAAAACGTTCCAGTACGGTAACCACACAGTTACTCTAGAAACTGGCGTTATCGCTCGTCAAGCTACAGCTGCCGTTATGGTAACTATGGATGACACAGCAGTATTTGTTTCTGTTGTTGGTAAAAAAGAAGCGGTTGAAGGTCAAGACTTCTTCCCTCTAACAGTTAACTACCAAGAGCGTACTTACGCTGCAGGTAAAATCCCTGGTGGTTTCTTCAAGCGTGAAGGTCGCCCATCTGAAGGTGAAACTCTGACTGCTCGTCTAATCGACCGTCCAATTCGCCCTCTATTCCCAGATGCGTTTAAAAACGAAGTTCAAGTAATCGCTACGGTTATGTCTGTTAACCCAGACGTTCAACCTGATATCGTAACTATGATTGGTACTTCAGCAGCGCTAGCTATCTCTGGTATCCCATTCAATGGTCCTATTGGTGCTGCACGTGTTGGTCACATTGACGGTCAACTAGTACTAAACCCAAGCAACACTGAGCTAGAAACATCTAAGCTTGACCTTGTTGTTGCGGGTACGGAATCTGCAGTTCTAATGGTTGAGTCAGAAGCTGACAACCTAACTGAAGAAGAGATGCTTGCAGCAGTTGTTTACGGCCACGATCAACAGCAAGCTGTTATCAACGCAATCAACGAGTTCGCAGCAGAAGTTGCTACTCCAGCTTGGGATTGGGTTGCTCCAGAAGAGAACACAGCACTTGTAGCTAAGATTGCAGAACTTGCAGAAGCTAAGCTTGTTGAAGCGTACCAAATCACTGAGAAGATGGCTCGTTACGGTCGTATCCACGAGATCGCGGCAGAAGTTAATGAAGTGCTGCTTGCTGAAGATCCAGAAGCAAACACCAAAGAAATCCACACTATCTTCCACGATCTAGAGAAGACAGTTGTACGTCGCAGCATCATTGCTGGTAACCCACGTATCGACGGTCGTGAGAAAGACATGGTTCGTGCTCTAGACGTTCGTACTGGCGTTCTTCCACGTACTCACGGTTCTTCACTATTCACTCGTGGTGAGACTCAGGCACTAGTAACTGCGACTCTAGGTACGCAGCGCGATGCTCAAATCATCGATGAGTTAACTGGTGAGCGTAAAGATCACTTCCTACTACACTACAACTTCCCTCCATACTGTGTTGGCGAAACGGGTTTTGTAGGTTCTCCTAAGCGTCGTGAAATCGGCCACGGTAAACTGGCTAAGCGTGGTATTGCAGCTGTAATGCCATCTATCGATGAGTTCCCATACACAGTACGTGTTGTATCGGAAATCACTGAATCTAACGGTTCATCTTCAATGGCTTCTGTATGTGGTACGTCTCTAGCACTTATGGATGCTGGTGTTCCAATCAAAGCGTCTGTTGCGGGCATCGCAATGGGTCTAGTGAAAGAAGGCGATGATTTCGTTGTTCTTTCTGACATCCTTGGTGACGAAGACCACCTAGGTGACATGGACTTTAAAGTAGCAGGTACTAACGAAGGTATCACTGCACTTCAGATGGATATCAAGATCGAAGGTATCACTAAAGAGATCATGCAAATTGCTCTTAACCAAGCGCAAGGTGCACGTAAGCACATCCTATCTGTAATGGATGAAGCGATTTCTGGTGCTCGTGAAGATATCTCTGAGTTCGCTCCGCGTATTCACACAATGAAGATCAGCGCAGAGAAGATCAAAGATGTTATCGGTAAAGGTGGTGCAGTTATCCGTGCTCTAACTGAAGAGACGGGTACAACTATCGAAATCGAAGATGACGGTACAATCAAGATTGCTGCAACTGAAGGCGCAGCAGCAAAAGAAGCGATTCGCCGTATCGAAGAGATCACTGCTGAAGTTGAAGTAGGCCGTATCTACACAGGTAAAGTTGCACGTCTAGCTGACTTTGGTGCTTTCGTTACGATTCTTCCTGGTAAAGATGGTCTTGTACACATTTCTCAAATCGCAGACAAGCGTGTAGAAAAAGTGTCTGACTACCTTGCTGAAGGTCAAGAAGTTCAAGTTAAAGTTCTTGAAATCGACCGTCAGGGCCGCGTTCGTCTAAGCATGAAAGAAGCGGTAGAACAGACTGAAGAAGTCGTTGCTGAAGAAAAACCTGCTACAGACGCATAATGCGAGCTTGATAGGCTAATTAGCTTATTACGCTAAAAGCATGTTATAAAGGGAGCATTACGCTCCCTTTTTTATTGCGGATTACTCTGAGTGAAAACTCAGTAACAGGAGTATCGATCTGTGAAATGGTTTCAAACCGCTACGCTTAGTCTCGCTTTAGCGATTACGGCAGGCTGCGCATCGACCTCAAGCAACAACGCTCAGTGGCTATATCCACCAATGGCGGTTCCTTTGCAAGCCAGTGTGCAGCAAGAAGTTCAGATTGCGCGTTTATCTCAACTCTTACAAAGACCCGATCTTTCGAATGATGTTCGAGCCAAAATGCTTTATGAACGCGGTAACTACTATGACAGTGTTGGTCTGAGAGATCTCGCTCGTTTAGATTACAATCAGTCACTTGCTCTTAATCCTGCTCAGCCAGATCTGTTTAATTTACTTGGCGTTTATTTTACCCAGGTAGGTGAGTTTGATGCTGCGTACGATGCCTTTGATTCTACCTTAGAGTTAGATCCGGATAATTCTTATGCCGCACGCAACCGTGCCATTGCGCTTTACTATGGTGATCGGATTGACCTCGCTTTAGAAGATATGCAAAAGCATTATGATGAGGACCCAAGCGATCCATTTCGTGCTTTGTGGCGCTATATCATTAAGCAGGAAAAGCAACCGGATGTTGCTCGTGAAGAGCTACTCAAAGTCTACCAGACTCGTGATGAGCAATGGGGTTGGGTACTGGTTGCCATTACGCTTGGAGAAGTGTCTGAAGATCAGGCCTTTAAAGCCATTTTAGCCGGAACCCGAGACAATACTGTTTTGGCTCAGCGTCTAACAGAGGCTTATTTCTACTTGGGTAAGCGCTATCAAGCTGAAGGTGACTTTGCGAGCGCCATATCGTTATACAAACTGGCGATTTCGTTCAACGTCTTTGAGTATGTAGAACATCGTTATTCGTTCTTGGAACTTAGCCGAATCTACAATCAAGTTAAAGCTGAACATCTTGCCAAGAATAAAGCCAAAGCGCTTGAGACAGAATAAACATTGATGATGTGAGTTCGGATAGCCGCTGCTTTGCAGCGGCTTTTTTATTGCCAGATGGAAAAATGAAGACTAAAATAGTTAGCCTTGCTAACTAAATGTGCAGACAATGACTCTAGAAAATAGCTTAATGGAACTGGAACGATTCTGTTCCAAAGCGTGGCGAGTTCATGCCAAAGAAGATGCTTTATCAAACTTGAGTTTTAATGAATACGATTATCTTCGAGTGATACAAGAACACGCTCAGGGGATTCGCATCACCGATTTAGCTCAAGAGATGAAAGTGAGTAAGCCTTCCGCCTCGAATATGGTGGCACGATTGCAGAATAAAGGCTTAGTTTCACGGATATCATGTAATGAAGATGGACGCGCTAAGCGAGTGATTCTAACGGAGCAGGTCATTAAAGACCTTTCGCTTGAACAAGTGGTTTACCGCAGGATCGCGGAGTCTATTGGCAACAAACTGACTGAGGTTGAAAACAGCCATTTGATCAGCTTGTTAGAAAAAGCACTTAAATAATTAACTCGAAGTCAGAAAAATTTATCTATTTAGTTAGCTATGCTAACTAGTGGTGAGAAAATGCAAACATCCATTTATAAACAGTTTTGGAAATACACGATACCTACCGTGGCAGCAATGCTGGTCAACGGTCTATATCAAGTCGTTGATGGCGTCTTCATTGGTCGCTATGTTGGTGCTGATGGCTTAGCGGGCATTAACGTCGCTTGGCCTATGATTGGTTCGATTCTTGGGCTAGGTATGCTGGTTGGTGTCGGAACCGGAGCACTCGTTTCAATACAACAAGGAAAAAAAGACAACCAAGGTGCAAAACAGATCCTCGCGACGGGATTAGTGCTACTTATCGCTTTGGTGCCTGTGGTCTCGGTTGTTCTTTATCTGTTCGCAGATGATTTTCTTCGTTGGCAGGGAGCTGAAGGCCGAGTATTTGAGCTGGGGTTACAATATTTACATATCTTGATTGGGGCCTGTATTTTTACTTTGGGCTCGATTGCGATGCCTTTTTTGCTGCGTAATGATGAAAGCCCAAATATTGCGACCATGCTTATGGTCATTGGTGCATTCGTTAACATCGCCTTAGATTACCTCTTAATTGCTGTGTTGGGCTGGGAGTTAACCGGTGCCGCGATAGCTACCGCTATTGCACAAGGTGTGGTCACCGTATCGGGTTTGGCTTACTTTTTTTCATCTCATGCGAGATTGCGTTTGAAGTGGGCTGATTTGCGTTTAAAGCTGGCTATCATCCCCAACATCTTTGCGATTGGCGCATCCAGTTTCTTTATGTATGCCTATGGTTCTATGATGGTTGCACTGCACAACGCACTATTTGCTCAATATGGCGATCAGTTGATGATTGGCGCTTACGCCATACTAGGTTATATCGTCACCGTCTACTATCTCACAGCAGAAGGTATTGCAAACGGTATGCAGCCTTTGGTCAGCTACAATCATGGGGCGAGAAACCAACAAAACATCCGTAAACTTCTAAAAGTTGCGATGTATTCAGCGGTGATAGTGGGTAGTGTATTTGTGGTATTACTCAATCTATTCCCAACTAAATTTGTCTCTGTCTTTAACAAGGATGACGCACAGTTGATGGAACATACGGTGATGGGAATTCGTCTGCACATGTTTTCTATGGCACTCGACGGCTTCTTAGTGGTTGCTGGTGCTTACTACCAAGCGATCAACAAGGGGAGTAAAGCGCTGTTTGTCACTGTTGGCAATATGTTGGTGCAATTGCCTTTCTTGTACCTGATGCCTAAGTTGTTTGGTGTGCCGGGTATCTGGATTGCGTACCCATTGTCTAACATTGCACTCAGCTTGGTGGTGATGACGATGCTGTGGAAAGATATCAAGCGCATAAAAGTGACATCGACCGAACAGGTCATCGCATAGAGAAAAGGGCTCATTTGAGCCCTTTATCATGTGTCATAAATTTAACTAGACGTTCTTCACTTCTAGACCGGCCAGTTGATGCCAGTAACCGTTGCACTGACGGTTATCGATTTGATCTGGGCTATGACCACTCTCGTTGGCGCGGAATTTTTCAACTTGCGAGAAGGTATCGAGGCCAAGTGGACTCAGGCGTACGACATCGACCAATCCTTGCATACTTGGCAGATCGTTGATCAGGTTATAGCAATAGCCTGATTGAGTCTGGATGCCGTTCAGGTTGAACACTTGCTGGCCTTCTTGGCTGCTTACTTGAATGCCTGTTGGGTATTTAATACAGCAGGTCTCACAATCGTCTTTGGCACGATTCTCTGCTCTTGCGGTAAAGCATCGAGCTGAGTAAGCCAAAGGTAGGTAGCCATGACTGAAGACTTCGACCTCGAACTTATCCTTAATACCAATCTCATCACATTGGGTTAATACTTTGCTCAGCCACTCACGAGACAGCTCGACAGGCATGCACCAACGGATCATGCCCTGTTTAAGAAATAGGTTCAGTGTGTGGGCATTGTAAGTATTGACCGCAGGGCCAACCACAAACGGTACCTTACGCTCAGAGGCTAGCTGGATTGCAGAAACGTCATTGGCTTCAATCGCGAAGTCACCATTATCGATGTACTTCTTCATGATGTTGACTTCGCTCGGCGCTTCGAGAAGAGCCATGGTCGAAAGGACAACTTGTTTGCCAGCAGAATTAAGCTCTTTGGCAATATCAAACCAATGATTTGGTTTCATTTCACGTCGTTTAGAGCAAACACTTTCACCCAAATAAATGATATCTGCTGAACTGCTTTTAGCCTGATTATAAAAAGCTTCGACATCCTGCTTTGGCCAGAAATAGAGTAGTGGGCCAAGCGCGTATTTCATGTTTTTTTCCATATTGACCTCTACTGCCACTTGCGGTGGTATGCACCGAGTGTTGTTTGCTTACCTTCTGACACGTTTGCTAGAGTCGCATCCCAAGCCGCTTCGACTTGGTAGCCTTCAGGGTTTGCGAGATAGCGATCAATAGCGGCTCGCCAAGTACGTGTCACCTGCTCCACGTAGGCAGGGCTGCGTTGGCGTCCTTCGATTTTTACCGAGGCTACGTTCGCGGCAAACAGCTCAGGGAGCATAGAGAGGGTGTTCAAACTGGTTGGCTCTTCCAAAGCATGATAAGCCTTGGTTTGCTCTTCTAGATCGGCGGTGAAACGGCCTTTACATAAGGTCGGATAACCTGCATTTTCACCTTCGCTGTAACGGTCAATAAGAATGTTGTTGAGGCGAGACTCAAGCCCTTTCTCGGTTTCTTGCCAACGAACATATTTGGCAGGCGAGCATGCCCCCACTGTGTTTGGTGATTCGCCAGTCATGTATGAGGAGAGATAGCAGCGTCCTTCAGACATGATGCATAGGCTGCCAAACGCAAACACTTCAAGTTCGACATCGCTGGTGATATTACGTGATAGCTGTTTCACCTGATGAATCGAAAGAACACGAGGCAGAACAACGCGCTTGACGTTAAAGTTGTTCTTGTAGAAATCGATAGCCGCGACGTTTGTTGCCGAGGCCTGTACTGATAAGTGAAGTTCTAAGTCAGGGTACTTTTGCGATGCGTAATCAAGTACCGCGATATCTGCCACAATCAGAGCATCTACGCCATTATCCGCTGCACGGTCGACCGCATCGGTCCAACGGCTAAAGCCGTCTGGATGAGCGAAAGTGTTGAGAGCGACATGAATCTTCTTCTTATGGTCATGAACGTACTGAACGGCTTTTTCCAGTTTCTTACCTGTAAAGTTTAAACCCGCAAAGTGACGGGCATTGGTATCATCTTTAAAACCGATGTAAACCGCATCAGCGCCACAATCAATTGCAGTTTTTAGTGCAGGCAAGTTACCTGCAGGGCATAGGAGTTCCATTGCTCTTACCAGACTGTCTCATAAAATTGTTGAGCATTTTATGAAGAATTATGAATGGCAAATTTGATATAAGGCAGGTTTGAGTGAGTTTCTAAGTGAAATAATTACTTAGGGTTAGTTTTTGTGGCGACGATTTTGTGCAAATAGCTCTTCAACCTCTTGTCTTGGCTGAGGGCGATGGAAGTGGAAGCCTTGAATTGAGTTACAGTTTAGATTAGACAGCAGAGTCGCTTGTTGCTGTGTCTCTACACCTTCGGCGACGACAGTCAAATTGAGTGATTTGCCTAGATTGATGATATTTTCTATGACTGTGATTTGTTTAGGCAGCGTATCAATATCAGAGATAAATGCTCGGTCAATTTTGAGTTCATCGATTGGAAATCTCGCTAAGTAGGAGAGCGATGAATAGCCCGTTCCGAAGTCATCGATTGATAGAGCAAAACCTAGTCGCTTAATCGCATTCAACATTTGAAGAGTGTGCTCACTATCACTCATCACCGCACTTTCTGTCAGCTCAAAAGTAATACAGCTTGGATCTAATTCTGTTGTGCGCAGCAACTTCTCCATGTAGTCGATTAACTTAGGGTTGCCAAATTGTTCAGGGGAGAGGTTGATCGCCACTCGACCCGGTAAAATACCTTGCAGCTTCCAGCGTTTGACTGTGGCAAAGACCTCGCGCATGACCACTCGACCTAGATGTTCGATCAAGCCAGCTCGTTCCGCAACAGGAATAAATGCACCAGGGCTAATATAGCCTTCTACGGGATGTTTCCAACGAATCAGTGCTTCTGCGCCATTGATACTGAAGTCTCGCGCATTGACTTTAGGTTGATACCACACCTCAAGTCCATTTTGTTGCAGCGCTTTCTGTAATTCGATTTCCAGCCATAAGCGCATACGAGCTTCTTTGTTCATCTGATCGTTGAATTTGATCAGTCGGTTGCGACCACGATCCTTGGCCTCATACATTGCTGTGTCAGCGTTTTGTAGCAAGATACGAGCATCGTTGCCATCTCCAGGGTAGGCAACACTACCAATAGAGCACGCAAGTCGCTTGCTGAAGTGGTGTAGATCAAACGGTTGATTCACGAGAGAGATAATGCGTTCTGACAGCATTTCTGCCATGCGATTATTATCAGGTTCAGGCAGTATGATGCCGAACTCATCTCCTCCTAAATGCCCTAAAACCGCATGTGGAGGTAAAAGACGCTTAAGACGAGAAGAGACTTCCTTGATCACTTTGTCCCCAATATGGTGGCCAAGTGAGTCGTTGATATTTTTGAAGTTATCGATATCAAGATAGAGCATGATCAACGGTGTATCGTTGTGGATCAGTTGCTCTAAACGTTTGGTGAATCCGAAACGGTTATACAAGCCAGTGAGTGAGTCAACATGCGCATCTTCATGTTGTGTTGGAGAGAGCTTCTTAGGTGTCGAATCTGCATCTTGGATCAAAACCAGCTGAGAATCACTACCGAGAATCATTGTCGCGTCAGCTAACAGCTGGACTTTGCGCTCAAATCCACAGCGAGGACCAGTCAAACACGTTAATGGTGCTTCACCGAGCGAGTTGACTAATGAGCTAGAAAAAACCGTTTTTGTTTTTTCATCGACAAATAGCCGTGAAAGGTTTTCTCCGAGTAGATCTTGTACCGACTCAAAACCAAGTAATCTTAACGCAGCAGGATTTGCTGAAATGATGCAATCGTCTTCCACTAACATGATTCCCTCAGGAACGAGAGAGGTCAAAGTCGAAAACTTACCTTCTGACTCTTCCAAAGAGCGAATGAGGATCTGTTTTTCAGAGGTGTCGAGAGCATGAAAGATGATGTGCTCGATCTTACCATCGGTATTCAGTGGCGAGATATTGAAATGCAGGCTGGTCTCTAAGTCGAGATCACCCATCGTCATCTCAGCTTCGATCGATTCACCTTTAAAAGCGCGATCATAATAAGGCTTGAGATGATTATAAAACTGTTGCCCCATGATCTGGCTGTCACTCATACCGACCATTTCAGGAGGAGTAAGACCTGCGATATCACAATAGCGCCCGTTAACCACGGCATAATTATGCTGGTTATCTAAGATAGCGAAAAAAAACGGGCTGTTAGCCGTTATTTCTTTAAACCAGTGCTGTAATTGTTGCGATAGCATCAAGTTTTTCCAACTCTCCAACAGAGCTTGTGATTCACATCGGTTGTGAATATGAATGATGTAATAACTATAACTGTCATTGCCTGTAGTTTAAAGAGTTTCAGGCATCACGCAGATTCTTTGACAAATAACAGGAATCGTTAGTTAAACATACTTTATGATGAGCAATTCCAACCCACAAAGTAACGGATAATTCGCGTGATTAACAAGATTCGCACTCAACTAGTTCAAAACGCTGCATCAATTTTGCGATCTCCAGTCCACTTATTGCCTCAATCTGTACAAAAAAAAGCCTTGCTTGAAGGGCTAAAAACGGTGTTCAAAGAGGCTCTTGAAGATGGGGATTTCGAATTCCTTGAAGATAAGTGGTTAAAAGTTGAAGTAAAAGATATGCAGCTGAGTTGGCTGATTAGCTATCAAGACGAACAGCTTGTCGTTGGTGATAAAAGTGTGAAGGAAGATGTGTTGTTTGGAGGGAATCTGAATGACTTAGTTTTGATTGCCGGACGCAAAGAAGATCCTGATACCCTGTTTTTCCAACGTCGCCTAACCATAGAAGGTGATACGGAATTGGGTTTGGAAGTCAAAAACTTGATGGACAGTGTCGATCTTGATTCATTGCCGAAAGCTGTTCAGACCTTGTTAAATCAGCTAGCCGAATTTGTGCAAAAAGGCTTACAATCGCCTTCAACACACAAAGAGGTTGTAAATGCTTATTCGAACTGAAGCACCAGCAGATATTCTGGCGGTCGATAGACTTCTAAAAGGAGCCTTCGACACAGAAGCAGAAGCGAACTTAGTCATGACACTAAGAGAAAATGGTCGCCGTACATTGTCGCTTGTTGCTTGCAACGATGAAGGTGAAGTCGTGGGTTATGTACTGTTTAGTCCGGTCACATTAGACGGTGAAGACCTAAACTGGCAGGGATTAGCGCCACTAGCTGTTCGTCACGATTACCGAAACAAGGGAATTGCCGCCGATCTCGTTAAAGAAGGATTAGCTTCTTTACTGGAGTTTGACTACCCAGCTTGCGTGGTACTTGGTGATCCTGCTTATTATGCTCGATTTGGCTTTGAAGCAAGCGAAAAGCATAATATGCGTTGTCAGTGGGATGTCCCTCAAGGTGCATTTCAGGTGCTAGGTTTAGTGGAAGGAGAGCTAAATCAGCGCACAGGTTTGATCGAATACAGCAGAGAATTTTCAGAACTTTAGCTTTGTTCGCCGCAGAAAAGGATGAAAAATTATCGTTTTGTCCTTTTTTTGACCGCTTGGCGGCCAGTAGCTAATTTTTTGCAAAAATCTACTTGTCAGCAATAGCGTGTTTCGCTAGTATTGCTCGGCCTTCGATAAGGAGGTCGCTAGCCTTGTTCAAAAACCTATTGAAAAGTAATGTTTTCGAGCGGCGCTGGCTCAACAATTTGGAACATAGGTGGAAACAATGTTTACAGTTCTACTTGTGATTTACCTGTTGGCAGCGGTTGGTGTAATCGGCCTAGTGTTGATTCAACAAGGTAAAGGCGCAGATATGGGAGCCTCATTCGGTGCAGGCGCATCAAACACAGTGTTTGGCGCAAGCGGCTCAGGTAATTTCCTAACCCGAATGACTGCAATTTTTGCAACAGTATTTTTCGTCCTCAGCTTGGTGCTAGGCAATATGTCTACACACAAAACTGAATCTCAGTGGGTTGACCCAACACAAGGTCAAGTTATCCAGCAAGCTGACGATGCGAGTGAAATTCCTGCCCCTCAAGGTAGTGAAATTCCTCAATAAGCTATTTTCTAGCTGAGAAATAGAATTAGCTGCCGAGATGGTGAAATTGGTAGACACGCTAGCATGAGGTGCTAGTGCCTTAGGTGTGAGGGTTCGAGTCCCTCTCTCGGCACCATTGATTTACAAACTTGTAAAACACCTTGGAGAGCGTATAATGCTCGACAAGTCGGACGCGGGGTGGAGCAGCTTGGTAGCTCGTCGGGCTCATAACCCGAAGGTCGTCGGTTCAAATCCGGCCCCCGCAACCAATCCTGTTAGGATTTGGACAAGTTTGCGCAGTAGCGATACTGCGAGTTAAGCGACAATGATTTTGCTTAACGTATCAGGGTCCAGCAACAAAAAACCCCGACTTTTCGGGGTTTTTTGTTATCTAAATTTCTGAAGAGAAATTTAGAGCTTTGCTTGGAATTTAAATTGGGCTGTGAGCCCTTTTTTTGTTTCTGGAGTGGTTAAAATGACTGGTTTAGAAAGACAACTTACTGAAATGCTTGAAGCTCCTGTAGCTGCATCAGGTTATGAGTTAGTTGGATTAGAATTTATTCGCGCAGGCGAGCATTCAACGTTGCGTATTTTTATCGACCACGAAAACGGCATTACTGTCGAAGATTGTGCGGAAGTTAGCCGTCAAGTAAGTGCGGTTATGGACGTTGAAGATCCAATCACAGTGGCTTACAACCTTGAAGTGTCTTCACCAGGTTTAGAAAGACCACTTTTCAAAGCTGCACACTATGAACAATTTATTGGTCACGAGGTAAGCATCGTTTTGAAGATGGCTGTAGGCAACCGTCGCAAGTGGAAAGGTGTAATCCACTCAGTGGATGGTGAAACTATCTCTGTTACTGTTGATGGTAATGAAGAAGAGTTTGCACTAAGCAATATCTCAAAAGCTAACCTGATCCCTAAATTTTAATTAAAGTCTTAGAGGCTATTTAAAATGAGTAAAGAAATTTTAGCGGTAGTAGAAGCGGTATCGAATGAGAAAGCGGTACCTCGTGAGCGTATCTTTGAAGCCCTTGAAATTGCTCTAGCAACTTCTACTAAGAAAAAACACGAAATCGAAATTGACGTTCGTGTTCAAATTGACCGTAAAACGGGCGAGTTCGAAACTTTCCGTCGTTGGTTAGTAGTAGAAAACGTTGAACATCCAACGAAGGAAATCTCTCTAGAAGCTGCTCAGTACGATGATGCTGAAGTTCAACTAGGTGATTACGTTGAAGATGATATTGAGTCTGTAACATTTGACCGTATTACGACTCAAACTGCTAAACAAGTTATCGTACAAAAAGTACGTGAAGCAGAGCGTGCACAAATCGTTGAACAGTTCATCGACAATGAAGGTGAACTTGTTACTGGCGTAGTTAAGAAAGTAAACCGTGAAACGGTTGTTCTTGACTTAGGTAACAACGCGGAAGCGGTAATCCTACGTGATGACCAACTTCCTCGTGAAAACTTCCGCCCAGGTGACCGTGTGCGTGGTCTACTATACAAAGTGGCTCCAGAAGCGCGTGGCTTCCAGCTATTTGTTACTCGCTCTAAGCCTGAAATGCTTGCTGAGCTATTCCGTGTTGAAGTTCCTGAAATTGCGGAAGAGATCATTGAGCTTAAAGGGGCAGCTCGCGATCCAGGTTCTCGTGCAAAAATCGCAGTGAAAACAAACGACAAACGTATTGACCCAGTGGGTGCGTGTGTTGGCATGCGTGGTGCACGTGTACAAGCCGTTTCTGGTGAGCTTGGTGGTGAGCGTATCGATATCGTTCTTTGGGACGATAACCCAGCGCAATTTGTAATTAACGCAATGGCGCCTGCAGACGTTGCTTCTATCATCGTAGATGAAGATGCGAATGCTATGGATATCGCAGTTGAAGCGGACAACCTAGCACAAGCTATCGGCCGTAACGGTCAGAACGTACGTCTTGCGTCTCAACTGACTGGTTGGGAACTTAACGTAATGACAGTAGAAGATCTTCACAAGAAACATGCTGAAGAGTCTCAAGCTGCTATTGATAGCTTCATGAAGCACCTAGATATCGAAGAAGACTTTGCTCAACTGCTTGTTGAAGAAGGCTTCTCAACTCTAGAAGAAGTTGCTTACGTTCCAGTTAACGAACTACTTGAAGTTGATGGTCTAGATGAAGATCTAGTCGAAGAACTACGTAATCGTGCTAAGAATGCACTAACGACTCTTGCGCTAGCACAAGAAGAGTCTTTCGAAGGCGTTGAGCCAGCAGAAGACCTACTAGGCCTTGAAGGTCTTGAGCGTGAGATGGCATTTAAACTGGCAGCTAAAGGTGTATCAACACTAGAAGACCTAGCTGATCAGGGCATCGATGATCTTGAAGGTATTGAAGGCCTGACCGAAGAGCGTGCGGGTGAGCTAATTATGGCAGCTCGTAACATCTGTTGGTTCGGCGACGAAGCATAATTTTCAGCAAGGAGAAAGCGGCATGACACAAATTACTGTTAAGGCACTGAGTGAAGAAATTGGAACTCCAGTGGACCGCTTAATTGAACAACTTGCTGATGCTGGTATGAACAAAGCGAGCAGTGATCAGGTTTCTGATGAAGAAAAGCAGAAACTTTTGACTCACTTAAAGAAAGAGCACGGTGACACTACGGGTGAATCTGAGCCAACTCGTTTAACTCTACAGCGTAAAACTCGCAGCACACTTAGCGTAAATGCTGGTGGCGGCAAGAGTAAGGATGTTCAAGTAGAAGTACGCAAGAAGCGAACTTATGTTAAGCGCAGCATTATCGAAGACGACGCAAAACGTGAGGCTGAGGAAGCAGCAAAGCGTGAAGCTGAAGAGCTTGCGAAGCGTGAGGCTGAAGAGCTAGCAAAACGTGAAGCTGCAGAGAAAGCACAACGCGAGGCCGATGAGAAAGCGAAGCGAGAAGCGGATGCAAAACGTGACGCAGAAGAAAAGGCAAAGCGCGTACAAGCTGATAAGGCTAAGAAAGACATGAATGCAAAAAATGCGGACGCGAATGCGCAAGCGAAAAAAGAAGCTGACGAACTAAAACGTCGTCAGGAAGAAGAAGCCCAACGTAAAGCTGAACAAGAAGCTGCAAAGCTTGTTGAAGAAGCTCGTAAACTAGCTGAAGAAAATGAAGCTCGTTGGAATGAAGAAGAACAGAAGAAGAAAGAGCTTGAAAACTCTGACTACCATGTGACTACTTCTTCGTATGCACGTGAAGCAGAAGATGCTGCTGACCGCAAAGAAGAAGGCGCTCGTCGCAGGAAGAAAAAGAAATCTTCTCTAGATGAAGAGCCACCTCGCCCTAGCCGCAACCAACGTGGTGGTAAAGGCCGTAAGCAAGGCAGACTTTCTAAGCCAGCTTCAATGCAGCAAGGCTTCGATAAGACCGCTACTGTTGCTAAAGCAGACGTTGTGATCGGCGAAACAATCGTTGTATCTGAACTTGCTAGCAAGATGTCGGTTAAAGGCACAGAAGTTATCAAGGTGATGATGAAGATGGGCGCTATGGCGACTATCAACCAAGTTATCGACCAAGAGACGGCTCAGCTAGTTGCTGAAGAAATGGGCCACAAAGTTATTCTGCGTAAAGAGAATGAGCTGGAAGAAGCGGTACTGTCAGATCGTGACAACAACGCTGAAGCCGTTCCTCGCGCACCTGTTGTTACTATCATGGGTCACGTTGACCATGGTAAAACGTCTACGCTTGACTACATTCGTCGCACACACGTTGCGTCTGGTGAAGCAGGTGGTATTACACAGCACATTGGTGCATACCACGTAGAAACAGACAACGGCATGATCACCTTCCTTGATACTCCTGGACACGCGGCGTTTACCGCTATGCGTGCTCGTGGTGCTCAAGCGACGGATATCGTTGTTCTTGTTGTTGCAGCGGACGATGGCGTTATGCCACAAACAGTTGAAGCGATTCAGCACGCGAAAGCGGCAGGCGTTCCACTGATTGTTGCGGTTAACAAGATCGATAAAGAAGACGCAAACCCAGACAACGTTAAGAATGAGCTAGCTCAGTACGACGTAATTCCTGAGGAGTGGGGTGGTGAGAACATGTTCGTTCACATCTCTGCGAAACAGGGTACTAACATTGACGGTCTTCTAGAAGCAATCCTTCTTCAGTCTGAAGTTCTTGAACTTAAAGCTGTTAAAGAAGGTATGGCGTCTGGTGTAGTTGTTGAATCTCGACTAGATAAAGGTCGTGGTCCAGTTGCTACAGTACTTGTTCAGTCAGGCACACTAAACAAAGGCGATATCGTTCTTTGTGGTCAAGAGTACGGCCGTGTTCGTGCGATGCGTGATGAGCTTGGTAAAGAAATCACAGAAGCGGGTCCTTCTATCCCTGTAGAGATCTTAGGTCTTTCAGGCGTGCCTTCTTCAGGTGACGAAGCGACTGTAGTACGTGATGAGCGTAAAGCGCGTGAAGTTGCTAACTACCGTGCTGGTAAGTTCCGTGAAGTGAAACTTGCACGTCAGCAGAAATCTAAACTAGAGAACATGTTCTCGAACATGACGGCTGGTGAAGTTGCTGAACTGAACGTAGTACTGAAGGCTGACGTTCAAGGTTCTGTTGAAGCGATTGCAGACTCACTACTGAAACTATCGACTGACGAAGTGAAAGTAAACATCGTGGGTTCTGGTGTTGGTGGTATTACAGAAACTGACGCAGTTCTAGCTGAAGCTTCAAACGCTATCATCCTTGGCTTTAACGTTCGTGCTGACGCTTCTGCGCGTCGTGCGGTTGAAGCGGCAAGTGTTGACCTACGTTACTACTCAATCATTTACCAATTAATTGATGAAGTGAAACAAGCAATGGGCGGTATGCTTGCTCCAGAATTCAAGCAAGAGATCATTGGTCTTGCTGAAGTACGTGACGTGTTTAAGTCACCGAAACTGGGTGCAATCGCTGGTTGTATGGTTACTGAAGGTCTAATTAAGCGTAGCAACCCTATCCGTGTACTACGTGATAACGTTGTTATCTACGAAGGTGAGCTAGAATCACTACGTCGCTTTAAAGATGACGTTCAAGAAGTTAAGAATGGCTACGAGTGTGGTATCGGCGTTAAGAACTACAATGATGTTCGCGTTGGTGACCAGATCGAAGTATTCGAAATCGTAGAGATTAAACGTACTCTTGATTAATTGACTAAAATTACGAGCAAGATCTTCTTAAGATAAGCTGTAATTGGTTGTTGAATACGCCATGGGGGGCTGGTTACGACCATCCCCCCATTCTTTCTAATAAGAGAAAAGATATGTCAAAAGAATTTAGCCGCACGCAGCGAGTGTCACAGCAGCTGCAAAAAGAGCTCGCTCTGATCCTTCAGCGCGAAGTTCGCGATTCACGCCTAGGCATGGTGACGATTTCTGATGTAGAAGTGTCACGTGATCTAGCGTATGCAAAAGTATTTGTTACCTTCCTTTGTGTTGGTGAGCAAACACCAGAGTCATGCCTTGAAGCATTACGTGAGCATGAAGTTCATATCCGCATGATGCTAGGCAAGCGTATCCGTCTGCGTTTAACGCCAGAAGTTCGTTTCTACTATGACAACACCTTGGTTGAAGGTATGCGTATGTCGAACCTTGTTTCTGAAGTCGTTAGCGAAGATAAGCGTAAGCAAAGAGACTCAGGTCGTGAAGAAGAACAGACTGGGGAAGACAGCTAATGGCTCGTCGTCGTAAAGGTCGTCCAATTAACGGTGTGATTCTGTTGGATAAACCAACGGGAATTTCATCGAACGATGCACTGCAGAAAGTAAAGCGAATCTATTTTGCTGAGAAAGCAGGTCATACGGGTGCACTGGATCCCCTAGCGACAGGTATGCTGCCGATCTGCCTCGGTGAAGCAACCAAGTTCTCGCAGTTTTTGCTTGATTCCGACAAGCGCTACCGTGTGATTGCTAAGCTTGGTGAGAGAACCGATACCTCTGATTCTGATGGTGAAGTGGTAGAGACGCGTCCTATCAATGTTGATATGGATAAGCTGCTCGCTTGTATCGATAAGTTTCGCGGTGAATCTGATCAAGTGCCTTCAATGTTCTCTGCGCTCAAGTACCAAGGTAAGCCTTTGTACGAGTATGCGCGTCAAGGTATTGAAGTACCGAGAGAATCACGCAAGATCACGGTTTATGAAATCATCTTGCATCGCTTTGAAGGCGATGAAGTGGAAATGGAAGTACACTGTTCGAAAGGTACTTACATTCGCACAATCGTTGATGACCTAGGTGAAATGCTTGGTTGTGGTGCTCATGTCACTATGCTGCGTCGTACCGCGGTTGCAAATTACCCTTACGAGAAGATGGTGACGTTAGAGCAACTGAATGAGTTGCTTGAGCAAGCTCAACGTGAGGAGATTGCACCGAAAGATCTACTTGATCCACTGCTATTACCAATGGATACCGCAGTAGAAGATCTGCCGGAAGTTAACCTTAACGCAGAGCTTACCGATCTTGTTCAGCACGGTATGCCAGTCCAAGTGTTTGGTGCGCCAGAAGGTACCCCACTTCGCATGACATCTGGAGAAGAGAAACTCTTCATCGGTGTGGCTGAAGTCAACGCAGATGGCAAAGTCGCTCCGAAGCGACTGGTTGTCTTCCGAGATGAGACTCAGCAGTAATACCATCTAGAGAAAAGCCGAAGCACTTGCTTCGGCTTTATATTACACCACATTCTAAATGCTATTGGATGAGCCCTTTTTCACTCAGAAGGGTACGAAGTTGATCCGCGCGTTTACGGTTAACGCCAAAGTCGGAGTAACCCATTCTAGACTCAGAACGTACCAACAGCTGTTCACCTTCAATGCGTAATTCGAGGTCATCAACAAATCGCATGATCTTTGAGGTGCATTCAATACGAAGATAATCCTGCTCCTTCACGGCTGTTTTAGCTCCGGGTAATTGCAGCGCGGCAGCTTCGATGGCATCAATACTGGTGCTGCTCGCCAAAGTAAAGGGTGCAAGCTGATGCTTCTCTCGTGCATCTTGAGTCGAGACACAGTTAGGTTTGTCACCACAAGGGAGCGAAGTGCGATCTGTCATGGTTGTGACTCCTTGGCTACATGCCGTTAAGGTGAGTAGGGTCAGAGAAAGGAGAGCCCCTTTTTTCATCTTGGATTCCTTAGTATTGGAACTGGTCAGATAATTATATGTTTTAAATAAAAAAAGGATCCAAAAATAGGATCCTTTTTCGTGGTTATGAGAGGTTAAACTTCTAGGAAGTCGAGAATACCTTCAGCCGCTTTACGTCCTTCATCGATGGCTGTTACAACCAAGTCAGATCCACGAACCGCGTCACCACCAGCAAAGATTTTCTTATTGCTGGTTTGGAACATAAACTCCTGATCCGACGGCGCTTTAATACGCCCCCACTCATCGAGCTCGACGCCAAAAGGTGTTAGCCATGACATTTGATGAGGCTGGAAGCCAAACGCCATGATGACAGCGTCAGCAGCAAGCACGTGTTCACTGCCTTTTACGGGTTGAGGACGACGTCGTCCAGCATCATCGGGTTCACCCAGCGCAGTTTTAACGACTTTAACACCAGAGACTTTACCACTGGCATCAACTTCGACACCGAGAGGCTGTAAGTTAAACATGAAGTCGACGCCTTCCTCTTTAGCGTTTTTCACTTCTCGACGTGAGCCAGGCATGTTTTCTTCATCACGACGATACGCACAGATAACGTTGGAGGCGCCTTGACGAATCGAAGTTCGAACACAGTCCATCGCAGTATCACCACCACCTAGGACAACGACCTTTTTTCCTGCCATATCGATAAATGCTTCTTCACTCGGTAACTCCATTACTTTATAAGTATTGGAGATAAGGAAAGGCAAGGCATCGTAGACGCCTTGAGCATCTTCATTCTCAAGTCCGGCACGCATATTCTTGTAGGTTCCTACACCTAGGAAGACGGCATCATATTCATCGACAAGCTGCTGCATCTCAATGTCTTTACCGACTTCTACACCCAAACGGAACTCAACGCCCATTTCAGTGAATACTCGACGACGGTTTTCCATCACGCCTTTTTCAAGTTTAAACGATGGAATACCAAACGTAAGTAGGCCGCCAATTTCAGGGTAGCGGTCGAAGACAACCGGCTTCACACCGTTTCGGACCAAGATATCCGCAGCGGCAAGGCCAGCAGGACCTGCACCGATAATCGCGACTTTTTTATCTGTCCAAACCACTTTAGACATGTCCGGTTTCCAGCCCATTTCAAAGGCTTTGTCGGTGATGTACTTTTCGATATTACCGATAGTGACCGCACCAAAGTCTTCGTTTAGGGTACAAGAACCTTCACAAAGACGATCTTGCGGACAGACGCGTCCACAAACTTCTGGAAGACTGTTGGTCTGGTGAGAGAGTTCTACCGCTTCCAGAATTCGCCCCTCATTCGCTAACTTTAGCCACTGAGGAATGTAGTTGTGAACCGGACACTTCCATTCACAGTAAGGGTTACCACAGTCTAAACAGCGATCTGCCTGAGCGGTAGCTTGCTGATTAGTAAAGGGTTCATAGATTTCAACGAACTCGATCTTACGAATTTTAATTGGTTTTTTCGCAGGATCGACGCGCTGAACATCGATAAATTGGTATACGTTCTGACTCATGATTCAAACATCCTCCATGATTACTGCGCTTGAACGCGAAGTTCTGCGGCACTGCGACTTTGATGACCAAGCAGAGTACTTAAATCTGCTGCCTGCGGTTTAACCAAGTAGAACTTCGGAATCCATTCATCAAAGTTCGCTAGGATGTTTTCTGCGTGGACTGAGCCTGTTTCTTCTAGGTGCTCAGCGATCAAACCGCGCAGGTGTTCTTGGTGGATATAAAGATCCGATAGCGCAATCGCTTCGACAGATTCTTGGTTTACTCGTCCTTGGAACTCTTCGTTCTCATCAAGCACGTAAGCGAAACCGCCTGTCATACCCGCACCAAAGTTAACTCCGGTCGCACCAAGGATAGCGACAATACCACCCGTCATGTATTCACAAGCGTTGTCACCTGCACCTTCAATCACGGCAATCGTACCTGAGTTACGGACACCAAATCGCTCTCCTGCCGTACCTGCTGCGAAAAGTTTTCCGCCAGTCGCGCCATACAAACAGGTATTACCAATAATCGTTGCTTCATTACACTGGAAGGCAGTGCCTTGGTGAGGCTTGATGCTAATTTTGCCTCCAGCCATACCTTTACCCACGTAGTCGTTCGCATCGCCTGTCAGGTAAAGTTCAACACCGCCAGCATTCCAGACACCAAATGACTGACCAGCAGTACCATCTAGGTGAAGCCTAATCGGGCTTGCTGCCATACCTTGATTGCCATAGCGTTTCGCGATTTCACCAGATAAACGAGCGCCAATAGAACGGTCAGTGTTAATTACTTTGTAGAACAAGTCTTTAGACTGACATGCCTCAATAGATTCAAGCGCATCCGAGACAATCTTTTGGTTCAATTCAGCTTTATCAAATGGAGCATTTGATTCCGTCCAGTAAAGAGGGTGGCCTTGTGGCGATATTGGTGATTCAAGAATACCCGAAAGATCTAGCTTGCTCTGTTTCGCTGTTAGCCCCTCAACGGCTTCTAAGAGATCGGTGCGACCGATTAAGTCAGTCAGTTTCTCAACCCCAAGTTGTGAAAGTAACTCACGCACTTCATCAGCGAGGCCGATAAAGTAGTTCATCACCATTTCCGGCAGGCCTTTGAAGTACTGTTTGCGTAAGGTGTCATCTTGAGTCGCAACGCCAGTCGCGCAGTTATTTAAGTGGCAGATACGTAAGAACTTACAACCCATAGCAACCATAGGCGCCGTACCGAAACCGAAGCTTTCTGCACCAAGAATCGCAGCTTTAACGACATCAAGTCCAGTTTTCAAGCCACCATCGACTTGAAGACGAATCTTATGGCGTAGACCATTGGCGACTAACGCTTGCTGAGTTTCTGCAAGACCCAGTTCCCAAGGGCTGCCAGCATATTTGACCGACGTTAATGGGCTAGCCGCAGTACCACCGTCATAACCTGAGATGGTAATTAAATCGGCGTATGCCTTGGCAACACCCGTCGCAATAGTGCCAACGCCCGGCTCAGAAACCAGTTTGACCGAAATCAGTGCTTCTGGGTTGACCTGTTTTAGGTCGAAAATCAGCTGAGCGAGATCCTCGATAGAGTAAATATCGTGGTGTGGTGGCGGAGAAATCAGTGTTACCCCTTGTACTGAGTAACGTAGTTTCGCGATCTCAGCGGTGACTTTATGTCCCGGTAACTGTCCACCTTCACCCGGTTTTGCTCCTTGCGCTACTTTGATTTGCAGTACATCTGCGTTGGTCAGATAGTGTGGTGTCACACCAAAACGACCAGAAGCAATCTGTTTAATGCGTGAGTTGCGCTCTGTACCAAAACGTCTTGGATCTTCACCACCTTCGCCTGAGTTTGAGTAACCGCCTAAACGGTTCATCGCGGTTGCTAGGGCTTCATGAGCTTCTGGGCTCAATGCACCGATTGACATCGCCGCCGAGTCAAAACGTTTGAAGAGTTCTGTACTCGGTTCAATTTTTTCTAATGGCAGCGGCGTTGACGATGTCTTCAGGTGCATTAAGTCGCGCAGCATAGCAACGGGACGTTCGTTTACCTGCTTAGCAAAGCTTCGGTAATCAGAAGTGTCACCAGATTTTACCGCTTGTTGTAGCGTACCTACGACATCTGGGTTGTAGGCGTGGTATTCGCCGCCGTGAACGTATTTCAACAATCCACCATGTTCAATTGGCTTACGTTTCGTCCATGCTTTGCGAGACAGATTGTAAAGATCTTGCTCGAAGTCTTCGAAGTTCGCCCCTTGAATTCGGGTTGTGACTCCCTTGAAGCAGAGATCGACGACATCTTGGCTTAGACCTACTGCTTCAAATAGTTGAGAGCAACGATATGAGGCAACGGTTGATATGCCCATTTTCGACATGATCTTGTATAGACCTTTGTTGATGCCACTCTGGTAGTTTTGCATCACCTGTCGATAGCTCTTGGCGATAGCACCATCATCAATGACTTTCGCTAAGGTTTCATAAGCCAGATATGGATAAACCGCTGTTGCACCGAAACCAAGCAGTACTGCAAATTGGTGAGGGTCTCGCACAGTGCCTGTTTCGGCGATGATGTTGGCGTCACAGCGAAGGTTTGCATCGATCAATCGGCTTTGTACTGCCCCTACAGCCATGGCTGCTGGGATCGGTAATCGGCCTTTTTGTAGTACTTTGTCTGAGAGAACCACGAGAACGGTTCCTTCGCGAACCGCTTGCTCTGCCTGATCACAAAGATCAAGAATCGCTTGCTCAAGGTCTTTGTCGTCGGGATTGTAGTTGATGTCTAGTACCGTACTACGGTAGTGCTCATCACTTAACTCAAGTAGTTGCTGCATGTCTGAGTAAAGCAGAACCGGTGAATCAAAGGTTACACGATGAGCGTGACCGTCGGTCTCGCAGAATACGTTCATCTCTTGGCCGACACTGGTCGCCAATGACATGACGTGTTTTTCACGAAGTGGATCGATCGGTGGATTGGTTACCTGAGCGAATTTCTGACGGAAATAATCAGTAATCAATCTCTCTTTAGACGACAACACTGCCATTGGCGTATCGTCACCCATTGAGCCGACTGCTTCTTGTCCCATATCGCCAAGAACACGCAATACCTGATCAACCTCTTCGTTGCTCATCGCAAACTGCTTTTGATAGGTCTTTAGTTCATCTTCATCGAAGCTACGTTCGCCCACTTGGTCTTCTGGCAACTTAGAGAATGGTGTCAGTTTATGGACATTATTTTCCATCCATTCACGGTATGGGTGGCGATCTTTGAGGTCATTATCGATCTCACTTGATTGCCAAAGCTTTCCACGGCGAGTATCAATAACTAAAAGCTCGCCTGGACCCACTCGTCCTTTTTCTGCGACTTCATCGGGAGCGTAGTCCCAGATACCAACCTCAGACGCTAACGTAATTAACTTATCTTTTGTTATGACATAACGAGCAGGACGTAAGCCATTACGGTCAAGGTTACATGCGGCGTAACGACCATCTGATAAGACGATACCAGCAGGGCCATCCCACGGTTCCATGTGTTTGGAGTTGAAATCATAGAAGGCACGTAAGTCAGGATCCATATCAGGGTGGTTTTGCCACGCTGGCGGAACGAGCATTCGCATCGCACGGAAGATATCCATACCCCCAGCTAAAAACAGATCGAGCATGTTGTCTAAGCTTGATGAGTCTGAACCTGTCTCGTTAACGAAGGGTGCAGCTGTTTGCAGGTCAGGTAGCAGTGGTGACGCGAATTTGTACGCTCGTGCTCGAGCCCATTGTCGGTTGCCTTGAATCGTATTGATTTCACCATTGTGAGCCAGATATCTGAATGGCTGAGCGAGTGGCCAACGAGGCTGAGTATTCGTCGAGAAACGCTGGTGGAACAAACAGATAGCAGATTCCATACGCAGGTCTGCCAAGTCGAGATAAAACCTTGGTAGGTCGGCTGGCATGCATAGACCTTTGTACACTATGACTTGTGTCGACAGGCTACAGACGTAGAACTCACTATCATCAACAATGCGTTTTTCAATACGGCGGCGGGCGATATATAGGCGACGTTCAATATCGCGTTCACGCCAGCCAGCAGGCGCTGAAATAAAAACTTGCTGAATGTTTGGTAAAGAATCTGCGGCAATTGGTCCGAGTACTGTTGGGTTGGTTGGCACGTCACGCCAGCCAGATACAGTCAGAGTTTCTTGGGCAAGTTCTTGATTGATAATGTCTTTTGCTTGCTGTGCTTTGGCTGGGTCTTGGTTAAAGAAAATCATGCCAACGGCATATTGTTTACCAAGCTTAAAGCCATTTTCTTCGGCAATAAGACGTAGATATGAATCGGGCTTTTGCAGTAATAGACCACATCCGTCACCCGTTTTTCCATCAGCCGCGATGCCGCCACGGTGGGTCATGCGATCAAGTGCTGAAATTGCGGTACGTACCAGTTTATGGCTTGGCTCACCTTCCATATGTGCAATTAAGCCAAATCCACAGTTGTCTTTCTCGAGACTAGGATCGTATAGAGCCATTGCAATTCTCCCTTTGCTTTTCTGTCATCCCGACAGAACTACCAACATTTAAAGGGTTGGTATTTATGACTAACTATTCATTTTAATTGTTATATATCGTATAGATATGCAGTAAATGTTCTTAAAACATTTAACAAAATTTGACGAATTCATTTTCATCGACTTCACAACGTATAGGTTATTATGAAAAAGGTCAAGTTCTTGGTGGAAAATCACGCTAATATACAATTTACCACGGAATACGCTGTAATTATCTATAGAATTCAGTTGGTTAGAATTTTGATTGTTACAAGTTTGCAACATTTGAATGTCAGGGAAATAAAAAAGACCAGCACAATGTACTGGTCAAATGGAAAAGTTTGGAAGGAATGATTGGTTATTCTAAACCACCTAGAATCTAATAAAATTCTTCATCTAGGTGGCTCGCTTTATGCGGAAAGCATTAGTGAGTCGGCTTTCGCTTCAAGATTTGAGTTACCCATTAGATAACTATCAATAGCGATTGCACACTCACGACCTTCATTGATACAGCGAACAACCAGAGATTGGCCTGTACGCATATCACCGGCAGCAAACACACCTTTTTGGTTCGTTGCAAAACCGTCGGTCGCCACGTTACCACGTTCATCTAGCTTAACATCTAGCTGCGCCAAAACACCGTTTGGCTCTGGATGTAAGAAGCCCATAGCCAAGAATGCCATGTCGCATGGGATGATACGCTCTGAGTTAGCAATTTCTTTAAACTCTGGGCGTTGACCCGGTTGTGCATCTTGCCACACGATGTCAGCAATACGCAGACCCGTCACTTCACCTTTATCGTTGCCAATAAATTCCTTGGTCAAAATGTTCCAATGACGTTGACAGCCCTCTTCGTGCGAAGTGGTTGTTTTCATGATCATTGGGTATTGTGGCCAAGGCATATTTGCAGGGCGCTTTTCTGGTGGGATCGGCATGATCTCTACCTGAGTTACGCTCGCGGCTTTGTGACGGTTTGAGGTACCCACGCAGTCAGAACCGGTATCACCACCACCGATGACGACAACATGCTTGTCTTTAGCGTGAATCTCTTCACCTTTCAGATCCATGTCGTTAGCACGGCGGTTATTCTGAGCTAGGAACTCCATCGCGAAGTGAACGCCTTTTAGTTCACGGCCTGGTACTGGCAAATCACGAGGAACCGTTGAACCGCCAGTAAGCAGAACAACATCAAACTCCTGACGTAGTTGCTGAGCGTTAACGTCAACACCGATATGTTGATTGACCTTGAACTCAACGCCTGCGTCGGCCATCAGGTTGATCTTGCGATCAATCACATCCATACCCAGTTTGAAGTCTGGGATACCAAAACGCAGTAGTCCACCAACTTTCTCATCACGCTCAAATACAGTAACAGAGTGACCTGCGCTGTTGAGCTGCTCGGCTGCGGCTAGACCTGCAGGGCCTGAACCGATGATGGCGATCGTTTTACCAGTGCGAGAACGAGGCGTTTTAGGTTTTGCGTACCCTTCACGGTACGCAGTTTCGACGATGGTTTTCTCAATGTTACAGATAGTGATTGGATCTTGGTTGATACCTAGTACACAAGCACTTTCACACGGGGCAGGACATACTCGACCTGTGAACTCTGGGAAGTTGTTGGTTGAACTTAGGATGTTCCATGCTTCTTCCCAGCTATCACGGTATACCGCATCGTTGAACTCAGGGATGATGTTACCAATCGGACAACCGTTGTGACAGAAAGGCACACCACAATCCATACAACGAGAAGCCTGAGTATTGATTTTGTCGCCAAACTCTTCGTTTAGAACGAATTCTTTGTTGTTTTCAATACGAACTGATGGGTCGAGCTTCTTTGGAAGCTCACGACCATGTTCTAAAAATCCAGTAGGCTTACCCATTATACTGCCTCCACTTGTTCCGTTTGTGCTTGTTCAGCGGCTGCCTTACGCTTTTGAAGTACCGCTTTGTAGTCGCGCGGCATAACCTTAACCATGGTTTCTAGGCTTGCTTCAAAGTTGTCGAGGAAAGACTTCGCTACTTCACTTCCTGTGAATTGAACCTGCTTAGTGAGCATCTCTTTTAGTAGTTCACGATCTTCAGCTTCGATTGGATCTAGATCGACAAGTTCAGGGTTCAGCTTAGTTTCAAAGTCACCAGACTTATCCCAAACGTAAGCGACACCGCCACTCATACCCGCTGCAAAGTTACGACCTGTTGAACCTAGGATGACAGCAACACCGCCAGTCATGTATTCACAACCGTGGTCACCGATACCTTCAACAACGACTTTTGCACCTGAGTTACGAACACAGAAACGTTCACCAGCCATACCACGAATGTATGACTCACCTGAAGTTGCACCGTAGAAACATACGTTACCTACTACAATGTTGTCTTCAGCGACGATGGTTGACTTCGAGTCTGGGTAAAGAACCAGCGTACCGCCTGATAGGCCTTTACCCCAGTAGTCGTTCGCATCGCCTTCAACCTCGAATTTCACGCCTTTTGCTAGGAATGCACCAAATGATTGGCCAGCAGAACCGGTGAACTTAACGTTCATTGGTTTTGGTAAACCTTGGTCTTTGTACACTTTCGAAATTTCATTCGATAGCATGGTACCAGCAGAACGGTCAGTGTTAATGATCGGGAACTCAGCGTTAACGGCTTCGCCTTTCTCAAGCGCAGGGATTGCAGCTTGAATCAGTTTGCGGTCAAGAACCTGTTCTAAATTGTGGTTCTGTTCAGTCTGATTAAAGACACCATCGTTTTCACGCGCATGCTCAATGTGCAGTACTGGAGATAGATCAAGGTTCTTGTATTTCCAGTGACCAATATCTTCGCGAACTTTCAATTTGTGAGATTGACCAACCATCTCATCGATGGTGCGGAAACCGAGCTCTGCCATGATTTCACGTAGGCCTTCTGCCATGTATTGGAAGAAGGTTACGACGTCTTCAACACGACCATCAAAACGTTCACGTAGGGTCTTGTTCTGAGTTGCGATACCAACAGGACAGGTGTTTTTATGACACTTACGCATCATGATACAACCTTCAACAACCAGTGCCGCTGTCGCGATACCCCATTCTTCAGCACCAAGCAGTGTTGCTACCGCTAGGTCACGAGGTGTTTTCATCTGACCATCTGACTGAACTACGATACGGTTACGTAGGCCGTTTTTCAGCAGTGTCTGGTGTGTTTCTGCTAGACCCAGTTCCCAAGGCAGACCTGTATGGCGAATCGAAGACATTGGTGATGCACCTGTACCACCGTCAAAACCAGCGATAAGAACCACATCCGCCTTCGCTTTCGCTACACCAGAGGCAATCGTACCTACACCGGCTTCTGATACCAGCTTGACGTTAACTCGGCCAGCACGGTTGGCGTTTTTCAAATCAAAGATTAGCTGAGCCAAATCCTCAATTGAGTAGATGTCGTGGTGAGGAGGTGGCGAGATTAGACCAACACCTGGTGTGGAGTGACGAGTCGCACCAATCCAGTCATCAACCTTATCACCTGGTAGCTGACCACCTTCACCCGGCTTAGCACCTTGAGCCATCTTGATTTGTAGCTCATCGGCGTTAGTTAGGTAGTAAGACGTCACACCGAAACGACCTGAAGCAACCTGTTTGATTGCTGAACGCTCCCAATCACCATTCTCTTTACGCTCGAAACGAGAAGGGTCTTCACCACCTTCACCTGAGTTCGATTTAGCACCAATGCGGTTCATCGCGACTGCGAGAGTAGAGTGTGCCTCGTAAGAGATCGAACCAAATGACATTGCACCGGTAGCAAAACGTTTAAGGATGTTTTCAATCGGCTCCACTTCTTCTAGCGGGATAGAACCTGCTGGATTCTTAACGAAATCGAGCTGGCTACGTAGCGTTGCTGCGTTATCGCCTTGATCATCAACCGCTTTCGCATATTGCTTAAACTGAACATAGTCTTTGTTACGAGTTGATTGTTGAAGCAGTGAAATAGTTTCAGGGTTAAACAGGTGTTTTTCACCACGCTGTTTCCACTGATAAACACCACCAACATCCAGTACTTGAACAGGGATTTCACGTGTTGGGAAGCCAATACGATGACGTACAAGCACTTCTTTGGCGATGTCATCAATAGTAAGACCTTGGATACGCGAAACCGTACCAGTGAAGTACTTGTCGACAACAGACTTGCTGATACCCAGAGCTTCAAATATTTGTGCACCGTGGTACGACTGCAAGGTTGAAATACCCATTTTCGAGAAGATCTTCAATAGACCGCCGTTGATCGATTTGCGGTAGTTCTCGAACAGTTCTCGAATGTTGGTTTCAGGATCCAGTTTTTTGATGCGTTGCAGTTCAACCATAGTCTCAATAACTAGGTATGGGTTGATTGCGTTTGCACCGTAGCCAATCAGAGTCGCAAAGTGGTGCGTCTCACGAGCATCACCAGTCTCGATAACTATGTCACACTTAGCACGGAGACCTTTACGGATCAGGTGATGGTGTACAGCGCCAACGGCGAGCATTGCTGGAATAGCTGCGTGGTTAGAGTTTACTGCGCGGTCTGTTAGCAAGATGATTGAGTAACCATCGATCACGGCATCTTCTGCATATTGACAGATACGCTTCAGTGCACGCTCTAGCTTGCCTTCATCTTCACTTGCTTGGAATACGATATCTAACGTCTTAGCCTGTAAGTGCTCGTTATCGATAGCACGAAGTTTTTCAAGCTCAGAGTTTGAAAGTACTGGCGATTCAAGCTCAACTTTTTGACAGTGCAGTGGTGACTCGGCAAGAAGGTTCTGATCCTTACCTAGGTAAGTATTCAGAGACATAACCATACGCTCACGAATCGGGTCGATAGGCGGGTTAGTTACCTGAGCAAATAACTGTTTAAAGTAGTTTGAGAGGTGTTGCGACTGGTGCGAAAGGATCGCAAGTGGCCAGTCGGCACCCATAGCCGAAAGTGGCTCTTTACCATCACGAGCCATAGGAACGATAATCTCGTTCACTTCTTCTGAGCTCACGCCAAATGCTTGCTGCTTGTGCAGAAGCTTTTCCGGTGACGGTTGGCTGAATTCGTTGCTCGCATCCGGCAGTTTCTTCAGGCTGAGCAGATTCTCTGCTACCCATTTCTCGTAAGGCTGTGCTGATGCAATGCCGTCTTTTACTTCTTCATCAGAAATAATACGCCCTTGCTCTAGGTCAGCAACGAAGATACGACCCGGTTGTAGGCGACCACGGAATTCGACGTTTTCTGGTGCAATATCCACAACACCAGACTCAGACGCCATGACTAAGAAATCATCTTTTGTCACTGTGTAGCGAGAAGGGCGAAGGCCGTTACGGTCAAGAGTTGCACCTACCTGAACACCGTCTGTGAAACAGACTGAAGCTGGGCCGTCCCATGGTTCCATGACGTTGGCATGGTATTGGTAAAACGCACGACGAGTTGGATCCATGTTTTTGTTTTCTTGCCACGCTTCTGGAATCATCATCATCAATGCGTGTGGCAGGCTACGACCCGAAAGAACCAGAAGTTCTAGCGCCATGTCGAAGTTAGATGAGTCGGAAGCACCTTCCTGACAGATAGGCAATAACATATCGATTTCAGCTTGAGTAAACAGGTCTGATTCGATGATCGCCTCGCGTGCTTTCATCCAGTTCAGGTTACCGCGAACGGTGTTGATTTCACCATTGTGAGCGATGTAACGGAAAGGTTGAGCTAAGCGCCATTTCGGGAAAGTGTTGGTTGAGAAACGAGAGTGAACCAGCGCAAGTGCTGTCACCATCGTTGGATTCTGTAGATCGAGGAAGTACTGTGGTACTTGCTCTGTTGTCAACTGACCTTTGTAGACAAGTGTTTTGTATGACATTGAGTTGATGTAGAAATCATCACCAATGTTAGAGACACTTTCTAGACAGACTCGAACTGTGTAGTTACGCAGTACGTACAACTTACGCTCTAGCTCTTCAGGCGTGATGCCAGGACCACCAGAGATGAATACGTGTTCGAATTGCGGTTCAGTGCTTAAAGGGTCAGCACCGATCATTGAGTTGTCTGTCGGCAAGACACGATAGCCGATAACATCGAGCTCTAGACGTTTAGCATTACGTTCTAGGATATCGCGACATTGCGCGCGTTTGTGTTCGTCTTTTGGGAAAAGCACCACACCAACGCCGTATTTCTCGAAAGAAGGCAGCTTGATACCAAGCTTAACGGCTTCTTCTAACAGAAATTCGTGTGGTTTTTGTAGCAAGATACCAGCGCCATCACCTGAGCAAGGATCACATCCTTGACCACCACGGTGCTCCATCCTTGCAAGCATATCAAGAGCTTGCGTAACTACTTCGTGCGATTTACGGTTTTTTAAGTGAGCAACAAAACCGATACCACAAGCGTCATGCTCCAATTCAGGAGTGTACAGACCTTGTGAAGTTTGCTCTCTATCTACCATGGATACATCCTTCCAGTTCAAATAGGCGCAATTGGGCTAGTCGAAACTAGTTCTACGTCCTGTCCTTTATTTTTATGATTCGAAGTCAGCCTAGCTGGCGACTTTGATTCCATTCCGTCTCTCGCTGAAAAATATGGCGAGAAAAACAATCCTTGGTGAAATCCAGTTTTTTTGTATCACAATCTAGTGATTTATATAGGTAGGAGTAGGAGTTCACCGATGTTTTGCCAAATTTTAATGTAATAAAAAACACAAAATGCAGCAAAATCTGTAAGTATCCTACAATTTACTCAGCACAAAATGCAATCAAAAGTCGTGCTTGTTGCCCAGATTTTTTGCGTTATAAATTGATATTATGTTTAACTTTTGCTTAACAATTGGCTTGAGGCACATTATTTCTGCATGTTTATTGACTTTGCATAACAACAACCCCGTTTGAAAACGTTACATTTATTCCCAAATTGCTTTCAATATTGTAATTAAATTACATAGATCTTAATGATATTTATTTCGTTTTAGGCAAGGGTAAAAATGCAACTTCACGAGCTGGTCAACACTATTGGACAAGACTTACAGAGAAGGTACGGGGAAAAAGTTCATAAACTGACACTGCATGGTGGGTTCAGCTGCCCAAATCGAGACGGCACGATTGGCCGTGGTGGATGCACATTTTGCAATGTCGCTTCGTTCGCTGATGAAGCCGCGCAAATAAAAACTATCCATGAGCAGTTAATCGATCGAGCTGGAGAGATTGCTCGAGCCAAGCGCTACCTTGCCTATTTTCAGGCTTATACAAGTACTTATGCCGAAGTACAGGTTCTTAAAAACATGTACGAGCAAGCATTGAAAGCGGCTGACATTGTGGGATTGTGCGTAGGGACTCGTCCTGACTGTGTTCCTGATGCCGTCCTAGAACTGTTGGCAAATTACGTCGAACAAGGGTACGAAATCTGGCTGGAGCTCGGTTTACAAACGGCAAACAATCAGACGCTAAAGCGCATCAACCGAGGCCATGATTTCGAATGTTATGCTGAGATTACTCGACGTGCACGCGCACTTGGCATCAAAGTTTGTACGCACCTGATTGTGGGCTTACCCAGAGAAACACGTGAAGACAATATCGCGACAATGAAGCAAGTATTGGCGGTTGGCACGGACGGCATTAAACTTCATGGTCTTCATATTGTTGAAGGCAGCACCATGGCGAAAGCATGGAAAGCGGGCAAGTTGTCAGCTCCAGAGCTCCAAGAATACGTGTCGATTGCCAGTGAGCTAATACGTATGACACCTCCCGAAGTGGTGTATCACCGTGTCTCTTCAGCAGCACGTAGACCTACGTTATTGGCACCTTTATGGTGTGAAAACCGTTGGTTAGCCATGACTCAAATCGGTCGTTCTCTACACCAGTTAGGGGCGCAAGGCTCTTTGATAAATCAACCATTTGAATACACAAGGCCGATATTAAAGGCTGATAATTAAGCAATAAGCTGATATCTTTTGTACCCTTATAAAGATTATTCATTGAGTCAGAGTTATAAATGGAGCAAGTATTAGTTTGGTTGTGGGACTCTACCCGCGGGCACGGTTTTGACTTTGTTGTCATCCTACTTGCTATTTTTGCAGCAATAGCTATTTATGCGAAAAATCAGGCGCACCTGATTGAACTACTTGAGACAACGCCCAACGCATTACTGTTAATTGACAGTAAAACTGGTGAATTAATGCTTGCTAACCCAGCCGCGACCCAAGTTTTAGGGGTGCGTAAAGTGGGTAAGAGCTTTATGTTACCAGATTTAGTGACACCTCAGTTTCTGCTTTCTATTCCCTCGTCGTTTACCGGTTCGCGTTTCTCTTCACATATGTTGAGCTGGCCTATTTCGCAAACCAGAGCGATTAAACTTGATGTCTCTGGGCATAAAACTCTGTTTCGCCGCCGTGCAACTTGGTTACTCTATTTCTCTCCGCATCATTTGACCGATCAAGAACTAAAGAAAGAGATCAATTCACTTTCAATGATCAAAAGTGCGTTCGACAACTTGTCTGAGTTGGTCTTTATCAAGAACAATGACGGCCAGATCATCTCAACTAACCGAGCGTTTCAGCGCTTTTGGCATAATCGCGAAGAAGAGGGAACTGCCGATATCCAAGGTGTGATTAAGGGGCGGGCAAGTCAAAGGCGTTGGACAGTGACTCCAGATGGCCGTAGCTGCCTGCTCGAAAGTTACCAGAATATCTTGCTGTCATCTGATGGAGAAAAGCTAGGCACACTGTGTATTAGCCACGATGTGACGGATTGGCACGATATGCAGAAAAACTTGCGCGACGAGATGGAGAAGCGCCGAGATACTGAAGTCGCGCTAGCACAACGCGACACGATCTTACAAAACATCCTCGAATCAAGCCCGGATTCTATCGGTATCTTTAATGAAAACATGGTCTATCAAGCATGTAATCAGCCGTTTGTGAAAGCGTTAGGAATTGCTGACGTTGATGATTTGATTGGTAAGCGTCTGCAGGATGTAATCCCTAATGATAGCTACGAACGACTATCAGAAACGGATAAAAAGGTGCTTTATGAAGGTAAGTCGTTGCGCTATATCGATCGCATGATCAGCAGTAACGGTGCATATATTTGGTACGACGTGGTGAAATCTCCATTCAGAGACCCTGCTTCTGGAACCAATGGCGTACTGATCATGGCTCGTGATGTTTCAGAGCGTTACTTAGCGGAACAAAAACTGGAAGAGGCCAATCAAGAGTTAGAGCGTCTGAGCTTTATTGATGGATTGACTCAGATTTCAAACCGTCGTCGCTTTGATGAACAACTTGAAACACTTTGGTATCTCCATATCCGCGAGCAGCAGCCACTTACGATTATCTTGTGTGATATTGATTACTTTAAAGGTTACAACGACTTTTATGGTCATCAACGCGGTGATGAAGCACTGATCAAAGTGGGGGAAGTCTTTAAGAAAGTGCTTACCCGCTCAAGTGATTGTGTGGCTCGTTATGGCGGAGAAGAGTTCGGCTTCATCTTGCCAAATACCACCACAGAAGGCGCACTGTTAGTGGCTCAGCGTATTCATGAAGGTGTGGCTGAACTTGCTCTAGAGCATCAGAAATCTGAGGTATCCAACCAGATCACGACCAGTATTGGTCTTGTTTCGATTGTGCCTAAACCGATGACCAGCAGCGAAACGATTATCGCTTTGGCTGACAGTGCTTTGTACCAAGCAAAAGCCAACGGTCGCAATCAGACCTGTGTGCATCACACATCAGAGAATTAGCACTTTTTGTTGTAAGGATTCCTTTAGCTGTCGGTAGTGAAAACAGGTAATATTTAACGACTGTTACCGTGCGGAGTTCTCGATGAAGCCGATTAAAAATCTTGCTCAGTATTATGTCGATTTGTTAGTCAAACTGGGCATCCTGCGTTTTTCTATTCTTCTTGCTTTGGCCTTGGTGGCACTTGCTGTTGTTGTCCAAGTCGGAATTACTCTTGTTTTAAGTGGGCACGTCGATGACATCGACATCGTACGCTCAGTTTTCTTTGGCTTATTAATTACTCCTTGGGCGGTGTATTTTCTATCGGTGGTTGTCGATCAATTGGAAGAATCGCGCCAACGTCTCTCCAAGCTTGTCTCGAAATTGAAAGATATGCGTTCACGAGATCAGGAACTCAACCACAAGCTTCAACAAAACATTGCCAAGCTTAATCAAGAAATTGAAGAGCGTATTAAAGCTGAAGAAGCGCGTGAAGAAGCGATGAAAGACCTTGAGAATGAGGTCTACCAGCGTGAGAAAACACAGGTCGAATTGGCGGAGAGAACCGCACTGCTACGTTCGTTTATTGATGCTTCTCCTGACCTTATTTACTACCGCAACGCAGAGGGCGTTTTCTCCGGCTGTAACCGAGCAATGGAAGAGCTGACGGGTAAGAAAGAGAGTCAACTGGTCGGTCTGACACCTTGGGATGTTTACAGCAAGGAAGTCGCTCAACAAATTGTTGATACAGACCAGAAAGTTTTCTCTGATAATCAAGCACTAACTTATGAGCAGTGGCTTGAGTATCCTGATGGACGTAAAAACTATTTCGAATTGCGTAAAGTTCCTTTCTACAGCAAAGAGGGCCGTCACTTAGGTCTGGTGGGCTTTGGTCGTGATATCACAGAGCGTAAGCGCCATGAAGAATCGCTAGAAAAAGCCAGCCGAGATAAAACAACATTTATATCGACGATCAGTCATGAGCTGCGCACCCCCCTTAACGGTATCGTTGGTTTGAGTCGAATGCTGCTTGATACTCAGCTTACCGAAGAGCAGCGTAACCATATGCAGACCATTAATGTCAGTGCAATTACCTTGGGTAACATCTTCAACGACATTATTGATATGGACAAGTTCGACCGCCGCAAACTCGAACTTTATCCATCGACACTTAATTTTGAAGAATTTGTCGCAGAGATGGAGAGCATCTCTGCATTGATGGCGTCGCAGAAAGGGCTGCGCTTTGATCTGGAACGTCTGAGCGAACTGCCTAGTGCGATTGAAGTCGATGCGACTCGTCTCCGTCAGGTACTTTGGAACCTCGTCAGCAATGCGATGAAGTTTACCAAAGAGGGAGGGGTGGTGATGACGGTCAGCTCTGAGATAGAAGACCAACACGCTCATATTACGATGGAGATAGAGGATAGCGGTATCGGTATCCCAGATGCTGAGCTCGAAAAAATCTTTGCCATGTACTATCAGGTCAAGTCTGGGAAAGACAACCTCCATGCAGTCGGAACAGGTATCGGTCTTGCTGTGTCAAAGCAGCTAATCAATATGATGAACGGCGATATTACCGTCTCGAGTGAAGAGGGATTTGGCAGTACTTTCACCGTCACTATCAGTGTGCCATTGGCAGAAGTTGAAGAGTCTTTATCATCAGTGGCTGCACCATCGCAAGAACTCAATATCTTTATGGTTGAGGATATTGAGCTCAATATTACGGTTGCTCGTTCACTGCTAGAGAGTATGGGACATGAAGTTTCAGTTGCCATGACAGGTATGGAAGCGATGGAAATGTTTGATCCTGAAATTTACGACTTGGTGTTCCTAGATATCCAGCTACCAGACATGACCGGGTTTGATGTTGCAGAATACTTTAGACGCACATACTCGGATCTGCCGCCATTGGTAGCCTTGACGGCCAATGTCCTCAAGAACAAACAAGAGTACCTTGATAAAGGGATGGATGATGCGATCAGTAAACCTCTTTCAGTGACTGCGGTGCAAGAGGTTCTGGCTAAGTTTACTCAAGGAGAGGTGGAGCAAACCAAGTATCAAACCGTCGAGCCCGAAGTGATCGCCGAAGGTGGGGAGATCTATTCTCGTATACTTGACCTAGATATGCTTGAGTCCTATGTCAGTATTGTTGGGCCAGAGCCTGTACTTAGCAGCATTGAGATGTTTGAAGAGATGATGCCAGAGTACTTGCAAGTGTTGGACTCAAACATGGTCGCCAAGCATCAGGAAGGTATAGTTTCAGAGGCTCACAAAATTAAAGGAGCCGCAGGCTCTATTGGATTAAAGCATATTCAGAGCGTGGCGCAGAAAGCGCAGTCGCCAGATTTTCCAACTTGGTGGGAAAACATCGACGATTGGGTTGAAGAAATAAAGAATGAGTATGACAATGATATTCATATCTTGAAAGAATGGTTACAACACCACTCGGAACGACAAAGGTGAATCAAATGAAAAAGTTAGCAGCACTCTCACTTGGTGTGGCGTTAATGGTGGGCTGTACTTCACAACCTGTAGGCTGGGAGCAAGGCAACCAGTTGGAATTCGCCGATACCACTGTAGTACTCAAAAGTAATCTTTGGATCAATAAGATGCCCACCATTGGCGAAGTGCAAGACAGTACTCTACATGGTGCGCTCTATTTAGAATCTGACAAACCGTTACCAGCGGAGCTAGATGTTGAAAGCGTGTCTATTCAGCAAGGTGATCAGAGCTGGATTATCGACGGGGATTTACTCGAACTTCGCACCCATAATCAGAACCAGTGGGAAGTGGTGTTTGTATGGCAAATTCCCCTCGATTTGGACCAACCAGTTGACGTGGCATTGCATATCAAACGCGAAGACAAAGTGGATTGGTTAGTCGAGAAAAACGTCAAGATAGATACCGTCTACTAACGCAGACAGATAGAAATAAAAAGGCTTGCTCCAAGGGAGCAAGCCTTTTTTATCGAATGATTAGTATGTTATTTGCTCGCCGTCTTGAGACCAGCATTAACATCGAGGATGTCTTGCTCACTCAGTGTACCAACGGCTTGACGTAGCTGAAGCACACTTAGAATGTAATCGTAACGAGCGTTAGATAGGCTCTTATTGGCATCATATAGACGACGAGTAGAATCTAGAACGTCAACAATGGTACGTGTACCAACATCAAACCCCGCTTCTGTTGCTTCAAGGGCTGATTGTGCCGAGACAACGGTCTGCTCGTAAGCACGTAGAGCACCAATTGATGCGCTGATGTTGTTGTTGAATGCGCGAACATCTTTCACAACACTACGGTAAGCAGCTTCAAGATCTTGGCTTGCTGCAACATAGCTGTATTCAGCCTGTTTAGTTTGCGAGCTAATGTTGCCACCTGTGTATAGTGGCACATTCAGATTGACGCCAATGTTGAAGTTATTGGTTGTGCCGTTTGAGCTGATGCTGTCTGAAATATCGCCGTAGTTGTATCCACCATCAAGTGTTAGCGATGGTAGGTGTCCTGAACTGGCTAGCGAAATGTTGTCTTTGGCTACGTCTTGCGCGATACGTGCAGATAGCAAGCTTAAGTTTTTCTCTTGGGCTTCGTTCACTAGTGCATCAATTGCCGTAGATGTCTTACTTGCTGAGAAACGCTTAGTATCAAGAACATCAAGATTCGAGTGCTCTTGACCGGTAATTTCACGCAGACCTTCGTAGCTGTTGACTAGGCTGTTTTGTGCCAATACTTCATCAGCGAGTACTGCGTCGTACTGTGCTTGAGCGTCATGTACGTCAGTGATTGCTGAAAGCCCAACCTCAAAACGTTGCTTCGTTTGCTCTAACTGACGGCCAACCGCTGCTTTCTCTGCCTGAACAAACTCTAGGTTGTCTTGTGCACGCAATACATCAAAGTACGCGGTCGAAACACGCAGAATCAAAGCTTGTTGTGCTGCGGCATAAGACGCATCTGCTTGGCGTGCTGATTTTTCAGACACATCCAGAGCAACCCAGCTAGAACGTTGGTAAAGTTCTTGCGAGAAGTTGATGCCAGCTGTTAGCGCATTCTTATCGTTGTCAATAGTACTACCCGCGTCCAAATCCGTGTCGCCACGTGTTAGGTTGTAACCAGCAGTCAAATTAATTTGTGGTAGAAGTGTTGCACGGCTAGAGGTCACGGCTTCAAAGGCAGCATCACGCTGGGCTGCGGCACTAAGTAGCGTTGGGTCATTCTCTTTTGCTTGATTGTAAATGTCTGCCAGAGTATCAGCGAAAGCGTGAGTACTTAGGCTGCCTAGTGCTGCACTGATAACTAGTGGAAGCAGTTTCTTCATAGGTTCAATTCCTGCCAAAAAACGAAAAATATTAGTCATCAAGAGTTTAACTCAATTGATGGCAATTCACTCGAAAACTTTGCAAAGTTTTACACTTAACTATCCAGCTGTGCAATAAATATAATTCATCAATTTAAATTAAACTGCAAAAATTGTATGAAAAGTTGAGCCACGTCCTTGGAAGTTACGCTTAGGTCTGAGTAAACTATAAGATTCACTCAGAGAGGTGCCAAATGCAACAGTCTGACCAGCAACATAAGCAGTTTACTCGCCAAGATGTGGAAATAATCTCAAAAGAAACACTGTTTCAGGGATTTTTTAAAATGATTAAGTACCGCTTCAAACATAAGTTGTTTGAAGGTGGGTGGAGTGAAACTATCGAACGCGAAATGTTCGAGCGTGGACACGCAGCGGCTATGCTACCTTACGATCCAATTAGAGACGAGGTGGTATTGATTGAACAGATCCGCGTTGGCGCTCTTGAACATGACAGCCCTTGGCAGCTGGAAATCGTCGCAGGCATGATAGATCGTGAAGAAGACGCTGAAAGTGTTGTTCGACGTGAAGCAGTAGAAGAAGCCGGTATTGAAGTAGGTCAGTTAGAGAAAGTAACCTCGTATTACCCTTCATCAGGCGGTTGTTCCGAAAAACTTGATGTGTATGTCGGTCAAGTTGATGCGAGTACAGCGAATGGGATTCATGGTTTAGACTATGAAGGTGAGGATATTCGAGTTCATGTGGTATCCCGCCAGCAAGCCTACCAATGGGTTATTGATGGGAAATTTGAAAATGGTGCCTCCATTATTGCATTGCAATGGTTGGAGCTTAACCAGCAACGTTTGAAGAGACAATGGCGCACGTAGCACTAAAGAAACCGTATCATGTTGATTTATCTGACCTGATGCGCACATATGAGACAAATTACGCAAAACTGAACGCTTTGCTGCCTTATCAGCCGAGTGTCGGTGATGTACGCTGCTATCAAGCTGCTTATATGACGTATCAGATTCAAGTGGTCGAAGTCACAAAGTACACAACTTTGGTCGACATTTGTCAAAGTGATGACGTTCCAGTATTTCCATTGCCAACAATGTCTGTCAGGCTCTACCACGATGCTCGCGTAGCAGAAGTTTGTAGCTGTGAACATCTTAAACGTGTGAATGCGCGATACGACTACCCGAATGATAAGATGCTGCAACAAGATGAAAAGGTACAACTCAATCGTTTTCTCGGTGATTGGCTGTCATTTTGTTTGAAACAGGGTATCAGTCGCACTCCATTGAATATTTAGGTTTTAGTTTTGAAAGTAACGTCAAGTTCCTTAGATAGCGGCAGTATAAAGCTACTCCAGATTACTGATACTCATTTATTTGAGCCAGCGGATGGTAGTCTGCTCAGTGTTAAAACTCTCGATAGTTTTAGTGCAGTTATTGCCGCTATTGTGCAGGAGAAGCGATCGTTCGATGCGATTCTCTCAACGGGTGATATCTCTCAGGATCACTCTGCTGGCTCCTATCAAAGATTCGAGCAAGGCATTGCACCACTTGAGAAAACATGTTTCTGGTTACCGGGCAATCATGACTTTAAACCGGCCATGGGTTCGGTCTTACCTTCACCTCAGATTCAACAGGTTGAACATGTCTTGCTCGGTGAAAAGTGGCAAATGATATTGCTTGATTCTCAGGTTGTCGGTGTACCTCATGGTCGCTTGAGCGATCAACAACTGACACTGCTTGATGAAAAGCTCACCGAATATCCAGAGCGTTATACGCTTGTTTTAATGCACCATCATCCCCTGTTGGTTGGTAGCCGTTGGTTAGATCAGCATGCACTGAAAGATGCTGAAGATTTTTGGCAAGTGGTAGACAAACACAGCAGCGTTAAAGCGGTGTTATGTGGGCATGTGCATCAAGATATGAACGTTGTGTATAAAGGTGCGAGAGTGATGGCCACGCCATCGACTTGTGTTCAGTTTAAACCTAATAGCGATGACTTTGCGTTGGATACGCTTTCCCCAGGCTGGCGTGAACTAGAGTTACATGCCGATGGCAGTGTGTCGACAGAAGTAAAACGCTTACCAGCTGGCAGTTTCCAGCCTGATTTCACTTCTGCTGGCTATTGAGGAAAGGAAATGAAACCGTCTTTACTACTTTATATTCACGGTTTTAATAGTTCACCATTGTCACTCAAAGCAAATCTAATGCGAGAGTACTGTGAACAGTATCGTCCAGATATTAAGGTAGTGATACCGCGTTTACCTTGTTTTCCTGAGCAAGCTGCACAGCATCTGTTGGATATTGTCAATCAATACAAAGATGATTATCAGATTGGCTTGGTCGGAAGTTCGCTTGGTGGTTATTTTTCGATGTGGCTCAATGCGCAGTTTGCCTTTAAAGCGGTAGTGGTTAACCCTGCGGTCAAGCCTTATGAGCTGCTTGCGGATTTTCTTGGTGAGCAAGAAAACCCGTACACTCAAGAGCGTTATGTTTTAGAGCATCACCATATTGTTGAACTCAAGCAACTCGACACTCCGGTTATTAACACGCCGTCGGACTTTTGGTTGCTACAGCAAACCGAGGATGAAGTTCTCGATTATCGTCAAGCAGTGCAACATTTTTGTGGAGCTAAGCAGACTGTCGAGCAAGGTGGTGATCACAGCTTCGTCAACTTCGAGCGTTATCCGGCTAAGATCATCGAATTCTTGGCGCTTTAATCTGCCTGCTTAGTGTTGATGAACCTAACGTCTTTCGCTCTCAATGACATATTCATTGAGGGAAGAGTCATAATTTTACTTGTTACTTACTTATCTCTCTTGACATAATTGGGTCTGTTCCAGACTATGTCTCACCAGTACTTGTGTGGATTTGAAGTGTTTGGATTTTCGTCGTTAACCTTGTGGATACCCGACAAGGTTGCCATTTAAGCCGACACATTTAAATCGCCTGCCAAGTAAACCTTTTATTACCTAAGACGAAATTCCGTATTATGACTGAACAATATAATGCTGGGGCCATTGAGGTTCTTAATGGTTTGGAGCCAGTACGTCGCCGACCAGGGATGTATACGGATACAGCGCGCCCAAACCACTTGGGCCAAGAAGTCATCGACAACAGTGTCGATGAAGCGCTAGCCGGACACGCTTCAAAGGTTCAAGTAATTTTACATGCCGACCAATCACTTGAAGTGATCGATGATGGTCGTGGCATGCCTGTAGATATCCACCCTGAAGAAAAAGTTTCAGGGGTTGAACTGATACTATGTAAGCTGCACGCTGGTGGTAAGTTTTCCAATAAAAACTACCAATTTTCAGGTGGCTTACACGGTGTTGGTATCTCGGTAGTAAACGCGCTGTCCAAGCGTGTTGAAGTGACCGTTCGTCGTGATGGGCAAGTGTATGAAATTGCATTTGAACATGGCGAGAAAGTATCTGACTTAACGGTGACTGGCACTTGTGGTCGTCGCAACAAAGGTACCAGCGTTCACTTCTGGCCGGACACGAAGTATTTCGATTCAGCAAATTTTTCTGTTACACGTCTAGTCAATAACCTACGAGCAAAAGCGGTTCTTTGTCCTGGCTTAGAAATTACCTTTAGCGATAAGGTAAATGGCAAAGATTACAGTTGGTTATACGAAGATGGCCTGAAAGACTACCTAGCTGAAGGTGTCAAAGGGTACACGGTTCTACCAGAAGAACCTTATACCGGTGAGTTTTCTGCTGAAACAGAGGCTGCTAACTGGGCCGTGATCTGGCAACCAGAAGGTGGTGAGCTGATCACCGAAAGTTACGTTAACTTGATTCCAACGGCACAAGGCGGTACTCACGTTAACGGTCTACGCCAAGGCTTGCTCGATGCAATGCGTGAATTTTGCGAGTTCCGTAATCTGTTACCGCGTGGCGTGAAACTGACGGGGGATGACGTTTTCGATCGTTGTTCTTACGTGTTGTCGGTGAAAATGCAAGATCCGCAGTTTGCTGGTCAAACTAAAGAACGACTCTCTTCACGTCAGACGGCGGCATTCGTTTCTGGCGTCGTTAAAGACTCATTTAGCCTGTGGTTGAATGAAAAGCCTCAGTTAGCTGAGCAACTGGCGGAAGTCTGTATCGCCAACGCACATCGTCGTATGCGTGCGAGTAAAAAGGTTGTGCGTAAGAAAGTCGCTTCAGGCCCTGCTTTGCCAGGTAAGTTGACGGACTGTTCCGTTCAGGACTTAAACCGCACTGAAATCTTCTTTGTCGAAGGTGACTCGGCAGGTGGTTCTGCTAAACAGGCGCGTGATCGTGAGTTTCAAGCGGTAATGCCGCTACGAGGTAAGATCCTGAATACTTGGGAAGTCTCGCCTGATCAGGTTTTAGCGTCTCAGGAGGTTCATGACATCTCTGTGGCATTAGGTATCGATCCTGATACCGAGAACTTAGACGGTCTTCGCTACGGTAAAATTTGTATCCTTGCCGATGCGGACTCGGATGGTCTTCATATCGCAACTTTGCTATGTGCATTGTTTACACGCCATTTCCGTTCGCTAGTTGAAGCGGGGCACATCTATGTCGCGATGCCTCCACTCTATCGTATCGACTGTGGTAAAGAGGTTTTCTATGCGCTTGATGATGATGAGAAAGAAGGCATTTTAGAGCGTTTGTCGAAGAAGAAAGCCAAGATCAACGTGCAGCGATTCAAAGGTCTGGGTGAAATGAACCCACTTCAGCTACGTGAAACGACCATGGATCCCAACACTCGTCGTTTGGTTCAGTTAACGATTGACGATAGCGAAGCAACGATGGAAATGATGGATATGCTGCTAGGTAAGAAGCGAGCGGATGACCGTCGCTCTTGGTTGCAAAGCAACGGCGATATGGCAGAGGTTTAACGAATGTCGACAGAAATTACATATGATGGCGTTGAACAGTTGCCAATGCGCAAGTTCACTGAAGACGCTTATCTAAATTACTCAATGTACGTAATCATGGATCGTGCTTTGCCATACATTGGTGATGGTTTAAAGCCGGTTCAGAGACGTATCATTTACGCAATGTCAGAGCTGGGTCTCTCAGCCTCTGCTAAGTACAAAAAGTCAGCCCGTACCGTTGGTGACGTGTTAGGTAAATATCACCCACATGGTGATTTAGCATGTTATGAAGCTATGGTTCTTATGGCTCAGCCATTCTCTTACCGCTACCCATTAGTGGATGGTCAAGGTAACTGGGGTGCGCCAGATGATCCTAAATCGTTCGCTGCGATGCGTTATACCGAAGCTAAACTATCTAAGTTTGCTGAGGTACTGCTAGGAGAACTAGGGCAGGGTACGGTTGAATGGCAGCCTAACTTTGACGGCACAATGAAAGAGCCGCAAATGTTACCAGCGCGTTTGCCTCACATTCTACTCAATGGCGTGACAGGTATTGCGGTTGGTATGGCAACGGATATTCCACCTCACAACGTACGTGAAGTGGCGGATGCAACGATCCATTTGATCGACAATCCAAAGTCAGAACTTGCCGATATCATGAACTTTGTTAAAGGTCCTGACTATCCGACTGAAGCAGAGATCATTTCTCCAAAGGCAGATCTAGATAAGATTTATCGTACTGGACGAGGCAGCATTAAGATGCGTGCGGTCTGGCACAAAGAGGGCAATGAGATTGTCATTACCTCTCTTCCTCACCAAGTGTCAGGTGCCAAGCTTCTAGAGCAAATCGCTGGCCAGATGCGTGCGAAAAAACTGCCGATGGTTGATGATCTTCGCGATGAATCTGATCATGAAAACCCGACACGAATTGTTATTGTACCGCGTTCCAACCGAGTGGATAGCGAACAGTTGATGAATCACTTGTTTGCATCGACGGATCTAGAAAAGAACTTCCGTGTTAACCTAAACATGATTGGTCTTGATAACCGTCCTCAGGTTAAAGGATTAGTTCAGATTCTCTCTGAGTGGATCGAGTTCCGCCGTACAACTGTTCGTCGCCGTCTACAGTATCGATTAGATAAAGTTCTTGCTCGACTACACATCTTAGAAGGTTTGTTGATTGCCTATCTAAACCTTGATGAAGTGATTGAGATTATCCGTACTGAAGATGATCCAAAAGCCGTGCTGATGGCACGTTTTGGCATCACTGATATTCAAGCCGATGCGATTCTAGATACCAAACTTCGTCACCTAGCCAAGCTAGAAGAAATGAAGATCCGTGGTGAACAAGAAGAGCTCGAAAAAGAGCGTGACAAGCTAGAGTTACTGCTAGGTTCTGAGCGTCGTCTTAACACGCTACTTAAGAAAGAGATTCAAGCTGACGCTGAAAAATACGGCGATGACCGTCGTTCACCTATGGTTGAACGCGCTGAAGCGAAAGCGTTGACTGAAAGAGATCTTGTGCCTAGTGAACTAATCACGGTTGTTCTTTCTGAAAAAGGCTGGATTCGTCACGCGAAAGGTCACGATGTTGATGCGGGCACACTGAACTACAAGTCTGGTGATAATTACCTTGCCCATGCGCGCGGTAAGAGTAACCAGCAAGCGGTATTCTTAGGCAGTGATGGACGTAGCTACTCACTAGAGTCACACTCGCTACCATCTGCACGAACTCAAGGTGAGCCAATTACAGGACGCTTGAACGTCAACGCAGGGACGAGTATTCGTCACGTTGTGATGGGTGAAGAAGATCAACTGTGGTTAGTTGGTTCGGATGCCGGATATGGCTTTGTGTGTAAAGGCAGTGACCTATTGTCGAAGAACCGCAGTGGTAAAGCATTAGTGAGCTTACCTCAAAACTCAGAGGTACTATTACCAAAAGCGATTGGAGATCTGGATAGTGATGAGATCTTAGCCATCACGAACCAAGGGCGCATGCTGCTGTTCCCGATCAAAGATCTTCCTCAGCTTGGCAAAGGTAAAGGTAACAAGATCATCAACATACCGGCGGCAAAAGCCAAAGATCGTGAAGAGTTTGTTTCTCACTTGATTGCTCTACCACAACAGAGCACCGTTACGCTTTATGCAGGTAAACGCAAGCTCGGTCTTCGCCCATCGGATCTTGAAAACTTCCGTGGTGAAAGAGGACGACGTGGTGGTTTACTACCTCGTGGGTTACAAAGAGTGACGCGGATTGAAATTGAAACCGCTGGCTCTAGCGACATAGAGCCTGATGTTCAAGAGTGATAAAAAACCCATGCATTGCATGGGTTTTTTGTTATCCAATTAGAATGACCATCAAGGTTATTCGCGGGTATCTTCTTTTATCGTCACTTTAAGTGTCTTCTCTTGCCCTTTATGCAGGATCAGCACATCAACGACAGTACCAGGACGAAGTTCGGTGACTATGTCCATGACGCTCTGGCGGCCATTAATTTTTTGTCCGTCAATCTTGAGAATGATGTCTTGTTCTTCAAAACCAGCTTCCGCTGCTGGGCCGTTAGGATCAACCCCAAGAACCACAATGCCACCGAGATGTTCGCTACCTAGCAGGCGAGAGGTCACCGAGTTAATATCTTGCCCATCAATGCCGATATAGCCGCGAATAACGCGACCGTCAGCAATAATTTTCTGCATTATTTTATTGGCGAGTGAAAAAGGAATCGCAAAAGAGATACCGTAGGTTTCCAACTCCGTTGCCTGCTGGAATGAAGCAGTATTGATACCGACCAATTCACCTTGAGTATTGACCAAGGCCCCCCCAGAGTTACCCTCGTTGATCGCGGCATCTGTTTGAATAAAGGCTTGATGTCCGTCGGCACTAATTGAAGAACGACCTGTCGCTGAAATAATGCCGAATGTGGTTGTTTGGCCGAGGTTATATGGATTTCCAATAGCTAAAACAACATCACCGACTTTTGGCGAGTAGTCTGGATTTAAAGGAATGACGGGTAGGTTTTCGCCTTCGACACGAAGTACGGCAATGTCTGTACGTCTGTCTTTACCAACCAGCTGTGCCGCGGCTATCCGACCGTCTTGTAAAGCCACAATGATTTGGTCTGCTTGAGCAACAACATGATAGTTAGTAATGATGTAGCCTTTTTCACTAACAATGACTCCCGATCCAAGTCCTTGTGTGAGTAATTTCGAACGGTCTTCTTCGGTGTACTTACGGCTATAGATATTGACCACGGCAGGAGCCGCTTTACGGACGGCTTGATTGAATGAAATCTGTACCTGAGTGCTATCAATATTGCTGGTTTGTACCGTCGCAGGGACAAGGTTGGAACGCAAGGATGGAACCGCGAGCAATAGCAGGACAGCGGTAGCGAGTCCCAAACCTACAGAACGCAATACGAATTGCAGCATGCTTTCCTCATCAATAGTCATAAAGTGTTTTAGTCGGTGAAGAATAGCATTAGATGAGAAAATAACAAAAGGACAGCGGGTTGAGCTGCTGTCCTTTCAAAGCGATATCGCGTTTTGAGTGAAATGTTATTTAACGAATAACAAGGTAAATGCTTCGTTCACCACGCTGAATGTTGAGTGCAAGAACACCTGACTGTTTCTCAACTATTTTTCTAAACTCGGCTAAGTTCTTCACTCTTTGACGGTTTACACCGATGATAATGTCATCCTTTTGCAGCTGATAAGCTTCCGCGTTGGAGCCTTTTTCGACGGTTGACACCTTAACACCCTGCACTTTATCACTGGCCGTTGTGTTGGTGAGCTCTGCCCCTGCCAAACCTTCATGAAGTTTGTCGGCTGTGGTTTTAACATTGGTTTGCGCACCAAGAGTGACATCAAAAGACTTCTGCTTACCATCTCTGACGACACCTAGCGTTACCTTTTTACCAGCACCCAGGGTGGCGACTTTAGCTCGAAGTTCACTAAATGAGTTAATTGCCTTGTCATTTACCGAAACGATCACATCGCCAGCCTCAATGCCGGCTTTATCGGCTGCACTGTCTGGTACCACTTGGCTAACAAACGCACCTTTACTTGATTCATAGCCTAAGGCTTCTGCAAGTTCAGAGGTAATCTCACCGCCTTGCACACCAAGCATACCGCGCTTCACTTCACCAAATTCTAAGATTTGGTCAGTGAGGTTATTCATCATATTGGAAGGAATCGCGAAACCTATCCCAACGTTACCACCATTTGGTCCAAGAATTGCGGTGTTGATACCAATCAACTCACCCTTCAGGTTGACCAAAGCACCACCTGAGTTACCACTATTGATCGCCGCATCGGTTTGGATAAAGTTTTCGAAGTTCTCAATGTTTAGACCACTGCGACCCAGAGCAGAGACAATACCAGACGTCACGGTTTGACCAAGACCAAATGGATTACCAATCGCAACAGTGAAATCGCCGACTCGCAACTTGTCTGAATCTGCAATCTTGATTTCGGTAAGATTTTTCGCTTTTTCGAGCTTTAACAGGGCAACATCAGACATCTGGTCACCACCGACCAACTCTGCGTCATATTCTCTGCCATCGTGAAGTTTGACGCGAATTTTTTCTGCACCATTAATCACGTGGTAGTTAGTCACTACATGACCTTGCTTGGCATCGATAATCACACCAGAACCTAAACCACGGAATGGCCTTTCTTGCAGTTGTTCAGTTGGAAAATCAGGACCGAAGAAAAAGCGAAACTGTTCAGGAATTTGTTGGCGAGACACTTGAGTGCCTTCAACTGAGATACTGACTACCGCGGGAGTGACTTTCTCAAGCATCGGAGCGAGGCTTGGCAGTTGTTCACCATCAACCGTAAACGGTAAAGCAGCAGTCGCTTGCATTGGCGTGATGATTGAACTTAGGCTTAGAGAGAGAACGGTTAAGGCAAGCAAAGGTTTTTTCATCGGATACTCCTATATAGTTAAGCCCCAAAAATTCAAACGTTTATACGTTGAAGAAGAATTAAAGGGGCACTTATCGGAATTTAAGACTCAAAAAACGATGTAAAGTTCATCACAAAAGAAAGATTGGGTTATGACGCTTTAGCGGAGACCACGTCTTGTGAGTCTAGAATTTCTTTTTTCTGGTCTTTTAGTAATCCAGTTGAACCTGCTGCGTAGTCTTTTGGAGCTTCGCTAAGAGGTTGAACCGTAGAATCAGAATCGAAAACGTGAGAATCGACCTCTGATTGTTGACTAATCTTCTTGATAAACGGATTGTCTTGTTCAGGAAGATTAGGCAGTAACTCCGCAGAGGTTTTAGCCATGTGTTGATAAAGCTTAGTGTACTCTTTACCTAGTGAGTCGAGCATTTCAGCAGACTGTGCAAAATGATCAGCAAGATCTTGTTTTTGTTGCTCTAATTCAAATTTGGCCTTATCCAAATCTTTCTGAACGTTCTTCTGCTTCTTATATCCGGGCGTCGTAAGACGTGAAATGACAGCGCCTAAAAGCATCCCAACAAGCAAGCCTACAAGGGCGTAAATCCAAGGCATAATTGCTCCTTATCATTGTTATTTAACATGTTTTTTACTGGTTAGTTACACATGTTCAAATCACATGGTACTATGAGTGCTTAAGCCAATAAAGAAAAATGCATGTGCTCTACATAGCAGTTTAACAGTCTTCTTCATTAGGTATCGAAGCGATGACGCCACTAGAAATCTATAATAAAGATATAAAAGAACACGGTTTTCAGAAAGATGCTGCTCAGTTACAAGCGGTAACCGCCTTAGATAAGCTCTATCATGAATTCATTGAGTACCTAGAAACCCCGATAGAAAAACCATCAGGGTGGAAAACTTGGTTCAGTAGTAAACAGCCTAAGCTTCCAGAATCGCCTAAAGGTCTTTATTTCTGGGGTGGGGTTGGGCGTGGTAAAACCTATCTAGTTGATACCTTTTTCGATGCACTTCCAACCGAAAAAAAAATGCGAGTTCACTTTCACCGTTTTATGTACCGCGTACATGATGAGTTGAACGCACTTGGGGATGTCAATGATCCACTTGAGTTGGTTGCTGATAAATTCAAGGCAGAAACCGAGATCATCTGTTTTGATGAGTTTTTTGTTTCAGATATTACCGATGCCATGATTTTGGGGACTCTGTTTCAGGCGCTGTTTAAGCGTGGTGTCATTCTGGTTGCGACATCAAACATTCCGCCACAAGACCTTTACCGAAACGGATTACAGAGAGCTCGATTTCTCCCTGCGATTGCACTGATTCAGGCCAATTGCGTAGTACTCAACGTAGATAGTGGTATTGATTATCGCTTGAGAACGCTAGAACAAGCAGAAATCTATCACTCCCCCCTTGATGAGCAAGCCAGTAAGAACCTTTGTCACTACTATGAACAACTGGTTGGTGAAGGTAAAAAGGGGGTGAGTGTCATAGACATAAACCACCGTCAGATTGAGGTGGTGCAAGCGTCGGAAGGTGTGCTTCACGCCACCTTTGCTCAGTTATGTAAATCTGCGCGTAGCCAGAATGACTATATAGAGCTATCGCGTATTTACCACACCGTGCTATTGGCTGATGTTCAGCAGATGAACGCGAGCATTGATGATGCAGCTCGCCGCTTTATCGCCTTAGTCGATGAGTTCTACGAGCGTAACGTTAAGCTTATCATCTCGGCTGAAGTAGAATTGGAGGCTCTTTATGCGGGTGGTTTACTTGAATTTGAGTTCAAACGTTGTCAGTCGAGATTGATTGAAATGCAAAGCCATGATTATTTGGCGAAAGAGCATTTAGCTTAGCGAGCTTGTGGTTAAAGGGTTGAGCTTGAAAAAAAATGAAATTTTTATCCAAAAAAAGGTGATTTTTTCAACTGACTTCTCTATAATCCTGCGACCCACCGTTACTGCAGACCTTGATTATCGAAGGTATTTCGACATAACGGGTCGAGAGTGCCAACCACTCGAAGGGGTGTTGACTGGACTCTTAGTCAGTGGGAGCAAGCTTGCTCCTTAAGTGTAAATTTAAATATTGAACGGGTTATTATTAGCATGAAAACTTTCGTTGCTAAACCAGAAACTGTAAAACGCGACTGGTACGTTGTAGACGCTGAAGGTAAAACTCTTGGTCGTCTAGCAAGTGAAATTGCATCTCGCCTACGTGGCAAACACAAAGCTGAATACACTCCACACGTTGACACTGGTGATTACATCATCGTTGTAAACGCGGAGAAAGTTACTGTAACTGGTAACAAGGCTAAAGGTAAGATTTACTACCGTCACTCTGAATTCCCAGGCGGCCTAAAATCAATCAGCTTCGAGAAGCTAATTGATCGTAAGCCAGAGATGGCTCTTGAGCTAGCGGTTAAAGGTATGCTACCACGTGGTCCTCTTGGCCGTGCTATGTACCGTAAGCTTAAAGTTTACGCTGGCGCTGAGCACAACCATGTTGCTCAACAACCACAAGTACTAGACATCTAATCGGGGATTTCGGAAATGGCAGAGAATCAATACTACGGCACTGGCCGTCGCAAAAGCTCAGCTGCGCGTGTTTTCATCAAACCAGGCAGCGGCAACATCGTAATCAACAAGCGTAGTCTTGATGAGTACTTCGGTCGTCCAACTTCTCGCATGGTTGTTAAACAACCTCTTGAGCTAGTTGAACTAACTGAGAAACTAGACCTATACGTTACTGTTAAAGGTGGCGGTATTTCTGGTCAAGCTGGTGCTATCCGTCACGGTATCACTCGCGCTCTAATGGAATACGATGAGTCTCTACGTCCTACTCTACGTGCAGCTGGTTACGTTACTCGTGACGCTCGTTGCGTTGAACGTAAGAAAGTTGGTCTACGTAAAGCACGTCGTCGTCCACAGTTCTCTAAGCGTTAATCTTTTTTCGAAAAGATTCGCTTCCAATGCTTGCATTGGATGTGGCACCAAAAAGCCTGGCATTATGTCAGGCTTTTTTGTTTTTCCGCTCCAAAAAAATCCTTTGTCACCCGTACTTACTGTTTGATTTGTCGTACTTACGCAGCTTTTGTGACGTCACTGGCGATTCGCCTCACAAATGTTACAAAAAGGTAGCTTTATCTTGTCAAAAAGTAGGGTTTTATTTATCATTTCCCATCAAATAAATACAACTAAATTCGTATTTTGTTAGCCATGCTCTTTAAGCGGAATAACAATAATCCACAAGGAGCAAATGGGAGAATGTTTGGATGAGCAATGCGCCTTTAAATAACGGTCGCAGACGTTTCTTAACTGCTACAACAGCTGTTGTTGGTGGTTTAGGAGCAGCTGCTGTCGCCGTTCCTTTTATTAAATCTTGGAACCCAAGTGAAAAAGCCAAAGCTGCGGGTGCCCCTGTTGAAGTTGATATCGGTAAACTTGAAGAAGGGCAGATGGTACGTGTCGAGTGGCGTGGTAAACCTGTATGGGTTGTACGTCGTGCACAAACCGTAGTCGATGGACTGAAAGCAATTGATGGTCAACTACGTGACCCTGCATCTGGAGAAGAACAGCAGCCAACTTATGCTCAAAACGCTTACCGCTCAATTAAGCCTGAGTATTTTGTCGCTGTTGGTATCTGTACGCACCTTGGTTGTTCTCCAACCTATTTACCTGACAGTTTTGCTGAACAAGTTCAGGGTGTTAAGTCTGGTTTCTTCTGTCCATGTCACGGCTCTAAGTTCGACATGGCTGGTCGTGTATTCCAAGGTGTACCAGCACCACTTAACCTAGTTGTTCCAAAACACATGTACCTAAGTGATACCAGAATCCTTATCGGTGTTGACGAAGAAGGGGAGGCATAATGCAAGCTCTACTTGATTGGGTAGAAAAACGCATACCCGCAATGAATGCGTACAAGAAGCACCTTTCTGAGTACCCGATGCCAAAGAACTTTAACTTTTGGTATCTATTTGGCTCGCTAGCGATGCTTGTATTGGTCAACCAAATCCTAACGGGTATTTGGTTAACAATGAACTACGTACCGTCTGGTGATGGCGCGTTTGCGTCAATCGAATACATCATGCGTGATGTTGAGTACGGTTGGTTGTTACGTTACATGCACTCAACGGGTGCTTCGGCATTCTTCGTTGTTGTTTACCTACACATGTTCCGTGGCTTAATCTACGGTTCTTACCAGAAGCCTCGTGAGCTACTATGGATCTTCGGTATGCTAATCTTCCTCGTGTTGATGGCAGAAGCATTCATGGGCTACCTACTACCATGGGGTCAGATGTCTTACTGGGGTGCACAGGTAATCATTTCTCTGTTTGGTGCCATTCCTGTTATCGGTGATGATCTAACACTTTGGATTCGTGGTGACTACGTAATCTCTGGTGCGACGCTTAACCGTTTCTTCGCTCTACACGTTATCGCACTACCAATCGTACTATTGCTGTTGATCGTTCTACACGTTCTAGCTCTGCACGAAGTGGGTTCAAACAACCCTGATGGTATTGAAACTAAGCTACCAAAAGGCACGATGGGCGACGATTACCAGACACAGTTTAAGTTCCACGACTACTACACTAAGAAGTACGATATCATCGACTCTATTCCTTTCCACCCATACGGTACGGTTAAGGATATGGTCGGTGTAGCAGGATTCTTGTTCCTATTCTGTTACGTGTTGTTCTTCAACCCAGAAATGGGCGGTTACTTCCTTGAGCCACCTAACTTTGAAGCAGCGAACCCACTGAAAACACCTGAGCACATTGCTCCTGTATGGTACTTCACTCCGTTCTACGCGATTCTGCGTGCGGTTCCAGACAAGCTATTAGGTGTTATTGCAATGGGTGCGTCGATTGCGGTTCTATTTGTACTACCTTGGCTAGACCGTTGTCGCGTGCGTTCTTACCGCTACCGCAGTAAGTTCCATTTATTCAACATCATCCAGTTCACGATCAGCTTTATCGCGTTGGGTATTCTTGGTGCGCTTCCAGCAACACCAACGTACACGCTACTAGCTCAGATCTTCAGCTTAGCTTACTTCATGTTCTTCGTACTGCTGTACTTCTACAGTAAGAACGAAGCGACTAAGCCACTACCAGAAAGGGTGACATTCAAATGAAAAAATGGATTGTAATTTTATTTGCAATGCTGCCTTCATTGGCAATGGCAGCGGGTGCGAACGTACCACTAGATAAAGCAAACAACGATCTGAGTGACCAAGCTTCATTGCAAAACGGTGCAAAGCTGTTTATGAACTACTGTTTTGGCTGTCACTCAGCTCAATACCAACGTTACGAGCGAGTTGGTCGTGACATCGGTATTCCTCTAGATTTGCTAAAAGACAATTTAATCTTCGACTCGGAAGCAAAAGTGGGTGACTTGATGGAGAACGCAATTCCAGATAAGTCAGCGGCGAAATGGTTCGGTGCTCCACCGCCAGATCTAACACTTGTTGCTCGTGTTCGTGGTACAGATTGGCTATACACTTACCTACGTGCTTTCTACGAGGATCCAAGCCGTCCGTTTGGCGTGAACAACATTGTTTTCCCAAGCGTTGGTATGCCTCACGTGCTTGAAGAGCTACAAGGTATTCCTAAGCCAGTGTATGAAACGCACGTAGTTGATGGTAAAGAAGTGACGAAAGTTGTTGGTGTAGAAGCTGATGGCAGCGGTGAGCTTAACCGTGAAGAGTACGACAATGCAGTTCGCGATTTGGTGAACTTCCTTGAGTACTCAGGTGACCCAGTGAAGCTTGAGCGTCACGCTCTTGGCTGGTGGGTTATGGGCTTCTTAATCATCTTTACAATCGTTGTTGTATTGCTGAAGAAAGAGTATTGGCGTGATGTGCACTAATTGTGCTACGATACTGTGCTAATTCCCAAATTTTTAACTTAACAATGGAGGCTTAGCCTCCATTGTTTTTATTTTGTAAGTGTGCTGGAGGGCTCCATGGCTGTAGCTGCCAATAAACGTTCTGTGATGACTCTATTTTCAAGTGCATCTGATATGTATAGCCATCAGGTTCGTATTGTTCTAGCAGAGAAAGGTGTAAGTGTAGAAGTAGAGCTTGTTGATGAAGCAAATCTACCTGCTGAACTTATCGAACTTAATCCATATAAGACAGTACCAACACTTGTTGACCGTGAACTAGCGCTTTACGACTCAAAGATCATCATGGAATACTTAGATGAGCGTTTCCCTCATCCACCATTGATGCCTGTATACCCAGTAGCTCGTGGTAACAGCCGTCTAATGATCTTCCGTATCGAGAAAAACTGGTACACGCTTGCTGAAAAGATTGTAAAAGGCACTGCTGATGAAGCAGAAGCTGCCCGCAACAAACTGCGCAACGACCTGCTAACTCTAGGCCCTGTTTTCGCTGAGTATGAGTACTTCATGAGCGAAGAATTCAGCCTAATCGACTGCTACCTAGCACCATTGCTATGGCGTCTGCCTCAACTTGGTATTGAACTAGTTGGTCCAGGTTCGAAAGAGCTTAAAGTTTACATGAATCGTGTATTTGAGCGTGATTCATTCCTAGCTTCTCTAACGGAAGCTGAACGTGAAATGCGTCTAACTCGTTAATTGGCGAGAAGATGGATATTGTCAATATGACACCACGCCGACCATATATGCTTCGTGCGTTTTATGATTGGTTGGTGGATAACGATTTAACGCCGCATGTCGTAGTGGCAGCCGAATTGCCTGGTGTCCGAGTGCCGATGGAGTTTGTTCAAGATGGACAAATCATCCTAAATATTGCTCCTAGAGCGGTGGGTAACTTGGAACTAGGAAACGAAGCGATCACCTTTAATGCTCGTTTTAGTGGTCGTCCTCATTCTGTTATCGTCCCTTTGTATGCTGTTCAAGCTATTTATGCCCGTGAAAATGGCGCAGGTACCATGTTTGAACCCGAAGAAGCTTACATGGGCGAATATGAAGAAGAAGGGATTTATGAGGAACAAGATGAAGAGAACTCTTTGTCTGTTGCTGACGAGAGTGCGGAACGAGAGTCCCTCAACTCTGATGATGAGCCTCCAAGACCGACCAAAGGGCGTCCAAGCCTAAGAGTAGTCAAATAAAAAAGCAGCGCTAATGCGCTGCTTTTTTTATCTCAATTTGTTGTGCTTAGCCCTGTTGGTGAAAGGCACGTACCACCTGTTTTACACCAGATATGTTGCGCGCTAACTCGGTTGCAATGTCAGCATGTTGTTGAGAAACATAACCGAGTAAGAATACTTCTTTGTCTTCGGTGATCACTTTAATTTTTACGCCGTTAAGCTCCGAGTTCGCCAGTAAAGCGGATTTCACTTTCGTCGTTATCCAACTATCGTGGCTAATCTCGCCCACAGACAACGGTGCTTTAACACGCAGTTGATTGTGAATGTTTTTAACGCCTTTGATTTTACGTGCTTGCGATTCAAACTCTTGCTTGAGTTGATCGCTGTTTGCCTGTCCCATCAAAACTACGGTGCCGTTGTATGAACTGGCAGTAATACGGGCATTGCCTCTGAATGGGGGCTTGTTACCAATACCCGCGACTTCAAACTCAATATTATTATCGTTCCAGATCTCTTGCGTTGTTCGAGGGTCAATAACGATTGCGGCTGTCGTTGCTGCGCCAGCAACAAATAGACCAGCGCATCCGGTGAGATTGAGTAGCAATAGAGATAACAGTAGAGGTTTAAACCAATTCATCATTTAGTCTTCGTGTGCAGGAAACAATACTTGGTCGATAAGATCGCATAAGCAGTGTAGCGTCACCATATGAACTTCGTGAATTCTTGCTGTTCTGTGAGATGGGATCCGAATCTCCACATCGTTCTCACCCAATAACCCTGCCATTTCACCGCCATCTTTGCCTGTTAAGGCGATGATAGTCATGTCTCTTGTCACCGCAGCTTCCATCGCCTTGATGATATTTTTGCTATTCCCGCTGGTGGAAATAGCCAGCAGAATGTCACCAGTCTGACCAAAGGCGCGAACTTGCTTAGAGAAAATCTCTTCGTAGTGATAGTCGTTTGCGACTGCGGTAAGAGTCGTGTTATCGGCGGTTAAGGCCATTGCAGGTAGGCTAGGGCGCTCAGTTTCAAAACGGTTTAAAAGGCAAGAAACAAACTGTTGTGCGTTCGAGGATGAGCCACCGTTGCCACAACACAGGATCTTGTTGCCATTAAGAAGACTAGCAACCATAGCTTGTGCGGCATGTGTAATGGCATCAGGCAATGCTTCTGCTGCGGCAATTTGAATTTGAATACTTTCAGTAAAACTGTCTTTAATGCTGTCTAGCATCGATTATCCTTGAGTTATTACGTTTTTGAGCCATTCGATTTGGTGGCCATGGTTATGAATCGCCACCAAGTCAAAGCGAAAATCTGTCGAGTAAACGGATAAGCCGTTCTTCATTAGCCATACATTTGCGGTTTTTATTAGCTTGCGTATTTTGCTAGACGTGACGGTCTCCGCAGCATGTCCGAACGATTGGCTTTTACGATAGCGTACCTCAACGAAGACGATAGTTGTACCATCGCGCATAATGAGGTCTATCTCGCCAGCTTTGGCTAGGAAGTTTCGCTCAATTAATGAGAGGCCGCAACCAGTAAGATACTTTTGTGCTGCGGCTTCGTAGTGTTGTCCGTGCTCTCTTTTATTGGTTGGCACTATGCTCCGCCCAACTGATCTCGCGCTGTACGACGCAATTATCGTCGATACTTAGCAAGCCAGTATTTCCCTCGATAGAGTAGCCTTGAACGACTTTCATTTGAGGGAGATGTTCCATCAAACGGTAAGCATCCATACCTAGGGCTTGCAGGCGCTTCTCTGCGTTAGAATCTTTCGGCCACAATTTATCCATTTGAGCTTTCAGGCTTGCATCTGGTTGAATTAATAGTGGAATATCACTGTACATCACACCGGTTAGATCTTCGTACTGCTGACGGCCACTATTGCTGCGTGAGTTAGAATAGAGCTTCGGTGGGATCGTATCTGGGTTAATCGCTACTTCAATAAATGGTTTGATTAATGTTAACTCAGCACTGCTTGCAACGATGTAGACTGCATCGACATCGCGGCGACTGCGTGGTTGGCTTTCCAGCGGGATACTAAGTAAAGATTCCATCTGAGCAATGTGCTGCTGGCTATCTTGCAAACCGAATACTTTATTGATGTCACGTTGTAGTTGGCGTTTATCACCAAAGAGGTTTACCGCCACCTTGTTATCACTGTATTTGCTCCACTCTTGCTTAAACGCATCCACGACACGTGAGCCTAAACGTCCATTAGGAGCAAGGATGAGCGGGTATTGGTAGCCTTGTTTAGCTAAATGTTTTGCAGCTTGAGCAACTTCTTGCTCAGGCGAAAGGGCGAGGTAGCAAGTGTTGTTTCCCGCTTCAACATTATCAGGGATGTTAAGCGCAAGCATCGGTAAACTTGAAGTAAAGCTTGCTTGAGCTTGTTGCAGTTTCTCAATGTTCTCTTTAAGTAACGGACCTACAACTGAATCAATTTGCTTTTCAACTAAGGTCGACTCTAATTCAGCTACGCTTGTTGCATTGGTATCGATCACGGTGAGCGTTGCGTTAGGATCTCGTTCCTTATCATTCATCATCTCTAGGATGAAGCCGTCACGAATTAGCTTAGCTTGTTGAGCAAACTTGCCACTAAGTGGTAGCAGTAGCGCTGTGTTGACGGGTTTAATGAGTTCAAGAGACAAAATTTCATTAATTGCCTGCGGAGTGTATAGCGATGCAGGGTGAGTTGGATTAGCCGCTAACCACTGTTCTAAGCTGCTTTTCAACTGCGGTAGGTTGCTCGCATAGTTCTTGGTGAAGCCAGTCACTTCAAGCCAGCCAGCGATAACAGGGTCAGTCTCTTGTTGCTTGAAGGTGTCAAGTTGAGTTCCGGTGTATTGGCCTAAATTGTTCCAGATACTTTGTGCCACAAAAGCTTGCTCACTTTCAGGTAAGTAACCGCTGCTTAACGATAGTTCACGAGTGGCATTGAAAAAATCACCTTGTTTTGTGAATAGGGAGGCGCGAAGTTGGTGGTAGCTTAGCCACTGCTCATCGGCAAGTTGCCACGATGGTCTGAAATTAAGTTGTGAGAGCGCTTCTTGGGGCTGATTTTGAGCAACAAGTAGTTCTGCACGAGCGAGTTGCCATTCGGCTTGCTGCATATCGGTTAAGGATTGACGAGCTAAACGCTTCATCAATAGCTCTGCTTGAGTTGCGTCTCCAGCATCGATAGAGGCTTTCAGTGCCATGATTAGCCAATCATTTTGTAGGCTTCCTTGGCTGCTATCAGCACGCATCAGATAGGTCTGGATTGGCTGATTTGGGTCGAGGGTAATATCGACACTTGTTGGCGCCTTTGGAGCAGAAGAACACGCTGCCAATGTGACAGCAAGTGCTACAGGAGTCAGTAAGCGTGTTACACTGAGACGCTTGTGGTTTTTCATGGCCATGAGCTCTTTGTTAATTCCGTATAAAATTGTGTCTATATTAATCGTTGAAGTGATGGTAAACAAATGACAGATAACAAAACCTTACTAACTGAGGTTCCTACCCTTTATATCGTACCTACACCCATTGGCAATCTGGGCGATATTACTCAGCGAGCGATTGAAGTGCTATCTAATGTCGATCTTATTGCCGCAGAAGATACACGTCATACCGGTAAGTTGCTTTCTCACTTCAATATTCAAACTAAAACTTATGCTCTCCATGATCATAACGAACAGCAAAAAGCGCAAGTCTTAGTCGACAAATTGTTAGCTGGGCACTCAATTGCACTCGTTTCTGATGCCGGCACCCCATTAATTAGTGATCCAGGATACCATCTTGTCACGCAATGTCGTCAGGCGGGCGTTAAAGTTGTCCCACTGCCAGGGGCTTGCGCAGTGATTACCGCGCTCAGCGCATCGGGGTTACCTTCTGACAGATTCAGCTTTGAAGGGTTCTTACCTGCGAAAAGCAAGGGACGAAAAGATAAGTTCCTAGAAATCGCCAAAGTAGAACGTACATGTGTATTCTACGAATCCCCTCACCGCATCCTAGATTCACTTGCGGATATGCTAGACATTTTGGGGCCTGAGCGAGAAGTTGTTCTTGCCCGTGAACTGACCAAAACCTTTGAGACTATTCAAGGCATGCCACTGGGTGAATTGGTGGAATGGGTTAAAGCTGATGAGAATCAGCAGCGTGGTGAAATGGCGCTGTTGATTCATGGTTACCGTTCGAGTGAAGAAGAGACTTTGCCAGAGGAAGCGACTCGCACACTGGCGATTTTGACCAAAGAGTTACCCCTTAAAAAAGCCGCCGCATTGGCCGCAGAAATATACAACCTGAAGAAAAATGCGCTGTATAAGTGGGGGTTGGAGAACTTGAGTTAAGAGTTGAGACATTGGAGTCGAGAATCAAGAAGAAGCCGCTTTAGCTCTAGCTTTCCATTGCTCGACTCTCGAAGGGCAGCGTTCTTGCCTCGCGAAGCAACGTATTCTGTCTGTTCCTTGACCACTTAACGCCTCGTTTGCATCATATTTGTGATCTCGCTAGACACTTAGTGGATTAGTCTATACAATCCGCCCTCGGAGCTGACTGGGTAGTCGCTGCTTTGTTGATGTCCTTCGGGAGACTGACAGAGGGGAGGAAAGTCCGGGCTTCATAGAGCAAGGTGCCAGGTAACGCCTGGGGGGCGCAAGCCTACGACAAGTGCAGCAGAGAGAAGACCGCCGATGGCCCTAGGGCACAGGTAAGGGTGAAAGGGTGCGGTAAGAGCGCACCGGACGACTAGTAATAGTTCGTAGCAGGGTAAACTCCACCTGAAGCAAGACCAAATAGGCCTCCACATTGCGTTGCTCGCGTAAGGAGGCGGGTAGGTTGCTCGAGCCAGTGAGCGATTGCTGGCCTAGACGAATGGCTACCGCCGCGCAAGCGGAACAGAACCCGGCTTATGTGTCGGCTCCACCTATTCGAGACCCATCGTAACTTTGTTGTTATGATGGGTTTTTTGCTTTTAATTGACCAAATTTATTTCCGAACCATTAAACTTGGCGCTAAATCACGAGTTCTCATGTGCTAATAGTGGCGATACGCCGCTAAATCAGTACACTGGAGAATCTGAATCCGTCAATGCGACAGCCACATGAGATAACTATGACCGAAGCATTTAAACACATATCCGTACTCCTGCATGAATCGATTGATGGCTTAGCAATAAAGCCTGACGGTATCTATATCGATGGTACATTCGGTCGTGGCGGTCATAGCCGTACGATATTGTCTAAGTTGGGCGAAAATGGTCGCCTTTACAGTATCGACCGTGACCCACAAGCTATCGCTGAAGCAAACAAAATTGACGATCCTCGTTTTACCATTATTCATGGTCCTTTCTCTGGTATGGCGGACTATGCCGAAGAGTATGGATTGGTTGGTAAAGTGGATGGTGTTCTGCTGGATCTGGGTGTTTCTTCTCCTCAACTTGATGACGCTGAGCGTGGTTTCAGCTTTATGAAAGATGGTCCGCTGGATATGCGAATGGATCCAACGTCTGGTATCCCGGTTTCACAATGGCTGCTGGAAGCTGACTTGGATGATATTACTTGGGTTATCCGCGAGTTCGGTGAAGATAAGCATGCGCGTCGCATTGCTAAAGCGATCGTTGCTTACCGTGAGAACGAAGAGAACGAGCCTCTGACGCGCACCAGTCAGCTAGCCAAATTGATTTCAGACGCAGCACCAAAAAGTTTCAAAGAGAAAAAGCATCCCGCCACACGTGCTTTCCAAGCCTTCCGTATTTACATCAACAGTGAGTTAGAAGAAATCGATACGGCGCTAAAAGGTGCAGCGAAGATTCTTGCGCCACAAGGTCGCCTATCAGTGATTAGCTTCCACTCTCTGGAAGACCGCATGGTAAAACGCTTTATTCGTAAAGAGAGTAAAGGACCAGAAGTGCCTCACGGTATTCCAATGACTGAAGAGCAGATCAAAGCTTTAGGCAGTGCGAACTTAAAAGCGGTTGGTAAGGCAATCAAGCCGTCAAAACAAGAAGTTGAACACAATGCACGTTCACGCAGTTCAGTGCTACGTATTGCAGAAAAGCTATAACAAACAATGAGTAAGTCAACGCCCAATCTCGCTAAGCTGATTGCACTCGATCTGTTGAGTGTTGGTCGTGTACCGCTAATCTTCCTCTTGATGATTTTTGCTAGTGCGATGGGGGTGGTATTTACGACTCACCACACACGCCAAGCCATTACCGAAAAAGATCAGGCCTTAGTTGAACGTGAGAGGCTTGATAATGAATGGCGTAATTTGTTACTTGAAGAAACTGCATTAGCCGAGCACAGCCGCGTACAAGCCGTGGCAAAACAAGAGCTGGAAATGAAGCGTCCAGATTCCGATAAAGAAGTCATTATTAACCTCCCATGAGCAAGAAAGAAAAACACGCTGAGCCTAAAGCCGAGCCGCAGCCAACTCATCTTATCCGTTGGCGATTCTATGTAGTGCTATTTTTTGTTTTTTGTGCCTTTGCAGCACTTGCTGGTCGTATCGCTTATATCCAAATTATTGAACCTGATAACTTGATCAAGCAGGGGGATTTACGTTCGGTTCGAGCCAAAACGCTGCATTCAGCTCGCGGCATCATTTCTGATCGCAATGGTGAACCTTTAGCGGTAAGTGTTCCTGTTGAGGCGGTTTGGGCTGATCCAGTGGCCATTTTCAAAGCCGGTGGTCTAGATGATATAAACCGTTGGTATGCACTCGCTGACGTGTTAGGCGTTAAGCGTCAAAGCCTGATCGATAAGATTAATGACAACAAAGACCGTCGCTTTATCTATCTTCAGCGTCAGGTTAGTCCTGCAATGGCGCACTACATTCGCGAATTGAAACTTTCAGGCATCGGACTAAAGGCTGAGTCAAGACGTTACTATCCAGCAGGTGAGGTAAGTGCCCACTTAGTGGGGGTGACTGGGATTGATGGTCATGGTCTTGAAGGTGTTGAGCGCAGCTATGACAAATGGCTGACTGGTGAAGCCGGCAAACGGATTATTCGTAAAGACCGTTATGGACGCGTGGTAGAAAACATCTCTTTGGAAGAACGTGAAGAAGGCAAGCCGTTAGAGCTGACGATTGATCAACGTATTCAAGCGATCGCGTTCCGAGCCATTAAGCAGGCAGTTGCTGACTATCGTGCAACCTCGGGTTCTGCCGTTATCCTTGATGTGAAAACGGGAGCCGTCTTGGCGATGGTGAATGCACCTTCTTACAACCCGAATAACCGCAGTGATTGGCAAAGTTACAAAATGCGTAACCGTGTGATTACTGACTCATTGGAACCTGGCTCAACCATTAAGCCTTTTGTTGTTTTGGCCGCATTAGAAAATGGGGTGGCAGACAAAGATACGATCGTTGATACGGGTAACGGTATTCTTCAACTCGGTGGTAGCCGCGTTCGTGATGCGCCAAAAGTCGGCAAAGCGAGCCTAACTACCATTCTAAAGAAATCGAGTAACATCGGTGTGACCAAGCTGGCGATGCAAATGCCGGTTGAAGCTTTACTTGGATTGTACAGTTCTGTTGGTCTTGGCGAGTTGTCAGGTTTGAACTTGGTTGGTGAAGTAGTTGGTATTTTCCCGAGCCGCTCGCGTTGGTCTCCAATTGAGCGCGCAACCATCTCGTTTGGTTATGGTTTGTCAGTTACGCCAATCCAGTTAGCGCATGCCTATGCGACGTTGGGTAACTTGGGTAAATATGAGCCGATTCATATCATCGAAAGTAACGACAATGATATGGCACGCCAAGTCGTGAGCAAAGAGAATGCTCGTCTCGTCTTAGACATGCTTGAAACGGTAACGCAAAAAGGTGGCTCTGCTCGTCGTGCTGCGGTTCCTGGTTACCGAGTCGGTGCCAAAACAGGTACTGCGCGTAAGGCAAGTGCAGGTGGCTATAGTGATGAGTACATCAACTATACAGCAGGTGTTGCGCCAGTAAGTGACCCACGTTTAGCGCTTGTGGTTGTGGTTAATGAACCACAAGGTGACGACTACTACGGTGGTTCGGTAGCCTCGCCAGTTTTCTCTGAAATCATGAAAGGCGCACTGCAAATTCTGAACGTTGCCCCTGACGAAAATAAATTCCAACAGTAGGCTTATAAGCGTACTGAGAAACAAAATGAAGAAAGCTGAGCTAATGCTCGGAGAATAAATATGACTAAAGCCATCAGTATGGACACGCTGCTTTCCACTTGGGTCGATTGCCCGAGTTTGTCGTCCATTCTTGTTTCTGAATTAGAGCTCGACAGTCGACGAGTTCAATCTGGAACAACCTTTGTAGCTATCATTGGCCATGTTGTGGATGGGCGTAAATTTATCCCAACCGCGATTGAGCAAGGTGCGAATGCGGTGATTGCTCAAGCTTGTGAGCAAAAAGCACATGGCGAGATTGAGATTGTTGATGATGTTCCAGTGATTTATCTTGATGCGCTGGATAAGTGCCTATCTGAAATTGCGGGTCATTTGTATACCTACCCAACGATGGATTTGATTGGTGTCACTGGCACCAACGGCAAAACCACCATCACTCAGCTCATCGCTCAATGGATTGATTTAGTCGGCTCAAAAGCAGCGGTCATGGGTACGACAGGGAATGGCTTTCTAGATAATCTACAAGAAGCTGCGAATACCACGGGTAATGCGGTTGAAATCCAAAAGACACTATCGTCTTTAGCGGAACAAAAAGCGCAATACACAGCGCTTGAAGTGTCTTCTCATGGTTTGATTCAAGGTCGCGTTAAAGCGCTGTCTTTTGCTGCTGGTGTGTTTACTAACCTGAGTCGTGACCATCTCGATTACCATGGCACGATGGAAGAGTATGCCAATGCCAAGTTTTCGCTATTTAGCCAACATCAGTGCAAAGCGGCGGTGATTAACGTTGATGATGAAGTCGGGGCTTGTTGGATTCAACGCCTAGATTCGGCCATTGCGGTTTCTCTTCAGCCAACGGATTACCCAAATGCAGTATGGGCTCAAAGTGTAAGTTATAGCGAAGCAGGAATAACGTTATCCATTGATGGGATGTTTGGGCGTGGAGAATTTACGGTCGCACTTATCGGTGAGTTCAATGCAAGTAATGTCTTAGTGGCATTAACCGCACTACTCGCACTTGGTATCGACAAACAAGCGTTGTTTGATGTGGCTGGTTCCTTAAAACCAGTACTCGGTCGAATGGAGCTATTTACAGCAAATGGCAAAGCGAAAGTCGTGGTCGATTATGCCCACACCCCAGATGCATTAGAAAAAGCATTACAAGCGCTTCGTGTTCATTGCCATGGCAAGCTATGGGCAATCTTTGGTTGTGGTGGTGATCGAGATAAGGGTAAGCGTCCAATGATGGCTGCGATTGGTGAAAGTCTGGCTGACAAAGTGATATTGACCGATGATAACCCACGTAGTGAATCTCCGGCAGCAATCGTAGAGGACATGCTGGAAGGAATGCAGAATCCCCAACAAGCCATTATTGAGCACAATCGATTTAATGCGCTCAAGCATGCCCTCGCTCATAGCAGTGAGTTGGACATTATCTTACTTGCTGGCAAAGGGCATGAAGATTATCAAGTGATGGCGGACAAAACTATCCAATATTCAGACCGAGAGTCTGCGCTACAACTTTTGGAGGTGTCGTTATGATTACCTTGATGTTAAGCCAAATCGCACAAGCATTAGACGCTGAGCTAATTGGTAATGACACGGCAATAGAATCTGTATCAACGGATACACGAGTGATTGAAACTGGTGCTCTTTTTGTTGCACTGGTTGGCGAACGTTTTGATGCCCATGACTTCGTTGCACAAGCGGTTGAGTCAGGTGCTGGTGCTCTGTTGGTCAGTAGAGTCGTGGACAGTGATGTCCCGCAACTGTTGGTCAAAGATACTAAACTGGCTTTGGGTCAGCTTGGTTCACTGGTTCATCATGCTTGTCAGACCCCTACTGTTGCGATCACGGGCAGTGCCGGTAAAACAACCGTTAAAGAGATGGTTGCGAGCATTATGGCGCAGCGAGGACGAGTTTTGTTTACCGCTGGGAATTTCAATAACGACATCGGTGTTCCACTAACATTGCTGCGTTCAACGCCTGAAGATGACTATGCCGTTATTGAGATGGGCGCGAACCACATCGGAGAAATTGCTTACACGACCAATCTGGTCAAAGCAGACGTTGCGTTAGTCAATAATGTTGCTGCGGCGCACTTAGAAGGTTTTGGCTCTCTTGATGGCGTAAAACAAGCGAAAGGTGAAATCTATCAGGGATTAAAACCTGGCTCGGTCGCGATTATCAATTTAGACAGTCATGGTGGAGATTACTGGCAAGATGTTCTCGCTGACAAACAGGTAAAAAGTTTTTCAGTTGTTGATTCAGATGCCGACTACTTTGCCAAAGAGATCGGTCTCAATGCGTGTGGTGAGGCCAGTTTTACTCTGGTTTCACCGTTTGGCGAGATTGCAGTCAAACTTGGCATTGTTGGTCAACACAACGTTGCTAACGCATTGGCGGCGACAGCATTGGCGTTAGAACTGGGCGCCAATCTAGAAATGGTACAAACCGGCTTGGCTCATTTAAGCAAGGTTAAAGGTCGAGTTGAGGTGATTGAACTCAACGACAAGATCAAGCTTATTGACGATAGTTATAATGCCAGCGTACCCGCGATGAAAGCCGCGGCGGATCTGTTGGCGAGCTTCAAGGGAATTCGTTGGTTAATTTTGGGTAATATGGCTGAGTTAGGCGATGAAAGTCTTGCACTTCACCGTCAAGTCGGAGAACATGCAGCCCCATTCGAATTCGAACACGTGCTCACATATGGCGCTGATGCAAAAGCGATCAGCAATGAGTGTGATGGTCTTCATTTTGATAGCCATCAGAGCATGATTGATTATATTAAACAGCAGATAGTACAGCATCAAGAACCACAAACACTGCTAGTCAAAGGGGCAAATAGTGCTGGAATGAGTAAAGTCGCTACTGCTGTCAAGGAGATGTATACATGATTATTTGGCTCGCGGAGCTACTACAGCCATATTTTTCATTCTTCCGATTATTTGAGTACCTGTCGTTTCGTGCGATTGTGAGTGTACTTACCGCGTTAGGCATTTCATTGTGGATGGGACCAATCATGATCCGCCGTTTGCAGTTATTGCAGATCGGTCAGGTGGTTCGAAATGAAGGTCCTGAGTCTCACTTCAGTAAACGCGGTACGCCTACAATGGGTGGGATAATGATTCTGACGGCCATTGTAACGACGGTTCTGTTATGGACGGATCTCTCAAACCCTTATGTATGGTCAGTTCTGGCCGTTCTTATTGGTTACGGTGCAGTCGGGTTTGTTGATGACTACCGCAAGGTGGTACGTAAAAACACCGATGGTTTGATTGCTCGCTGGAAGTACTTTTGGCAGTCTGCCATTGCGCTGGTTGTCGCTTTCGCGCTATACGCTCATGGTAAAGACACCGCGGCCACTCAGCTAGTGGTACCGTTTTTTAAAGAGATCATGCCTCAACTTGGCTTGATGTACATTGTACTGACTTACTTCGTTATTGTCGGCACCAGTAATGCGGTGAACTTGACCGATGGCCTGGATGGCCTAGCGATTATGCCAACGGTATTAGTTTCAGCTGGTTTTGCGGCTATTGCTTGGGCGACGGGCAACGTCAACTTTGCTAATTACCTACATATTCCATACATTCCGCAAGCGTCGGAGCTAGTGGTCGTTTGTACCGCAATAGTGGGCGCAGGACTTGGTTTCCTATGGTTCAACACTTACCCAGCACAAGTGTTTATGGGTGATGTGGGCTCACTCGCCTTAGGTGGTGCGCTTGGTACCATTGCCGTGTTGGTTCGTCAGGAGTTTGTTTTAGTGATTATGGGGGGTGTTTTTGTAATGGAAACGCTTTCTGTAATCTTACAGGTCGGTTCCTATAAGTTGCGTGGTCAACGTATTTTCCGTATGGCACCAATTCACCATCATTACGAGCTAAAAGGTTGGCCTGAACCACGAGTGATCGTTCGTTTCTGGATCATCTCTATTGTGCTTGTTCTTGTCGGTTTAGCGACGCTTAAAGTTCGATAAGGAAGTTCACACCATGACCACGGATCGTTGGCAAGGTATTGAGAAAGTCGTTGTTGTAGGGCTCGGTATCACCGGGCTCTCTGTCGTTAAGTACTTAACCTCATTGCAGAAAACGCTAGATGTTCGCGTTATCGATACGCGTGAAAACCCACCAGGCAGTGAAGCCTTACCACAGGGGATTGCTCTACATAGTGGAAGTTGGAATCTGAACTGGTTACTTGAAGCTGATCTGGTTGTGACTAATCCCGGAATTGCTTTAGCGACGCCCGAAATTCAGCAGGTGCTCGCCAAGAGTATCCCTGTTGTTGGCGATATTGAGCTGTTTGCGTGGCAAGTCGATAAACCAGTGATCGCCATTACTGGCTCAAATGGTAAGAGTACCGTCACAGATTGGACGGGGCAGGTTGCTAAAGCGGCCGGTCTTACAGTCGGTGTTGGCGGCAACATTGGTGTGCCTGCGTTAGATCTTCTTGCGTTGGATGCGGACTTATATGTTCTAGAACTGTCCAGCTTCCAGTTAGAAACGACGCGCTCATTAGCGCCAAAAGCGGCGGCGTTTTTGAATCTATCTGAAGACCATATGGATCGTTACCAAGGTATGGAAGATTATCGCCAAGCGAAGTTGCGCATCTTTGAGCATGCTGAAGCTTGTGTGGTCAATGCTGACGATAAACAAACCTACCCAGACCATGATGGGCATAACCTGATCGAGTTTAGTCTGGTTGAGCCAACCCAGTTTGCCGTTACTGCGCAGCATGGTATCGAGTATATTTCAGTCAATGGCACGCTTATTTGTCCTACATCGGAACTCTCACTTGTTGGTCGTCATAATGTTGCCAACGCATTAGTGGTATTAGCCTTGTTAGCGCAAGTCGGCGTTGATATCGAAAAAGGCTTAGCTGCGTTGAAATCTTACCGCGGTTTGACACATCGCTGCCAAGTGGTTGCCGATAATCGTGGTGTTAAGTGGGTCAATGATTCGAAAGCGACGAATGTCGCCAGCACTATGGCAGCCTTGGCGGGTCTTGAGCTGGAAGGCACCCTGTATCTTTTAGTGGGTGGTGTCGGTAAAGGTGCTGATTTCTCTCAGTTAGAACCGATACTCAAGCCTTTGAAGCTGCAATTGTGCTGTTTTGGTGAGGACGGTGACCAGTTTATGCCGCTCCACCCAAGCGCTCAGCGTTTTGACGATATGGAAGAGATCATTCAGTGGTTAGCACCCAATGTGATTGCCGGAGATATGGTATTACTTTCTCCAGCCTGTGCCAGCTTTGACCAGTTCAGTAATTTTATGGCTCGTGGAGATTCATTCACCGAGCTAGCGAAAGCTTACGCATAAATAACGTAGGGAACTATGCAAATTCGAAACGTTTTTGGCAGCATCAAACGTTGGGTGACTACATCGTCACCCGAAGCCCTGTATGACCGACAGTTAGTATGGATCTCTTTGGGGTTGATGCTGACTGGGTTGGTGATGGTGACCTCTGCTTCGTTTCCAATCAGTTCTCGGTTAACTGACCAACCTTTTCACTTTATGTTTCGCCACGCTATTTTTTTGGTGCTGGCCATCTCCACCTCGGCCGTTATCCTTCAAGTCCCGATCAAGCGTTGGTTAGAGTTCAGTACTTGGCTTTTGTTGCTTTCAATCGGACTACTCATCGTCGTGCTCGTTGCGGGTAAATCGGTGAACGGTGCTTCGCGATGGATTCCATTAGGCTTGTTTAACTTACAGCCAGCAGAAGTCGCCAAACTGTCGTTGTTCATCTTCATGTCTGGTTATTTAGTGCGAAAGAGTGAAGAAGTTCGGTCCAGCTTTTTCGGCGGTTTTATCAAGCCGATTATTGTCTTCGCAACGCTGGCGAGTTTACTGTTGCTCCAGCCTGACTTAGGGACCGTCATCGTGATGTTGGTTACTCTGTTTGGTATGTTGTTTATTGCTGGAGCCAAGCTGACTCAGTTTCTCGCTTTAATGGTCGTAGGCTTGGTTGCGGTTGCAACGCTTATCTATATCGAACCTTACCGCATGCGCCGTGTTACCTCTTTCATGGACCCGTGGGATGACCCATTTGGTAGTGGATATCAGTTAACTCAATCTTTGATGGCATTTGGCCGTGGCGAGTGGTTCGGCCAAGGGTTAGGCAACTCAATTCAAAAATTGGAATATCTACCAGAAGCGCATACTGACTTTGTCTTCGCCGTGCTAGCCGAAGAGTTAGGTTATGTGGGGGTTGTACTGGTATTGATGCTGATTTTTAGTTTGGTGTTAAAAGCGATTTATATTGGACGTAAGGCATTTGAAAACAACCAACTCTTTGGTGGCTATTTAGCATTTGGTATCGGGATTTGGTTTGCTTTCCAAACTCTAGTCAACGTCGGTGCTGCTGCGGGTATGGTACCCACCAAAGGTTTGACGTTACCTCTGATCAGTTATGGTGGTTCGAGTTTGATCGTCATGGCTGTTGCCGTTTCCATTTTACTGCGTATCGATCATGAGTGCCGATTGGGTAGTGCAGAAACACAAGAACAAAAGTTAAATACAGATGAAAACGAATAAAAGATTAATGGTTATGGCTGGCGGGACAGGTGGCCATGTTTTCCCGGGACTTGCCGTAGCGAAAAAGCTTCAGTCGCAAGGTTGGGATATTCGCTGGTTGGGTACTGCTGATCGTATGGAAGCGGATTTGGTGCCGAAACACGGTATCGAGATCGATTTTATCAAAGTAAAAGGTCTACGCGGTCAAGGCATTGGTCGATTAATTGCCGCACCATTGCAGATTATCAATGCTGTGTTTCAGGCGAGAGCTCATATGAAGCGTTGGAAGCCAGATGCAGTTCTTGGTATGGGTGGCTACGTAAGTGGACCGGGCGGAATCGCTGCATGGTCACTTGGTATCCCTGTTGTTTTGCATGAACAAAACGCAGTCGCGGGCCTGACAAATCAATGGCTATCTAAGATAGCTCGTCAGGTTTTTCAGGCTTTCCCAGGGGCTTTCCCAGCGGCTCCAGTTGTTGGTAACCCTGTGCGTGAAGATGTGGTGGCCATTGAACCGCCAACTAGCCGGATGAGTCAGCGTGATGGTGATATCAGAATTTTGGTTATGGGAGGCAGCCAAGGTGCTCAGATCCTTAACCGAACGTTACCTGAAGTGATGGCTAAGCTTGGCAGTGGCTATCAGATTCGCCACCAGGCTGGTAAAAACAACCAGCAGGAAGTGGCGCAAGCATACGCCGAGCATCAAGTCGAGGCCGCGGAAGTGGTCGAGTTTATCGATGATGTAGCCGCGGCTTATCAATGGGCCGATCTACTTGTGTGTCGCTCAGGTGCGCTGACCGTATCTGAAGTATCCGCTGCGGGTGTCGGGGCTATCTTTATCCCGTTTATGCATAAAGATAGACAGCAGGCCTTGAATGCTGACCATTTGGTAGAGTGTGGCGCAGCAAAAATGATTGAGCAGCGTGACCTCACCGTAGAGAAACTTGCGAACGAAATTCAACAGCTAGATCGCGCGGCTTTGCTTGATATGGCAAAGAAAGCACGAGACGCTGCTAAGTTAGATGCAGATAGTGTGGTCTCTGAAGCCATTATTGCACTGACGAAATAACGAGAAAGAATCATGACAGTTAAACATACTCAAGATTTGGCTCAGATTAGAGCTATGGTGCCAGAGATGCGCCGCGTAAAATGCATTCACTTCATCGGTATTGGTGGTGCAGGTATGAGCGGTATTGCCGAAGTATTACTGAATGAAGGATATCAAATTTCTGGATCAGACATTGCGGCTAATGTGACGACAGAACGTCTGATTAAGAAAGGCGCGACAGTATTTATTGGTCATGCAAAAGAAAATGTTTCAGAGGCGAGTGTTGTCGTTGTTTCAACTGCCATCAATGAAGAAAACCCAGAGATAATAGCGGCGCGCGCAGCACGTATTCCGGTCGTTCGTCGTGCTGAAATGCTTGCTGAGTTAATGCGCTTCCGCCACGGCATTGCGGTTGCTGGTACACATGGTAAAACCACAACCACTGCACTTGTCACACAAATTTACTCAGAAGCTGGCTTAGATCCAACGTTCGTTAATGGCGGTCTTGTTAAGAGTGTCGGAACTAATGCTCGTCTCGGTTCGAGCCGTATCTTAATTGCAGAAGCGGATGAAAGTGATGCTTCATTCCTACACCTTCAGCCAATGGTCAGCATCGTCACCAATATCGAAGCTGATCATATGGATACCTATGGTGGTGATTTTGAGACTCTAAAGCAGACATTTATCGATTTTCTTCACAACCTTCCATTTTACGGTCAAGCGATCGTATGCATTGATGATCCTGTGGTACGAGAATTGGTTCCAATCATTAGCCGTCAGGTGATCACCTATGGTTTCTCTGAGGATGCGGATGTACGCATTGCTCATTACCGACAAGAAGGGCAACAAGGCAAATTCACCGTTATTCGCCATGGCAAACCGGATTTAGATATTACTCTCAATATTCCTGGTAGGCACAACGCACTGAATGCGTCTGCGGCAATCGCGGTTGCTACTGAGGATGACATCAGTGATGAGGCCATTCTAAAAGCCATGGCCGGAACTCAAGGTACAGGACGCCGATTTGAACACCTTGGTGAGTTCAATACCGGTAATGGTCAGGCCATGCTGGTCGATGATTATGGACATCATCCAACGGAAGTTGATGTGACCATTCAAGCTGCACGCAATGGTTGGCAGGATAAACGTCTCGTTATGATTTTTCAGCCTCACCGTTATAGCCGAACACGAGATCTTTACGATGATTTCGCCAATGTACTCGAACAAGTTGATGTTCTGATCATGTTGGATGTTTATTCTGCAGGTGAGAAACCTATCTCGGGAGCCGATGGACGCTCTTTATGTAGGACTATTCGTAGTCGCGGTAAGATTGATCCGATTTTTGTTCCAGATAGCAAGGCGTTACCTTCAGTTCTCGCTAATGTTTTACAAGATGGTGACTTAGTACTAACTCAAGGTGCGGGTGATGTTGGTAAGGTAGCGAAACAGCTCGAAGCTCTTGAGTTAAATATCGATAAGATGTCTCAAGCTTGATTTAAACATTGAATTTTGACTAATTGCGTCACTTATTCGGTTTTAAGTGGCGATTTCTTAACATCAGTGTTTGATACTTTCTATGACGCCAGTATAATCCGAAGGTTAAAGTAAGTGCTTTTGCCTCTATATACGAATTGAGATAGGGAAAATAAGCGAGCTAATTGGCAAGGACTATGGACTTTGATTAAAAGTGCTTTTAATGAAGGCCGTCGTTTAACCTCTAAACCACTAGTTAAAGAACACGCTCTAGGTGGCGCATTCTTGCTGGTGGTATTGTTGTTAATAGGCTCTCTCCTTTACTCTACGATCTCTTGGATGTGGGATGACCAGCGTCTTCCGCTATCTAAAATCGTGCTTCAGGGTGAATTACATTACGTTTCAGCAGCTGATGTACAGCGAGCATTTGCTCAGCTTGATCATGTTGGAACGTTTATGTCGCAGGATATTAACGTGCTACAAAATATGGCCGAGTCTATCCCCTGGGTATCACATGCCTCAATTCGTAAACAATGGCCTGACACGGTTAAAGTCTTTCTTACTGAGTTTCATGCAGAGGCTATCTGGAATGGCAATGCACTACTCAATGAAGATGGGCAAGTTTTCGACGGTGACATAGCCAAATTGGATGAAGAGCGAGTAAAACTTTATGGACCGCAAAACAGTAGCGAAGAAGTGTTGCGAGTGTGGCGTGAGATCAGTCCAAAGTTTCAGTCACTTAACTTAACGATTACTTCCTTGGTGTTGAATGAACGCCGAGCTTGGCAGATTATCCTAGATAACGGAATTCGCCTCGAGCTAGGCAAAGAGTCACTACAGGAACGGATAGAGCGCTTTGTTTCGCTTTATCAGAATTTGGGTAGCGATGCTCAGCGAGTAAGCTACATCGACCTCAGGTATGATACGGGAGCCTCAATTGGATGGTTCCCAGAACAAGAGTTAGAGCAAGAGAATACAGATGACTAAGACCGCTGATGACAGCATTATTGTTGGTCTTGATATAGGCACTGCAACCGTATCGGCTCTCGTGGGTGAAGTATTGCCTGACGGTCAAATCAATATTATTGGCGCAGGCAGCAGTCCTTCCCGCGGGATGGATAAAGGTGGCGTGAATGACCTTGAATCGGTTGTAAAATCGGTTCAGCGAGCGGTCGATCAAGCAGAGCTGATGGCAGAATGCGATATCACGAATGTGTTTATCTCCCTTTCAGGGCGTCACATTGCTAGCCGAATTGAGAAAGGCATGGGAACCATTTCGGATGAAGAGGTCTCTCAAGAAGATATGGATCGTGCGATTCATACTGCCAAATCAATTAAGATTGGTGACGAACAGCGCATTCTGCACGTTATCCCTCAAGAATTTACGATTGACTATCAAGAAGGGATAAAAAATCCGCTAGGTTTATCAGGAGTGCGCATGGAAGTTAGCGTGCACCTGATCTCTTGTCACAATGATATGGCGAGAAATATCATAAAAGCAGTCGAGCGTTGTGGACTCAAAGTTGAGCATCTGGTTTATTCAGGGTTAGCAGCGAGTAATGCTGTGATCACTGAAGATGAACGAGAGCTTGGTGTTTGTGTTGTAGACATCGGTGCTGGTACGATGGATGTATCCATTTGGACTGGCGGCGCATTGCGTCATACCGAAGTGTTTTCATACGCTGGCAATGCAGTGACAAGTGATATCGCTTTTGCCTTCGGTACCCCAGTTAGTGATGCTGAAGAAATTAAAGTGAAATATGGCTGTGCTCTAAGTGAGTTAGTCAGTAAAGATGATACAGTTAACGTTCCAAGTGTAGGCGGACGCCCATCACGCAGTTTACAAAGACAGACTTTGTCTGAAGTGATTGAGCCTCGTTATACTGAGTTGATGGGACTGGTTAACCAAACTATCGATACCGTACAAGAAAAACTGCGCGAAGAAGGGATTAAACATCACCTAGCCGCAGGAGTGGTGCTCACAGGAGGAGCGTCACAGATTGAAGGTTTGGTAGAATGTGCGGAACGTGTATTCCGCAACCAAGTTAGAGTCGGCAAACCCTTAGAGGTGAGTGGCTTAACTGATTACGTTAAAGAGCCGTATCATTCTACGGCAGTTGGTTTACTTCATTACGCAAGAGATGCACGAGTAAATGATGATACTGAGTATAACGAGCCCTCTCGTGCCTCTGTAACGGGTTTATTTGGTCGTTTGCGTAATTGGATACAAAAAGAGTTTTAACCTGAGCAGCAGGAAAAACGGAGATAACACATGTTTGAACCGATGATGGAAATGTCTGACGATGCAGTAATTAAAGTCGTTGGGGTTGGTGGCGGTGGCGGTAACGCCGTTGAACACATGGTACGTGAATCCATCGAAGGTGTTGAGTTTATTAGTATTAATACTGATGCTCAGGCACTTCGTAAAACCAGCGTGAATAGCGTTATTCAGATTGGTGGTGATATCACAAAAGGACTTGGCGCAGGTGCAAACCCACAAGTTGGGCGTGACGCAGCTCTCGAAGATCGTGATCGAATTAAAGAAGAGCTGAGTGGTGCCGATATGGTATTTATCGCAGCTGGTATGGGTGGTGGTACTGGTACAGGTGCAGCCCCAGTAATTGCAGAAGTAGCAAGAGAGCTCAATATCTTGACTGTTGCTGTAGTGACTAAGCCATTTAGCTTTGAAGGCAAGAAACGCCTAGCGTTTGCTGAACAAGGTATTGAAGAGCTTTCTAAACATGTGGATTCATTAATCACGATTCCTAATGAAAAGCTTCTCAAAGTACTTGGTCGTGGTATTACACTACTTGAAGCCTTTGCGAGTGCTAACGATGTATTGAAGAATGCAGTACAGGGTATTGCAGAGCTGATTACTCGTCCTGGCATGATTAACGTCGACTTTGCTGACGTACGTACAGTTATGTCGGAAATGGGTCATGCGATGATGGGTAGCGGTGTTGCAAAAGGTGAAGACCGTGCAGAAGAAGCGGCTGAAATGGCGATTTCAAGCCCGCTGCTTGAAGATATCGATCTTGCTGGCGCACGTGGTGTACTTGTGAACATCACTGCGGGTCTAGATATGCGTCTAGACGAGTTTGAAACTGTAGGTAATACAGTAAAAGCTTTCGCATCAGATAACGCTACGGTTGTTATCGGTACTTCACTTGATCCTGATATGGCAGATGAAATTCGTGTAACAGTTGTTGCTACGGGTATTGGTAACGAGAAGAAACCTGACATCACGCTAGTTGCGGGCGGTAAGGCGAAAGTTGCGCCAGTTGCTCAGCCACAGACTCAACCACAAGCGGTGACATCTCAGCATGCAACCGTCAATAAAGTGGAAGAGAAAACGGCATCAACTTTGCAAGACAAGCCACAGGTAACTCCTCAGCCAACGACATCTGCGTCGTCTGGTTCGAGTGCAAGCCAAAGTGCAGCGCCGAAAGCGGACAAAGAAAGCGGCTACTTAGATATTCCAGCCTTCTTACGTCGTCAAGCTGACTAATACAATCGCAATTTGACACTGTTCAATTTTGTGGTAGCATGCACGGTCAATATCACCATTGACCGTGATTTGTAGCATTTTTACTGAGGCAAAGTAGATGATCAGACAACGTACTCTGAAAGAAATAGTGAAAACAACTGGTGTGGGTCTCCACTCTGGTCGTAAAGTCACACTTACTCTTCGCCCAGCAGCTGCAAATACAGGCATTATTTACCGCCGTACCGATGTAAATCCACCGGTTGATTTTCCTGCGGATCCAGAATCTGTGCGCGATACAATGCTATGTACAGCGCTGGTGAATGATCAAGGTGTACGTATCTCTACAGTAGAGCACTTAAATGCGGCTCTTGCTGGTATGGGCATTGACAACATCGTTGTTGAAGTCGATGCGCCAGAAATTCCAATTATGGATGGCAGTGCGAGCCCGTTCGTATTCTTGTTGCAACAGGCTGGTATTGAAGAGCAAAACGCGGCGAAACGCTTTATTCGCATTAAAAAGCCAGTACGCTTTGAAGATGGCGATAAGTGGGCTGAGTTTGTTCCTTTCAATGGCTTCCGCATGGATTTCGAAATTGAGTTTAATCACCCAGCGATTGATGCAGATGAGCAACACTTGTTGTTTGACTTCTCTTCTCAAGGCTTCGTGAAAGAAATCTCTCGTGCACGTACGTTTGGTTTCATGCGCGATATTGAATACCTTCAATCACAGAACCTAGTTCTAGGTGGTAGCTTCGATAACGCTATCGTGCTTGATGAGTACCGTATCTTGAATGAAGAAGGCCTTCGTTTCGAAAATGAATTTGTGACGCATAAAGTGCTTGATGCAATTGGTGATCTTTACATGTGTGGTCATCCAATTATTGGTGAGTTCCGTGCGTTCAAATCAGGCCATGGCCTAAACAACCAGCTACTTCGTTCAGTACTTGCTGATCAAGAAGCGTGGGAGTGGGTGACTTTCGAAGAAGAATCAACGTCTCCGGTAGCATTTGCCGAGCCAAATGTAGTATTGGCATAAGTAGATTGAATTAAAAAAGCCAGACGAGAGTCTGGCTTTTTTATGCCTACAATAAAACTAATCTTTATTAGCAAGCTTCGCTAAGCTTTCCAAACGAGCCTTAACTTTAGGTGATGCACCACTGGCAATCATTTCTAAGTACTGAGCGGCTGTTTCAGAAATAGGGTCACGAGGCTTAGAGCTCTCTTTTTTCTCTTCACGACTTCGATAAAGATCTGGGTTGATCTGCACCGTTACGCCAATGAGGCGGGCAAAACCTTTTGCTCGTAATTGATTAAGGATATGCAAACGCTCATAGTCGATCTTCATTTTGATCGCTGCACTGGCCACTTCGAGGATCAGTTGATTATCGCGAATGTTTGCCACCCGGCAATGATCTTCCGCGCCTCTGGGCAGAATTGCCTTTAATTCTTTGTTGATCGTCATGATCTCTTTTGCGTGCTGTTGGAGCTGCGAAAGTCGTGAATCGGCAATGATCTCGTCACCTAACGTCGGGCGATGGTCTCTCATAATGAGCCTCAAGTTCCATAGTCAGCCCTATTTTAGTCAAAGGATTGGTACGAAGATAGGGCAGATAACGAATAAACTTCCATCATATAACGTCAAAAAATAAAGAATGCTTCAAACAAATCACCTTGTTATTGGTTGTCGGAGGCAAAATTTCATAAACTATGCGCCACTTATAGTGATATAAGCCTTGAAATCTAGAGTTCTCATCTCAATATCTGAGTTACGTGATTTATCTCAGTATTCTTAGTAAAAAACTGTTAGAGACTGAAGGCATTGAAATAGATCGGGCCCGATCTAAATAAAGAGAGATTCATAGCAAATGATAACTAAGCTACTGACAAAGGTAATTGGCAGTCGCAATGACAGAACACTGCGACGCCTGAGAAAAATTGTAAAAGAGATTAATAATTACGAACCAACGTTTGAAGCTCTATCTGACGAAGAGTTAAAAGCTAAAACGGTTGAGTTCCGTCAGCGTTTAGAACAGGGTGAAACGTTAGATAAATTACTGCCAGAAGCTTTTGCAACGGTACGTGAAGCATCTAAGCGTGTTTATGGCATGCGCCATTTCGACGTTCAGCTTATCGGTGGTATGGTACTGAACGCAGGCCAAATCGCAGAAATGCGTACAGGTGAAGGTAAAACATTAACAGCAACCTTGCCTGCCTACTTAAATGCCCTTCCAGGTAAAGGTGTCCACGTTGTTACGGTGAATGACTATCTAGCCAAACGTGATGCAGAAACAAACCGTCCGTTATTTGAATTCCTAGGTATGACTGTTGGTGTGAACGTGCCTAACATGGCGCCACCAGAGAAGAAGCAAGCTTATCTAGCCGATATTCTGTACGGCACAAACAACGAATTTGGTTTCGACTACTTACGCGATAATATGGCTTTCCGTGCCGAAGACCGCGTACAGCGTGAACGCTTCTTTGCTGTTGTCGATGAGGTGGACTCGATTCTGATTGATGAAGCGCGTACGCCGCTGATCATTTCAGGCCCTGCTGAAGATAGCTCAGAGCTCTACACTCGCATTAATACCCTGATCCCACATCTACAAAAACAAGATAAAGAAGATTCAGAAGAGTACCGCGGTGACGGTCACTACACTGTAGATGAGAAGTCTAAGCAAGTTCACTTGACTGAAACGGGTCAAGAATTTGTTGAAGAGCTAATGATTAAAAATGGACTGATGGAAGAGGGTGACACACTTTATTCACCAACCAATATCAGTCTACTACATCACGTGAATGCCGCTCTGCGCGCTCACGTATTGTTTGAGAAAAACGTCGATTACATCGTTACCGAAGATGGTGAAGTGGTTATTGTTGATGAACACACTGGCCGTACAATGCCGGGACGTCGTTGGTCAGAAGGGCTACACCAAGCGGTAGAAGCAAAAGAAGGCGTGAAGATCCAGAATGAAAACCAGACTCTGGCATCGATCACTTTCCAGAACTATTTCCGTCTATACGAAAAACTGTCAGGTATGACAGGTACCGCAGATACAGAAGCGTTCGAATTCCAGTCTATCTATGGTCTTGAAACGGTTGTTATTCCAACCAACAAGCCAATGATTCGTAACGATATGCCAGATGTGGTTTATCGTACCGAGGCTGAAAAATTCAACGCGATCATCGAAGACATTAAAAAACGTGTTGAGAAAGGTCAGCCATCTCTAGTGGGTACGGTTTCGATTGAAAAATCTGAGCTTCTTTCTAATGCATTGAAGAAAGCCAAAATCAAGCACAATGTTCTTAACGCCAAGTTCCACGAGCGAGAAGCTGAGATCGTTGCAGAAGCAGGTATTCCTGGCGCGGTCACTATCGCTACTAACATGGCTGGTCGTGGTACCGACATCGTGTTGGGTGGTAGCTGGCAAGCGAAAGTGGAGGCATTGCAAAATCCTTCACAAGAGCAGATTGATGCAATTAAAGCTGAATGGAAAGTGGTTCACGACCAAGTTCTGCAAGCGGGTGGTTTGCATATTATTGGTACAGAGCGCCATGAATCTCGCCGTATCGACAACCAGTTACGTGGTCGTTCTGGTCGTCAAGGTGATGCAGGTTCTTCTCGTTTCTACCTATCGATGGAAGACTCACTGCTGCGTATCTTCACCTCTGATCGTATGGCAAGCCTGATCCAAAGTGGTATGGATGAGGGTGAAGCGATTGAATCTAAGATGTTATCTCGTTCGATCGAGAAAGCTCAGCGTAAAGTAGAAGGTCGCAACTTCGATATTCGTAAGCAGTTGCTCGAATACGATGACGTGGCGAATGACCAGCGTAAGGTTGTTTACGAACTTCGTGATGAACTGATGAATGTTGAAGACATCAGCGAAATGATCGAACAAAACCGCGTTGATGTTCTGTCTGCAACGATTGATGAGTACATCCCACCACAATCTCTGGAAGATATGTGGGATATTGAAGGCCTTCAAGAGCGTCTTAAAAATGACTTTGACCTCAATGCCCCAATCAAACAGTGGCTTGAGGAAGACGACAAGCTATACGAAGAAGCATTGCGCGAGAAGATCCTAGATACCGCGGTAGCCGTTTACAAACAGAAAGAAGAAGTGGTCGGTGCGCAAGTACTCCGTAACTTTGAAAAATCTGTCATGCTACAAACGCTAGATACATTGTGGAAAGAACACCTAGCTGCGATGGATCACCTTCGTCAAGGTATTCACTTACGTGGTTATGCACAGAAGAACCCTAAGCAAGAATACAAACGTGAGTCATTTGAACTGTTTGAAGGTCTTCTTGATTCTCTAAAAGCTGACGTGATCACGATTCTTTCTAAGGTCCGCGTTCAACAGCAGGAAGAAGTAGAACGTATGGAAGCTCAGCGTCTTGCTCAAGCTGAAGAAGCGGCTCGACGTGCGCAAGCTCAACATGCGTCTGCTGATAATCAGTTGTCTGATAGTGATGAATCGCAGGGTGCTCACCAACCGGTCGTTCGTGATGAACGTAAAGTGGGACGTAACGAACCATGCCCATGTGGTAGTGGTAAAAAATACAAGCAGTGCCACGGACAAATAAACTAATGTCTGGCTGAGGACAGCGTCGGCAGTGCCTATTTACTCACGTAAACTCCGCATTGCCTGGTTGTCCTTAACGCGTGCTGCTATGGAAAATTGATAATATAAAGAGTCGCGTTTGCGGCTCTTTTTGTATCTAATGTTTGTAATTAGAACAGTCTGCCCCGTTGCAGGGTATGGCAACCAAAGTAATTAGGAAGTCAGATGAAAAGAATCCATATTGTCGCAGGTATTATTTTTAACCTCGATAAATCACAGGTATTCATTACAAAACGTCCAGATGACAAGCATAAAGGGGGCTTCTGGGAGTTTCCTGGCGGTAAAGTTGAGCAGGGTGAAACCATTGAACAGGCCATGATTCGAGAGCTTGAAGAAGAAATTGGTATTACGACTACCGAGCAGCAACCTTTTGAACACTTGGAGTTTGATTATCCAGATAAGTCACTCAAATTTGATTTCATGACAGTGACTCAATTTGAAGGTGAACCCTACGGTAAAGAAGGGCAACAGGGTTTGTGGGTTGCGATAGATGAACTTGTTAATTACACCTTTCCTGAAGCCAATGTGCCGATTCTAGAGCGAGTAGTAAAAGAGTTTTGCTAACTTGCACTCTATAGCCGACTAGCCATCGCCTATTAATACTGTTAGTTTTATCCAATTGGCTATAAGAACAACTATTCGAAGAATGGAGAAAATGCAATGGTACGTATTGCAATTGCAGGAGCAGCGGGTCGCATGGGCCGCAATCTAGTTAAAGCGACTTACTTAAACCAGCAAGCTCAAGTGGCAGCTGGCTCAGAACGCCCTGAATCATCATTAGTGGGTGTGGATATCGGCGAATTATGCGGTGAAGGGAAGCTCGACGTTTTTCTGACTGATGACCTAGCAAAAGAGGTTGATAACTTTGATGTGATCATTGACTTTACCGCCCCCGCGAGCACGTTGGCGAATATTGAGCTTTGTAAGCAACACGGAAAGTGCATTGTGATCGGGACAACCGGATTTTCAGATCAAGAACGTGAAATGATTGATCAACATGCTAAAGCGATCCCTGTAGTAATGGCGCCAAATTACTCGGTTGGCGTTAACCTAGTATTTAAACTTCTAGAGAAAGCCGCCAAAGTAATGGGTGATTACTGCGATATCGAAATTGTAGAAGCTCACCACAGACATAAAGTTGATGCTCCTTCAGGGACTGCTATTGGTATGGGCGAAGCGATTGCTGAAGCTATGGGCAATAAGCTCAATGACGTCGCCGTATACGCACGTGAGGGGATTACGGGTGAACGTACAAAAGATGAAATCGGCTTCGCAACCATTCGTGCAGGCGACATCATTGGCGAACATACCGCTATGTTTGCTGATATTGGTGAGCGTGTTGAGATTACACACAAGGCGACCGATAGAATGACGTTTGCCAACGGTGCTGTGAAAGCCGCGGTGTGGCTAAAAGAGAAGCCAGCCGGTTTTTATACAATGACAGATGTACTTGGACTTAATGAACTCTAATTTGGGGTGAATGGGTCTATACGATCAAATCATTAAAGCAATATTAAATAATTATGCGCTGGGTTGTCCCGGCGCTTTTTGTATCTGCCCATAGTTAGGGGCTGCCATCCTCTTTATTAAGGCGCAGTGACTAGTTAAGTTTAGTTGTATTTTTGGAGGCTATTGCCACTTATTGGTATTAAATGCTTAAAAGTGATAGTTAACTTTGGTGGTGCAACGTTTGCGTAAATCACGGCTAAAAAAGTGTGATCTGAAATCTGTTATGGTTAGTGAGATTCATCGTATTTTCATGAACACGATTGCTAATCGCGAGTAAACTTGTTTTTTTGGGGGTCTAAAACCATTTTTTGTTTTAACTGCTTTAAATAGTAAATTTATTTTCATGTCTATGTTGACACGAACCGCAAGCGTCTTTAGAATACCGCCAATTTGTCTAAAATACCTATTTGCGCTTTTTTATTGCGCCAAGGAAGGCAAATTTGCAGTTAAATTTATTATTTTTGCATTTTTATTCTGGAGGTTGTCTTGAGTAAATCAGCACTGTTAGTCCTAGAAGATGGGACAGTGTTCCGCGGTGTTTCCATTGGAGCAGATGGTTTATCCGTTGGTGAAGTTGTTTTTAATACCTCGATGACGGGGTACCAAGAAATCCTCACTGATCCTTCCTATTCCCAACAGATCGTCACCCTTACTTATCCTCACATTGGCAATACCGGTACTAATACCGAAGACGAAGAATCTTCTTCAATCCACGCACAAGGCCTTGTGATTCGCGATCTTCCTCTTATCGCTTCTAACTTCCGTAACCAACAATCCCTTTCTGACTACCTTAAATCGCAAAATATCGTCGGCATTGCTGATATCGATACGCGTAAACTTACTCGTATTTTGCGTGAAAAAGGTGCACAGAACGGTTGTATCGTCGCTGGTAACAACTTAGACGAGGCTCTAGCTCTTGCTAAAGCGAAAGAATTCCCTGGCCTAAAAGGTATGGACCTTGCGAAAGAAGTTACAACAAAAGAAGCGTACCAATGGAAACAGGGCTCGTGGACGCTTGAGGGTGGACTTCCTGAAGCGCAAGACGATAGCGAGCTGCCATATCATGTTGTTGCCTACGACTTCGGTGCAAAACGCAACATCCTGCGTATGCTTGTTGACCGAGGCTGCCGCCTAACCGTTGTGCCTGCTGAAACTTCAGCGGAAGAAGTCTTAGCTCTGAATCCAGATGGCGTATTCTTATCGAACGGCCCTGGCGATCCTGAACCATGTACTTACGCAATTGAAGCGACAAAAGTATTCCTAGAAAAAGGTTTGCCAGTCTTTGGTATCTGTCTTGGCCACCAAATCCTAGCACTAGCTTCTGGTGCGAAGACTGTGAAGATGAAGTTCGGTCACCATGGTGCTAACCACCCAGTTAAAGACCTAGACCGCAATGTTGTGATGATTACTTCTCAGAACCACGGTTTTGCGGCGGATGAAGCAACGCTACCTGAGAACTTGCGTGCAACTCACGTGTCACTATTTGATGGCTCTCTTCAAGGTATCCACCGTACGGATAAGCCAGCATTTAGCTTTCAAGGTCACCCTGAAGCAAGCCCAGGTCCACATGACGCGGCTCCGCTATTTGACCACTTTATCGAACTAATCAAACAACACAGCGCTTAATTCGGAGTAGTAGAGAATGCCAAAACGTACTGACATAAAAAGTATTCTAATTCTAGGTGCAGGCCCGATTGTTATCGGTCAGGCATGTGAGTTTGACTACTCTGGTGCTCAAGCATGTAAAGCACTGCGTGAAGAGGGTTACCGAGTAATTCTTGTTAACTCGAACCCAGCAACCATCATGACTGACCCAGACATGGCGGATGCCACTTACATTGAACCAATTCAATGGGAAGTCGTGCGTAAGATCATCGAAAAAGAGCGTCCAGATGCGGTTCTCCCAACGATGGGTGGTCAGACAGCGCTTAACTGTGCACTAGACCTAGAGAAGCACGGCGTCCTTGCCGAATTCGGTGTAGAGATGATTGGTGCAACGGCTGATGCTATCGATAAAGCAGAAGACCGTTCTCGTTTCGATAAAGCGATGAAGTCTATCGGCCTTGAGTGTCCACGTGCTGATACGGCGAAAACAATGGAACAAGCTTACGCTGTTCTGGATATGGTTGGCTTCCCTTGTATTATTCGTCCTTCATTCACTATGGGTGGTACCGGTGGTGGTATCGCGTATAACAAAGAAGAGTTCGAAGAGATCTGTCGTCGTGGTCTTGACCTTTCTCCAACAAACGAACTGCTAATCGATGAATCTCTAATCGGTTGGAAAGAGTACGAGATGGAAGTGGTTCGTGATAAAGCGGACAACTGTATCATCGTATGTTCTATCGAGAACTTTGACCCAATGGGTATTCACACGGGTGACTCAATTACAGTTGCTCCAGCTCAAACGTTGACCGACAAAGAATACCAACTGATGCGTAACGCATCTCTAGCGGTACTGCGCGAAATTGGTGTTGAAACAGGTGGTTCTAACGTACAGTTTGGTATCAACCCGAAAGATGGCCGTATGGTTATCATCGAGATGAACCCTCGTGTATCTCGCTCTTCTGCTCTAGCTTCTAAAGCAACAGGTTTCCCAATCGCGAAGATTGCAGCGAAACTGGCTGTTGGTTTTACGCTTGATGAGCTACAAAATGACATCACGGGTGGTGCAACTCCAGCATCATTCGAACCAACTATCGACTATGTAGTAACAAAGATTCCTCGTTTTAACTTCGAGAAATTCGCAGGTGCTAACGATCGTCTAACAACTCAGATGAAGTCCGTTGGTGAGGTTATGGCGATTGGTCGTAACCAACAAGAATCTCTACAAAAAGCACTTCGTGGTCTAGAAGTTGGTGCGAATGGTTTTGACGAGATGGTTGACCTAGATGCGCCAGACGCACTAACAACTATTCGCCATGAGCTGAAAGAAGCCGGTGCCGAGCGTATTTGGTACATCGCTGATGCATTCCGTGCTGGTATGTCAGTCGATGGCGTATTCAACCTAACGCAAATTGACCGCTGGTTCCTTGTTCAAATTGAAGAACTTGTTAGCCTAGAAAACCAAGTTAAAGCGGGTGGCTTTGCTGGTCTAACGGAAGATGTTCTGCGTAAGATGAAGCGCAAAGGTTTCTCTGATGCTCGTCTATCTTCAATCCTAGGTGTATCGGAAAGCGAAATCCGTCGTCTGCGTGACCAGTATGATATTCATCCGGTATACAAACGTGTTGATACGTGTGCAGCTGAATTTTCATCTGATACGGCTTACATGTACTCATCTTACGATGACGAATGTGAAGCTCAACCGACAGATAGAGATAAGATCATGGTTCTTGGCGGAGGTCCAAACCGTATCGGCCAAGGTATTGAATTTGACTACTGTTGTGTTCACGCATCACTCGCTCTACGTGAAGATGGTTACGAAACTATCATGGTCAACTGTAACCCAGAGACCGTTTCTACCGATTACGATACGTCTGACCGTCTGTACTTCGAACCTGTAACACTGGAAGATGTACTTTCAATCGTGCGTGTTGAGAAGCCAAAAGGCGTTATCGTTCAGTACGGTGGTCAGACTCCACTTAAACTGGCTCGTGCGCTTGAAGCCGCGGGTGTACCAATCATCGGTACTAGCCCAGATGCAATCGACCGTGCCGAAGATCGTGAGCGTTTCCAAGCAGCAGTTGAGCGTTTAGGCCTGTTACAGCCAGAAAACGCGACCGTAACCACTATGGAACAAGCGGTTGAGAAGTCGAAAGAAATTGGCTTCCCACTTGTTGTACGTCCTTCCTATGTACTTGGTGGTCGTGCGATGGAAATCGTATACGATGAGCAAGACCTACGTCGTTACTTCAATGAAGCGGTTAGCGTATCGAACGAGTCGCCAGTTCTTCTTGACCGTTTCCTAGATGATGCAACGGAAGTTGATATCGATGCTATCTGTGACGGTGAGCGTGTGGTTATCGGCGGTATCATGGAGCATATCGAGCAAGCGGGCGTTCACTCAGGTGACTCGGCATGTTCACTTCCTGCTTATACGCTAAGCCAAGAAATCCAAGACAAGATGCGCGAGCAAGTTGAGAAGCTAGCCTTCGAACTTGGTGTACGTGGTCTAATGAACACTCAGTTCGCAGTGAAAGATAACGAAGTTTACCTAATCGAAGTCAACCCACGTGCTGCACGTACGGTTCCATTCGTATCGAAAGCAACAGGTGCACCACTAGCGAAAATTGCTGCACGTGTTATGGCGGGTCAATCGCTAGAGTCTCAGGGCTTCACTAAAGAGATCATCCCACCATACTACTCAGTGAAAGAAGTTGTACTACCATTCAACAAATTCCCAGGTGTTGACCCACTGTTAGGCCCTGAAATGCGCTCTACTGGTGAAGTGATGGGTGTCGGCGCAACGTTTGCTGAAGCTTACGCTAAAGCAGAACTTGGTTGTGGCGCGGTTTACCCAGAAGGTGGTCGTGCGCTACTGTCTGTTCGTGAAGGCGATAAACAGCGTGTAGTGGACCTTGCTTCTAAACTAACTAAGCTTGGTTACCAACTAGATGCAACGCATGGTACAGCGGTAATTCTAGGTGAAGCGGGCATTAACCCTCGTCTAGTGAACAAGGTACACGAAGGTCGTCCACACATTCTTGACCGTATCAAGAACAATGAGTACACCTATATCGTCAATACGGCTTCTGGTCGTCAAGCGATTGAGGATTCTAAAGTACTACGTCGTGGCGCACTGGCAGAGAAAGTAAACTACACAACGACGCTAAACGCAGCTTTTGCTGTGTGTATGGCACACACTGCAGACGCGAAAACGTCGGTAACTTCAGTTCAAGAGCTGCACGCAAGAGTCGCGGCGAACGAAGCGAAATAAAAATCAGTAGGCTCGCAACAGAGCTTATATGACAACCTCATTGCCCGCTCATTTGAGCGGGCTTTTTTATCTCGATATTGTTGAAAATATGGAATGAGTTATAGTCGAATCTTTCTCTAAGTGAATTGTTAACTTGATGATATTTTGATTAACAGATAGCTGATAACCAATTGATTGAGAATGGAACTAACACTCGAAATTCTGACGATTCTTTTCATCGCAGCGACCACTGCTGGCTTTATTGACGCAATGGCTGGAGGCGGTGGTTTAATTACGCTGCCTGCACTTCTTGCTGCTGGTGTTCCGCCTACGCAAGCGCTGGCAACCAACAAACTACAAAGTTCGTTTGGCAGCTTTTCCGCAAGCTGGTATTTCGTGCGTAATGGCTTAGTGAGCATTAAAGAAATGCGTTTGGCGATAGCATGTACGTTTATCGGTTCAGCCGTTGGTGCTGAGGCGGTGCAATATATCGACGCTGGCGTCTTAACAAGCCTAATACCGATTTTGCTGGTTGCTATCTCACTCTACTTTCTTCTTACCCCAAAAACCAAGCAGTATTCAGGGCAGGCAAAGATCTCTGAAGCCATGTTTGCCTTTTCCGTTGGCGGAGGTGTGGGATTCTATGATGGATTTTTTGGTCCGGGAACTGGTTCTATCTTTACCGTTTGTTTTGTGGCTTTAGGTCACTTTTCGCTGGTGGATGCGACCGCTCGAACCAAGGTACTTAACTTCACATCTAATATCGCCGCATTACTATTTTTTGTTCTCGCTGGCTTGCCTGTTTGGGAGATCGGTTTAGTCATGGCAGTAGGAGGATTTATCGGAGCACAACTAGGCGCAAAGGTCGTGGTGACTAAAGGGCAAAAGTGGATCCGCCCTCTGGTGATTACCATGTCTATGCTAATGGCACTGAAGCTGCTTTGGGAACAGCATCAGCAATGGTTGTTATCAATGTTCTGATCCTTGGGTTTTGATAAGAAGACGTTCGACAACAAATATGAATCGGGCGGTATAGAGAGCTCAATTGTTCGAAATGAGAACAGTATTTGGGCTCAATTTTCATCGCCTTGATCACCGAGATTGGTACTAAAGCTGGCGCTATTCCTTGCATTGCTAGTTGAGCTGCGGCTGAATAGGAGTCCATCTGCATGATCGGCTTGATATTAAGACGGGTTAAAATATCGAGTTGGTAACTGTTCGCTGGATTATTCAGATCATTGGTAATGATCGTATTGGGTAGGGCGGCAAGCTTTTGATCCGATACGATATAGAAGGCTTCATCAATCAAGTGAAACTGCATAAGATTGTTCTGCTTGGAAAGATGACCGGCACATACACCAATGTGTGCTTTACCGGATTGAACGTGTTCAACGATTCTTGGTGTGTGATTAGTGGTTAGAGTCAGATAGGGATCAATTTGAAAGTAGTCCGCGATAACCGTCGATAAATAGCCTGCAACCAAGGTTTCCGAGCAATCGAGTTTTAAAATGCTTTGATCCGCCATGACCTGTTGATCATTGATCAGTCCCTGTAGCTCGTTAAAAGCGGGCCCAATACTATTGATAAGATTGAGGGCATCCTGAGTGAGTTGAACATTTCGTCCATCTGGCACGATCAGCTTTTTACCGAGCTTGCTTTCTAAATTGGCAATACGTTTACTGACGGCCGATTGGCTAATGTAGAGCAGACTGCCAGTGCGGCTCATGGTTTTCGCTTTGCTTAAAACGAGTAAGGTTTCGATACCTTCTAATAGCATCTTGTCAATTCTGTAGCGGAAGAATAGGGTTAATGTATCTTACACTCGTGTGGCTAAGAAAGAGCAAACATAAAAAAGGCGCTCAATGAGCGCCTTTTCGAGTTCATAAACTGAGATTATAGAGACTCAGTGAAAGTACGTGCGATTACGTCACGTTGCTGTTCAACTGTTAGTGAGTTAAAACGAACTGCGTAGCCAGAAACGCGGATAGTCAATTGTGGGTACTTTTCTGGGTGAGCAACAGCATCTTCAAGAGTTTCACGCTTAAGAACGTTAACGTTTAGGTGTTGACCACCTTCGATGCGTGGTGCTGTTTCGATAGCAACTTCGCGGCTTTCGTACTCGCCAAGTTCGTTGATCGCAACAACTTGATCTGCTTCAAAGCCTGCGTTTGCTGCAACACAGCGTGCTTCGTTTTTCTCGCTGTCTAGTAGCCAGATTGAGTTAAGTAGATCGTCGTTTGCTGCTTTAGTGATTTGAATACCTTGGATCATTACTATCTCCTAGTCCACTTAGTGGTTAATTGGTGTTAACTTTCGAATTTTGTTGAGCTACGTATTATATAGCCAATATCCACTATGATAGTATTGATTTATGTCAAATAACAACTAAAAACATTAAATAAATGAAGGTTATTTTATTGTCCTAAATCAATAAAATCTTTAAAAACAATGTATTTACAATAAATTTGAATGTATAAAAAATATTTAAATGGCCATTTTGTTGTAAATTTACTACAAAATTAGCTGAAAAATTGAACCTAGTGCACTAAATACCTGTTAATTGGTAGCCATTCTGAAAGTGTAAAGTGATTAAATGACAATGATAAAAATTAGCGACGGAAAGAAATTTATTGGTGCTCATGTCTCAGCCGCGGGTGGTGTTGATCAAGCTCCACTCAGAGCTCGTGAAATCGGGGCCAATGCCTTTGCTCTGTTTACGAAAAATCAGAGGCAGTGGGTGGCCAAGCCATTGGATCAGAAAACCATCTCGGCCTTTAAAGCAAACTGCAAAATGTTGGGTTTTTCTGCGCAGCAGATATTGCCACATGATTCATACCTGATTAATTTGGGCGCGCCTGAAGAGGACAAACTCGCTAAGTCTCGGGCTGCGTTTATTGATGAAATGGAGCGCTGTCATCAGCTTGGTCTAACACTGCTCAACTTCCACCCAGGGAGTCACTTAAAGAAAATTTCAGAAGAAGAGTGTTTATCTCGTATTGCCGAGTCTATTAATCTTGCTCACCAAGCGGTTCCAGACGTCGTTGCCGTTATCGAAAATACAGCGGGTCAAGGAACCAACTTGGGATGGCGATTTGAACATCTCGCAGAGATTATTGAGCAGGTGGAGGATAAATCACGTGTGGGAGTCTGTATTGATACCTGTCATACATTTGCGGCTGGTTACGATTTGAGCAGTTTTGCTGCTTGTGACGCAACGTTTGCTGAGTTCGATTCTATCGTTGGTATGCGCTATTTAAAGGCAATGCACATTAATGACTCAAAAATAGCGTTAGGCGGCAAAGTAGACCGCCATCACTCTTTAGGAGTTGGGGAGATAGGCTGGCACTGTTTTGAATATATTGCCAAAGATGCAAGATTTGATGGCATACCTTTGATTCTAGAGACCATTGACCCCGATATTTGGTCGCAAGAAATCGCCAAATTAAGAGAGTTTCATCATCAGGCATTAAATGAAACTGAATAAAAGAAAATGTTGGCATTAATTTTTCATGGCTTGTTCTGTGTTCAATGCAATGGAGAGGTCATTATGCCTTATTCTTCTTTTTATACTGCTGCGCGTCCTGTTCGTTACCCTATGCCAAATCGTCACATTACGGGACAAGGTCACTACCGTACACCACAGAAGCAGTAATCTTATCTTTGTTCCTTCTACTTATTTTGCGACAATTGAAGCGCAAGTTTTAGGTAGAAGGAATAGAGGATGAAGTCTCAACTCACATGGCACGATGTTATCGGAGCTGAAAAACAGCAAGATTACTTTAAACAGACTTTAGCGTTTGTAGAAAGTGAAAGGGCATTGGGCAAAGTGGTTTATCCTCCAGCAAAAGATGTGTTCAACGCGTTTAAATCGACTGAATTTGGCGATGTGAAAGTGGTGATTTTGGGTCAAGATCCTTACCATGGCCCCAATCAAGCTCACGGATTATGTTTTTCTGTTCTTCCTGGTGTAAAAACACCGCCTTCACTTGTCAATATGTATAAAGAACTCGCACAAGATATCGAAGGGTTTGAAGTGCCAACCCATGGCTATTTGCAAAGCTGGGCTGAGCAAGGTGTCTTATTATTGAATACTGTATTAACGGTAGAGCAAGGAAAGGCACACTCTCACGCTAAGTCAGGATGGGAAACGTTCACAGACAGAGTGATAGAAGCCGTTAATCAACATCAGAGTGGTGTTGTCTTCCTTCTCTGGGGAGCGCATGCGCAGAAAAAAGGTCGATTTATTGATCGCAATAAGCATTTTGTCTTGGCAGGTCCGCATCCCTCTCCGCTTTCTGCTCATCGAGGCTTTTTTGGCTGTCGCCATTTTTCACAAGCAAACCAGATATTGATTCAGCAAGGATTGACGCCGATTGAATGGCGCTTGCCGTTGCAAGTGGACTGAACGTCTCCTATTGTTCGATGTTTGTCTAAATTTTGGTCATGATCAAAGCGGGAAGAGCGGTCCTCTTATACACTTATTAAATATAGGTGTTAAGGAGAGTCGCTATGATGATTGAAAGGATACGTCGAGAGCATGGCTATATGGTTCGTTTACTTGCTCTGCTACGTCATAAGTTAACGCAGTTGAAAAGTGAGCGCCCGGTGAATTATCGTGTATTAAGAGAGTTAGTTGATTACCTCGCTAACCATTCAGAAAAAGTTCACCACCCTAAAGAAGACATTCTGTATCACTACTACACAGAGCATTATGGTCATCACCACCAAATTGATAATTTGGAGTTAGAGCACGAGACCTTGTCCAAGAAGACCCATGATTTTCTTGGTGTTGTCGATATGGTGTTGCAGGACGCCGTGATTCCACAAGATATGTTTATCGAGCAACTCGAGGGTTTTCTTGATTCACAGAAAGCGCATCTAGAAATAGAAGAGAAGTCGATATTCCCTTATCTGATCGATAAGTTTACGGTACAGGATTGGCAGGCTGTAGAACAGCAATGGAGTGTGTGTGAAGATGATCCTGTCTTTGGCACTACGATTGCTGAGCAGTACAAAGAGTTGGCCGAACGTGTTCATCAAACCGAACACGAATGCATTTAATATAAAAAAGTAAAAAAAGAGGCGAAAACGCCTCTTTTTTATAATTCAACTTTCTCTAAATCATCAAAGCCGATATCCATATCCATTAACTCTCTTTGTAGTCGCTGGCGATCTTTTATCGCTTCGATTTCTCGCCATTTACGCTTAACCGGTTTTGAACGGCCAACTCGTCCTTTTGGAAAATCCTGTTCATACATTTCTTCAAAGTTTAAGCCTTCCATAAGCTACCTCGTTATGATTTTTGTCCCTCTAAATGGGGGCATTTTTTAATACCATATCTAAATCAACCGTAACCTTGATTCGTTTCTCATTTGTTACGTTTCAATGAAGTTTTTGCTGATATTGTGCTAGCGAGTCACAAATTGACAGGGTGTGATTGGTTGTTTTTTGTTCGGTTGGGTGGCAAATTGGCGCTAATTTGCCATCGCTAGGTTGTTAACTCGCTGTACAACACTTCATCTTGGTGAGAGTCAATTGGCTATGTGTCTATGAGCAGAAGAGGTCTTGGTGATTTATACCTTATTACATTAACTCAATGCCTTGCGTGGTAAGGAATCTTAATGATGACATGCTCATCAAAATAATATGTTTCGGAATATGCTGGTTGTTGTAATTTTTTAGAGTAATTGTTTTGCTTTTGTGGGCTAATTGCATTGTTATGTGTTAATTGTTGGTAACTATATGGTGAAAAATAACAAATAAATACATCTGTTTGCATATTGATTTTTGTTCTTCTTCGCTGCATTATCCGCCCGTCAAAAAATACGCTGATACGTAAAATGGAAGCATGAGGCGAGTTTTACAGATCTAAACTGCATAGAACAACTATATCAACGCTAAGCAATATTGACACTTAGTGGGGCAGTTAGATGGATGGCTGGGAAGCGGAGATCAGCGAAATCTCAATATGAGGATGTTATGACAGACTTAATTAATTTAATGAATGACCTGCTTTGGGGTTCAATTCTTGTTTATCTTCTGGTCGGTGTGGGAATTTATTTTACAGTCCGCTTGGGCTTCATCCAGTTTCGCCACTTCGGTCACATGTTCTCGGTACTGAAAAACAGCCGTAAAGCTGATAAAGCAGGTATCTCATCTTTCCAAGCACTTTGTACGAGTTTAGCGGCGCGTGTTGGCACGGGTAACATGGCGGGGGTTGCCGTTGCTCTAACCGCTGGTGGCCCTGGCGCTATCTTCTGGATGTGGCTAATCGCAATGCTGGGTATGGCAACTTCGTTTGCAGAAAGTACCCTAGCTCAGCTATACAAAACCAAAGATGATGACGGTAACTACCGCGGTGGCCCAGCATACTACATGGAAAAAGGCCTAGGTATGCGCTGGATGGGAGTTCTCTTCTCGGTATTCTTGATCATTGCGTTTGGTTTGGTTTTCAACGCGGTACAAGCCAACTCTATTGCCAATGCAATGCATAATGCATTCGGTTGGGATGATACTTACGTTGGTATTGTGGTTGTCCTGCTATCTTCGATTGTTATTTTTGGTGGTATCAAGCGTATCGCTCGTGTCGCTGAACTGATTGTTCCAGTTATGGCATTGGCTTACCTACTTCTTGCTATGTTTGTCATGGTGATTAACATCGAAAAGCTTCCAGCGGTTCTGACGTTGATCTTTAAGAGCGCGTTTGGCTTACAGGAAGCGGCTGCAGGTGGTTTAGGCTATGCTATTGCTCAGGCGATGATTAACGGTGTTAAACGCGGTCTATTTTCAAATGAAGCTGGTATGGGTTCAGCACCTAACGCTGCAGCATCCGCGACACCATATCCGCCACACCCAGCCTCTCAAGGTTATGTACAGATGTTGGGCGTATTTATGGACACGATCGTTATCTGTTCAGCTACAGTTGCCATTATCCTGATGTCTGGTGAGTATGTTCCTCACGGTGAAATTACCGGTATCGAGCTAACTCAAACGGCGTTGAGTTCTCAGGTCGGTGACTGGGGTAGTATCTTTGTTGCGGTAGCGATTTTCTTCTTCGCCTTTACCTCTATTATTGCTAACTACTCTTACGCTGAAACTAACTTGATTTTCTTAGAGCACAACCATAAAGCAGGTCTTGGCATTTTCCGTATTATCGTGCTTGGTATGGTGATGTTTGGTGCAGTCGCCTCTCTACCTGTTGTGTGGTCGCTTGCTGATGTTTCAATGGGCTTGATGGCGATAGTCAACTTGATTGCTATTCTTCTGTTGTCTGGCATCGTGATCAAACTTGCTAAAGATTACAATCGTCAACTTGGTGAAGGCAAAGTTCCTACGTTTGATTCAAACGACTTCCCTGAGCTAAAGTCTCAACTTGAAGATGGTATCTGGGATCAGAGCAAAAAGAGCTAATCGATAGTTATCAGATTTGCCTATTAAAACGATTCAAAAAGCCATGCAGACATCGCATGGCTTTTTTTGTACCCTAAACTCAATAAAACAGATAAATGGATAGAGTATAAAGTCATGTTAATTGTCGTTTCTCCTGCGAAAACGTTAGATTATGAATCTCCTCTGGCGATTGAGAAGTTTACTCAGCCGGAGTTAGTTGAATATTCCAAAGAGTTAATTGATGTTTGTCGCAAGCTGACTCCTGCAGATGTCGCCAGCTTAATGAAGGTCAGCGATAAGATTGCTGATTTGAATGTAGGCCGTTTTCAAGAGTGGAGTGAAGAGTTCACGACTGACAACGCACGCCAAGCAATTCTCGCGTTTAAAGGGGATGTGTACACGGGATTGGATGCGGAGTCACTAAGTGAAGAGGACTTTGAATACGCGCAAAAACATCTGCGTATGCTATCGGGTCTCTATGGTTTGTTAAAACCACTTGATTTGATGCAACCCTACCGTTTAGAGATGGGCACCAAACTCGCCAATGGTAAAGGGAGCAATTTGTACCAGTTTTGGGGTAATGTGATTACCGATAAGCTCAATGAGGCGATTACTGCCCAAGGTGACAATGTACTTATCAACTTAGCATCAAATGAATATTTTAAAGCAGTAAAACCTAAGTTGTTGGACGCGCAGGTGATCACGCCTGTCTTTAAAGATTGTAAAAACGGCCAGTATAAAGTGATCAGTTTTTACGCCAAAAAAGCACGGGGCATGATGGCGCGTTATATTATTGAGCAACGTATCTCTAGTGTGGCTGATTTAACGAAATTTGACACTGCGGGCTATTACTTCGTTGAAGATGAGTCAACACCAACAGAGTTAGTTTTCAAACGAGAAGAACAGTAATAGAAGGCACTGAAATGTTGAACTGGTTTAAGCGATGGTTAGCCAAGTATGATCAGTGGTGTTTGTCATTGGGATTGACACCAGAGCATAAACGTAGCTGTGTTCCTTACCGAAGTGAACCAGAACAGTCTTCAGTAGAAACTACCAAAAAGGCGCAGCGATGATGCGCCTTTTTGATACGCATTGCCACCTTGATTTTGAGTGCTTTTCTGAACACTTTGCTGACCATTTAGAAACGGCTCGAAGGCATCAAGTCGAGCGCGTCTTATTGCCTTCAATCGGCATGTCTAACTGGCAAAAAGTGATATCTCTTGCAGAGCACCACACCGGTGTCTACTACGCGCTTGGAATGCACCCTTTATTTTTAAATCAGCAAAGTGAGCATCAAGTTACCGAATTGCGTCTACTATTAGAACGGCAACAGGATTTATGTGTCGCGGTAGGAGAGTGTGGTTTAGATGCCATGATTGATGTCGACATGGAACTGCAAGAGCGGCTTTTCGTTCAGCAAGTCGAACTGGCTATCGAGTTTAAGCTACCTCTCATTTTACATAGCCGCAAAACGCATAACCGTTTGCTACAGATTCTTAAGCAGAAGCAGTTCAAGCTTGGCGGTGTATTGCACGGTTTTTCTGGTAGCTATCAGCAAGCAATGCAATTTGTCGAGTGCGGTTTTTACATTGGTGTGGGTGGCGTTATTACGTATCCGAGAGCGATGAAAACTAGGCAGGCTGTTGCGCAGTTGGCTGTTGAACATATCGTCTTGGAAACGGATTCTCCGGACATGCCATTAAATGGGCACCAAGGCAAGAACAATCATCCTAAGATGTTAGGTGAAATATTGTCCTGTCTCGCAAGCTTGAAAGGATTGCCAGAGCAAACGATTGCTGAAATCGTTTGGAAAAACAGCAATTTTGCCTTCAACATTTGTGAATAATTTCGAAAGAAATTGTTCATTTGGTGATTGTAGAACGCTTGAATGGTGATCTTGTTCACGTTAATGAGTGAACGCATGATGAATCTTATTAGAAACTGTGAGGACGGCATTACTTTATCAATGGACGGATGAGTATAATTGCCCCGCTTTTGAGCTCCATTTTGTAACACGCCAACAAATAACATATAAGGAAGTCATAAACTATGAGCCTGTTTATGAGCCTAGTCGGTATGGCAGTATTGCTAGGAATTGCATTACTACTGTCTGATAACCGCAAAGCTATCAATCTAAGAACTGTGGGTGGCGCTTTTGCTATCCAATTCATCATCGGTGGTTTCGTTCTTTACGTACCATGGGGTCGTGACCTACTAGCTGGCTTCTCTGCTGGTGTACAGAACGTTATCGACTACGGTAAAGACGGTACTGGTTTCCTATTCGGCAGCCTAGTTAACTTCTCTGTTGACGGTATCGGTTTCATCTTTGCTTTCCAAGTACTTCCAACGCTAATCTTCTTCTCTGCGCTTATCTCTGTACTTTACTACATTGGTGTAATGCAATGGGTTATCAAGATTCTTGGTGGCGGTCTACAAAAAGCACTAGGTACTTCACGTGCCGAGTCAATGTCTGCAGCAGCTAACATCTTCGTTGGTCAAACTGAAGCACCTCTAGTGGTACGTCCGTTTGTACCAAAAATGACTCAGTCTGAGCTATTTGCAGTAATGTGTGGTGGTCTAGCGTCTGTTGCTGGTGGTGTACTAGCAGGTTACGCATCTATGGGTGTACCTCTAGAGTACCTTGTAGCAGCATCATTCATGGCAGCACCTGGTGGTCTACTATTCGCTAAAATCATTAAACCTGAAACTGACACGCCAGATGAGAATCTAGGTGATGACATCGACGGTGGTGAGGACAAGCCAGCTAACGTTATCGACGCAGCAGCAGGCGGCGCATCAGTTGGTCTACAACTTGCTCTAAACGTAGGTGCAATGCTACTAGCATTCATCGGTCTAATCGCTCTAATCAACGGTATCCTAGGTGGCGTTGGCGGTTGGTTCGGTATGGAAAACCTAACTCTAGAACTTCTTCTAGGTTGGCTATTCGCTCCTCTAGCATTCCTAATCGGTGTGCCATGGGCTGAAGCAACAGTTGCTGGTTCGTTCATCGGTCAGAAACTGGTTGTTAACGAATTCGTAGCTTACCTAAACTTCGTACCTTATGTTGGCGAGAATGCTCAAGTTGTTGCAGCAACAGGTGCAGTAATGTCTGAGAAGACTCAAGCTATCATCGCATTTGCTCTATGTGGTTTCGCGAACCTTTCTTCTATCGCGATCCTACTAGGTGGTCTAGGTGGTCTAGCTCCAAACCGTCGTCACGACATCGCTCGTATGGGTGTTAAAGCGGTTTGTGCTGGTACGCTATCTAACCTAATGGCAGCGACAATCGCTGGCTTCTTCCTATCTTTCTAATTTAGTAAGCGAAAGATTATATAGACGCCGTTTTATCAAGCCCCGTAGTAACTCTGTTACTGCGGGGCTTTTTTATTTTTCGGCATAGTGAAAGCGTCAAAGGCATCAGCTATCAGCGAGTGCGTATCGCGACCACTGTACTGGAGAATATAGACCTTGGCACACTGTGATTACCGACGGTATGAGCGGAATGAGCCACAAGCCTAGGGTTGATTTAGGCTAGGGGATTCGCTGAGTTTGCCAGTGTTTGATACTGAGCAAACGTTAAGCAGAATCTTTTTTGAGATACAAACCGTTTGCGCTCTATGAGCCACTACAGTTCTACGACAAATAGCTATAATGTAGGTATCTATAGAAAGTAGGGTTAAACTTATGAACGAAGTTATCCTCGCAACCTTAGCGGGTTTTGTCGTTGGAGTCCTGTTTTCCGCCATCAAGCTTCCGGTACCTGCGCCACCTGTTTTGGCAGGCGTTATGGGCATCGTCGGAGTGTACTTAGGTGGTGTAGCCTATCAATGGATTATTGAAAGGTTTTTTAGCTAGCGATAATTAATACAAGGAGTATGATTGGCGCTGGCAGCAACTGACCGTTGCTTGGGTTAAAGCCCATATACGTTAGACACCGCAATCGTAGATTGTTGTGCCATAGACCAAACTGGTACTGTGCGGTGACAAGGATAGCAATTGGCATATTAAAATTCGCTGTATATGCCGAGTCTTCAAGGAACCAAGTCCGTTCATAAATGACTGCAGTTCTGCAAACGATGCAGAGCAGTAACTTTTTTGAATATTGATCGGAGATAGAAATGAGCGATTTAAAAGCAGCAGCACTATGTGCACTTAAACTAATGGACCTAACTACGCTGAATGATGATGACACTGATGCGAAAGTTATTTCTCTATGTCATGACGCAAAATCAGCAGTAGGTAACACGGCTGCAATTTGTATTTACCCTCGCTTTATTCCTATTGCTAAGAAGACGCTTCGTGAGCAAGGTACGCCAGACGTTCGCATTGCAACAGTAACAAACTTCCCTCACGGTAATGACGATATCGAAATCGCAGTTGCTGAAACAAAAGCCGCCGTTGCTTACGGTGCTGATGAAGTTGACGTAGTATTCCCATACCGTGCCCTAATGGCGGGTAACGAAGAAGTGGGTTTCGAGCTGGTTAAGCAATGTAAAGAAGCGTGTGGCGATATCCTTCTAAAAGTTATCATCGAAACGGGTGAGCTGAAAGAAGAAGCACTTATCAAGAAAGCATCAGAAATTTGTATCAAAGCGGGTGCAGATTTCATTAAAACTTCAACGGGTAAAGTGCCAGTAAATGCAACTCCAGAGTACGCTCGCATGATGTTAGAAGTGATTCGTGACATGGGCGTTGCACAAACTGTTGGTTTCAAACCAGCGGGTGGTGTGCGTACTGCGGAAGATGCGCAAGCATACTTAGCAATGGCTGACGAAATCCTTGGTGACAACTGGGTAGATGCTCGTCACTACCGTTTTGGTGCGTCAAGCTTGCTGACGAACCTACTTAATACATTAGAAGTAACAGACGAAACTGCAGATCCTGCAGCTTACTAATTCTAAATAGTCTGTCAGGTGGAGCAGTATTGATGCTGCTCCCCATTACCTCTTTACCTTACAACCATTGCTAAAAAAGCATGGGAGGATCTAATGTATTTACCTCAAGAAATCATTCGTAAAAAACGCGACGGCGAAATTCTTACTGCCGACGAAATTAACTTCTTTATCCAAGGTGTAGCGAAGAACACTGTATCTGAAGGTCAGATCGCAGCGTTTGCTATGGCTATCTTTTTCAACGAAATGACTATGCCAGAACGTATCGCACTCACTTGTGCAATGCGTGACTCTGGTATGGTTATCGATTGGAGCGACAAAGAGTTTGGCGGCCCGATTGTTGATAAACACTCAACCGGTGGTGTCGGTGATGTGACCTCGCTTATGCTAGGTCCTATGGTTGCTGCATGTGGTGGTTTCGTTCCGATGATCTCAGGCCGTGGTCTTGGTCATACGGGGGGAACTCTCGATAAGCTTGAATCGATTCCTGGCTACAATATCACGCCGACCAATGAAGTGTTTGGTGATGTTACTAAAGATGCTGGTGTGGCGATTATTGGCCAGACGGGTGATCTCGCTCCTGCCGATAAACGTGTATACGCCACTCGCGATATCACAGCAACCGTTGACAACATTTCTCTGATCACAGCATCGATTCTTTCGAAGAAACTTGCTGCTGGTCTAGAGTCGCTTGTTATGGATGTCAAAGTGGGTTCTGGCGCTTTTATGCCAACTTATGAAGCATCTGAAGAATTAGCTAAATCTATTGTAGCGGTTGCAAACGGTGCGGGTACTAAGACAACGGCAATCTTAACGGATATGAACCAAGTTCTAGCCTCCTCTGCTGGTAACGCAGTAGAAGTGCGTGAAGCTGTTCAGTTCCTGACTGGCGAGTATCGTAACCCGCGTCTTCTTGAAGTGACGATGGCGTCATGTGCTGAAATGTTGGTGTTAGCTAAACTCGCTGACAATACGGAACAAGCACGCGCTAAACTGATGGAAGTACTTGATAACGGTAAAGCGGCGGAATGCTTCGGTAAAATGGTCGCTGGTCTTGGTGGTCCTGCTGACTTCGTAGAAAACTATGATAGCTACCTAGATAAAGCAGAAATTATTAAGCCGGTTTATGCGGAACAATCGGGCGTAGTCTCTGCTATGGATACTCGAGCAATTGGTATGGCCGTGGTTGCGATGGGCGGTGGACGCCGAGTTGCAACTGATACGATTGATTATGCTGTCGGTTTCGATCATTTTATTCGTTTAGGCGAACAAGCTTCGAATGATAAACCTCTCGCTGTTATTCACGCACGTAGTGAAGAGCAATGGCAGGAAGCGGCAGATGCGCTGAAGAAAGCAATTACGATTGGCGGTGAGTACATTGCAACGCCAGAAGTTTACTGCCAGATTCGCGCGGAAGACGTTTAATTAAATTACACAAAGGCCTGCTTGCACCACAAATAGTCAAAGTTGAGTGGGCCTAAGGAAAGAGCAATGAAAAGAGCATTTATTTTAGTCCTAGACTCATTTGGCATCGGTGCAACTGCAGATGCAAAAGACTTTGGTGATGTCGGTTCTGACACCTTAGGTCATATTGCAGAGCAGTGTGAGAAAGGTTTAGCGGATAACGCAGAGCGTAGTGGTCCTCTTCGTCTACCAAACTTGTCTAAACTTGGTCTTGCGATGGCTCATAAAGAGTCGACAGGTAGTTTTGCTCCGGGCCTTGACGCTGATGCAGAAATCATTGGCGCTTACGGCCATGCTGCCGAGCTATCTTCAGGCAAAGACACGCCATCTGGTCACTGGGAAATTGCAGGTGTGCCTGTACTTTTCGACTGGGGTTACTTCACAGATAAACAAAACAGTTTCCCTAAAGAACTGACGGACCGAATCCTTGAGCGTGCAGGCTTAGATGGTTTCTTAGGTAACTGCCACGCATCAGGAACACAAGTTCTTGATGATCTTGGTGAAGAGCACATGAAAACAGGTCAACCGATCTTCTATACTTCGGCTGACTCAGTATTTCAAATTGCGTGTCATGAAGAGACATTTGGTTTAGACCGCCTACTTGAACTGTGCCAAATTGCGCGTGAAGAGCTGGAAGATTACAACATTGGCCGCGTTATCGCTCGTCCTTTCATTGGCCCTGGTAAAGGTCAGTTTGAGCGTACTGGTAACCGTCGCGATTTGTCAGTTGAACCACCTTCAGCCACTGTTCTACAAAAACTGGTAGAAGAGAAGCAAGGCAATGTTGTTTCAATCGGTAAGATTGCTGATATCTACGCTAACTGCGGCATCACCAAGAAAGTGAAAGCAACAGGTATCCCAGCGCTGTTCGAAGCGACTCTTGAGCAAATCAAAGACGCTGGCGACAACACTATCGTGTTCACTAACTTTGTAGACTTTGACTCTGCATACGGTCACCGTCGTGATGTGGCGGGTTATGCAGCCGCACTAGAATATTTCGATGGACGAATCAACGAAGTACTAGAGTTAATGGAGCAAGATGATGTTCTTATCCTGACGGCTGACCACGGTTGTGACCCAACTTGGCCAGGTACTGACCACACTCGTGAACACATTCCAGTGATTGTTTACGGTCCAAAAGTTCCAGCGGGCTCTCTTGGTCTACGTGACACATTCGCTGACATCGGTCAGACACTGGCGAGTCACTTTGGTATTTCGCCAATGGATTACGGTAAAAACTTCCTGTAATCCAAGCAGTTTAATTGAAAAATAGAGGGCTAGTCCCTCTATTATTTTGTCATTTCTAACTAAGGAAATTGAATCATGGCAACTCCACATATCAACGCAGAAATGGGTGCATTCGCAGATGTTGTTCTAATGCCGGGTGACCCGCTACGTGCTAAATACATTGCAGAAACCTTCTTGGAAGATGTTGTACAGGTATGTGACGTACGAAACATGTACGGCTTCACGGGCACTTACAAGGGCCGTAAAGTATCAGTAATGGGTCACGGTATGGGTATCCCATCATGCTCGATCTACGCGACGGAACTTATCAAAGATTTCGGCGTGAAAAAAATTATTCGCGTAGGCAGCTGTGGTGCAGTAAGCGAAGACATTAAAGTTCGCGACGTTGTTATCGGTATGGGCGCGTGTACTGACTCGAAAGTGAACCGTATCCGTTTCAAAGGTCATGACTTTGCTGCAATCGCTGATTACAAGATGGTTCGTGCAGCTGAAGATGCAGCGAAAGCTCGTGGCATTGAAGTAAAAGTAGGTAACCTATTTTCGGCAGAACTCTTCTACACGCCAGATCCTGAAATGTTCGATGTTATGGACAAGTACGGCATCGTAGGTGTTGAGATGGAAGCCGCTGGTATCTACGGCGTATGTGCTGAGTACGGCGCGAAAGCGCTAACCATCTGTACTGTTTCTGACCATATCAAGACGGGTGAGCAAACGACTTCAGATGAGCGTCAGACGACTTTCAACGATATGATGATCATTGCGTTGGATTCAGTGCTACTAGGTGACGCAGAGTAATTAAGAGCGGGCTGCGCCCTGCGAGAACTTAGAACGCTACGCTTCTAGATCGGACTTCGTCCTTCGAGAGGAGCTTGTGATGAGCGAGTCGAAAGTTGCAGGCAGTGCTGGCTAATCTTATAGTCTAATTATCTGATTTTAAAAGAAAAGGGTTGACATGGTGTGTCAGCCCTTAAAAATTTTTCTCGCTTACATATCCTTCAACAACAAATTCTCGCCTTTGTGTTTGTTAGGCTTACGTCGCACGATCAGTGTTAATAGAAGACCAGCGATAAAACTGAGTCCGACCATGGTATACATGTATCGATCACTCTTTCGGTAGTAGTGGTCAGAGAAAGCGGTCAGCTTGCCAGTTTCGAAGGTGATACGCACAAAACCGATCACAGAGCCGTCATGTAAAACCGGCTCAACGAGCTGCTGTTTACCGATACGTGCGGTTTCCAGAGGGGTATCAAGACCAAGCATTTCGCGCACTGATTTAGCTTGATCGCTGGCTGCTAGCTTTACACCCTCAGCATCATAAATGGTTGCATCAACAACCAGATTGTCTTTAGCCAGCTGATTGGTCAGTCTCAGTAGGCGCTCTTGATCCTGATTAACGATCATATCGCTAGCGGAAAGTGAAGCCTGTGAAATCAGAATATTGGTTAGCGTTTCTAACTGATTAGCCTGAATCTGTTCATTGCCCTTGGTTATTTTGACGCTGTTGATCGCGATAGACGCCACCATCGCAATTAAGGAGACAATTCCTAGCACCTTCATGGCCATTCGAAATGAGAATAGGGAGGTGTCCATTTTTCACCTAAATCGAGCTTAATTGTACTTTAGAGCATATTGAGACTTGCGCATCCAAATTGCAATAGGTTAACGTGATGGGAGATTTTATAGGAATTGCAAACATGGACACGTTGAAGACTCTCTCTATTCGTAAACATACCCCTTTAATTAACCGCTTACCTGAAACCCGACTAGCAACGCAATTTGACAAGGCGAAAGCTGGATGGGTCGTTTTTGCTGACTATCTATGCCCAGATCAGTTTAATGATATTGATTTCTTCGTCGGCTATAACAATGCCGTTGTTGATGTATGGAAAGTTGGAAACTACGAAGTTGCATTAATGGCAGGGGAGCTCACCGCAGAGCATGAGGAAATTTTACAAGCTCTGAAATTAGACTATTCCGCTCTGCATGATATGCCCGATTTGACTAAGCCGGGTTTGGTGGTACTCGATATGGACTCAACGGCAATTCAGATTGAGTGTATCGATGAGATCGCTAAGCTAGCAGGTGTTGGCGAGGAAGTGGCAGAAGTGACCGAACGTGCAATGCAAGGCGAGCTCGATTTTGAGCAGAGCTTGCGTCAGCGCGTTGCCAAACTTGAGGGCGCAGATGAATCTATATTGTCTGAGGTACGCCAAACACTCCCTTTAATGCCTGATTTGCCTGAACTGATCGGTACACTAAAGCAGTATGGTTGGAAGACAGCTATCGCATCCGGTGGCTTTACCTACTTTTCCGATCACCTTCAGCAGCGCCTTGAGCTAGACCATGCACAGTCAAATCAACTAGAGATTGTCGACGGCAAGCTAACCGGTAAGGTCGTTGGTGACGTGGTATCTGCACAGACGAAGGCTGACATCCTACTCGAATTAGCTGAGCAGTATGATATTGAAGCGCACAATACGATAGCGGTTGGTGACGGCGCTAATGATCTAGTGATGATGGAAACGGCTGGATTGGGTGTTGCTTATCACGCTAAACCTAAGGTAGAGCAGCAAGCAAGAAGTGCCGTGCGTTACGCTGGGCTGGGCGGCATAATCTGCATTCTATCTGCAATCCTAGTTAAGCAGAAACGGGTTAGCTTTAAGCCTCAACCTTAAAGAAAAGCGAGACATTGTCTCGCTTTTTTATCGAGTTAACTCCAGTCGGATTAAGACTTCTTCAGTGATGTCGATAAGTTCACCGTAGCCAACAATACTATGCATCTCTTTTTCTAAGCTTCGAGCTTGATGCATGCTGACTTGAGCCAGCTCGTTTAAGTCTTTGCGCACTAAAGCTGTTATCGGATCAAATACAGGGGCACCACAAATACGGATGGCATAAAACTCACCCATCGCTTGTGACTTTTTGATAAACATAATGCGTTCTTTGATATTGGCAAATTCACTGCTCAGCTTTGATTCGACAGATTGGATTCGAGTGCCGAACTTGACTGTCGCTAGGTAGAGTTCGTGGTATTGAGGCTCTGCACCCTCGATACGCTTCATGGGTTGTGCTAGCAGCGTATTGGTCCGTCCCTTATAGATTGGTGCTAAGGAGAAGCTCTTTTCATCGCCTAGTTTCGCTAAGATTGCGAGATAAGACTTGAGTGGATAGTTCACTCCAATCGCTTTAGGTCTGAGACTGCCCCCTTTCTTCTCTACGTAGAGAGGCGTGCTGACCATCTTATCGAGCAGGATGTTGTGTAAACCTTCCAATAGCTCATTACTTGGGAGCAACTCTTTTTTAGCGATGAGTTTATCTTGGTTGTGTTCGATTAACTTGCCGAAAAAGGTAATAGTCCGCATCATCTGGCTATCTTCAATGATGGCAAGTTGGAGCGTTTTTTCACCTGGGCTGACACGAATAATGGTGTATGGCACCACATCCAAAGGCAGCTTCTTGTCGTAAAGCTGAAGTTCTTTAAAGTTAATCGTACAAGTATCCCCGGCTTTTAAGCTGCACGGCTGTGTTAATGCGATGCTCATACCGTGTTTGGAAATATCGACACTGACGCCTTCAATACTTTGACCACTGGGATGTGAAAGCGTAATAGGGGAACGGAACTGATACCTAGGTTCTCTGCGTCGAGATTTTGCATCAAAGTAAACACAAGCAGGATTGCTTTCAGGGTTTCGAGCATGTCGAAAACGATTGAGCTCGTTGCTTGCGAGCTGAGGTTTATCCGTTAGCAGGTAGTCCTGTCGGCTACTTTCGTCGGCGATCTCTTGTAAGATACCGCAGTGAGTCAAAGACTCTGTTTCCAACTCACTGGAGTGGTTTGCCAGTGTTTGTTTTTCTGCTTCAGACAACTCAAACACAGACAGGCGGAATGCCTTCCAGCTCTCCTTTTTGGCTCCAATATGCCAAAACAACTGACGCAATTCGCGAGTCGCTTCCGGCATCATCATTGAGAAGAAGAGGGTTTTATCTTTATGCTCATGAGTGAACGAGTAAAGTACATTGTTACTGCCTCTCATGCCTTCAGCCGTTAGCTGCGTCATACGCTGTTCATGAAAAAGGCTGCTTAGTGTCTGTTGATTGCGCTCGTCATGCCAGTACTGCCAGATAGGCTGATTATTTTCCGTCATCAGTACGAGCTTAAGCTCATTGCCGCTAAAAAAGACAGGTAAGTTGCAAGTGTGTTTTAAATAGGTGTGCTCGAAACCTCGTGAACGAGCACGGATAATCTTGTCCTGATTGTCATGACGAGCTTTCTGCGTGTCACTTTTCACTACGTAGTCGATAACTTGTTCAATGATGTTTGACGTATCAAGCTTTAGTAGGCGAAGGAACTTAACCGCATCGTTTTCGTATGACTCATCAATCCCAACAATGCGATATGGGATCACGGAATCAATACCACCAATGTCGACATTTTTGCTCAGTTCTACTAGACGAACATCGATCACTTCACCGAGTTTGTAATCAAACGCGGAAGGGACTTTAAATTTAGCGCCTGAAGGTGAGAGATCGATGGTGACCGCGTGGACCACTTGTCTATTGGCCAACTTGAGTTCTATTTGAGAAGACAGTTTTAGGCGGTTCTCTTTACGCTTAAGATCATAGCCTAACGTGATTGCTTCGACGTTGATGCCATTCGTTTCTATGCTGACTTCAGTGCCTAGGGGCTTGCCACGCTTTTGCATGACGCGGAAATTATTATGGGTGTTACATAGCGCTTCCCAAACACCCTCAGTATACCCACCAAATTTACGGGTGTTCTTATGATAGGCGTTGAAAGCGACATCATCTAACCAGTGCTTGAGACCATCGAGTTCGTATTCGCGACACTCTCCCTTGACTCGTCCGCGTAAATCGATGGGTTTAGTGCAAGGCGCCATAACACGGTTAAGCTCCATTTTTACTAGGATCTTAACGGAAGGAGGATCCCCCTCTGTCATTTGACCGAGAAGATAATCGAAGTCTTCTGAGTGATAAACGGGAATTAGACGTTCCGCGAGAGAGAGTATTTCTGGCTGCTGCATATTTTTTGTTAGAGTATCCCTTACTCATTTCATATCGGCCTTGATATAAAGATCTTTAGTGATATGTTACTGCGAATCAAGTAGAGAAGATGATATAAGCTACTTCCGTCGTAGTTTATGTCACAAATACATAATTTAAGACCTGAGGTTACATGGCAAAAGCGAAAACAGCGTACGTATGTAATGACTGCGGTGCAGATTTCCCACGTTGGCAAGGACAGTGCAACGCCTGTGGCGCGTGGAACACTATCAGTGAAGTCCGATTGGCAGCATCTCCAAGTGTTGCTCGTAACGAACGTCTATCGGGATATGCAGGTTCAACTACGGAAACCAAAGTTCAGACACTGTCAGAGATCGATCTGCAAGAAGTCCCTCGTTTTACGAGCGGCTTTAAAGAACTCGATCGAGTTCTGGGTGGCGGTGTCGTTCCTGGGGCTGCGATCCTTATCGGTGGTAATCCGGGGGCTGGTAAATCCACACTGCTACTACAAACTATGTGCTATTTGGCATCACAAATGCCGACCTTATATGTGACTGGTGAAGAGTCACTGCAACAGGTCGCGATGCGCGCTTCTCGGTTAGGTCTGCCGAAAGATAATCTAAAAATGCTTTCGGAGACCAATGTTGACCGAATTTGTCAGATCGCTGAAAAAGAGCAGCCCAAAATTATGGTGATTGACTCTATTCAAGTTATGCATGTATCAGATGTTCAATCTTCACCAGGTAGTGTGGCTCAGGTACGAGAGTCTGCTACTGCGCTCACACGGTACGCTAAACAAAACAATGTCGCGGTATTTATCGTTGGTCATGTTACCAAAGATGGTACGTTGGCGGGGCCAAAAGTATTGGAACATATCATTGACTGCTCCGTATTGCTCGATGGCGGGGCAGACAGTCGTTTTCGTACTTTACGCAGCCATAAAAACCGTTTTGGTGCGGTGAATGAGTTGGGGGTCTTCGCTATGACGGGTCAAGGCTTAAAAGAGGTGAGCAATCCATCTGCAATCTTCCTTTCTCGCGGCGAGGAAGAGACGTCAGGCAGCTCGGTGATGGTTGTTTGGGAAGGAACACGCCCACTTCTTGTAGAGATACAGGCGTTGGTTGATTATTCACAGTTGGCCAATCCACGTCGTGTTGCTGTTGGTCTCGAACAGAATCGTTTATCGCTTTTACTTGCAGTGCTGCACAAGCATGGTGGTCTACAGATGGCGGATCAAGATGTTTTCGTCAATGTCGTCGGCGGGGTAAAAGTGACAGAAACCAGTGCCGATTTAGCGTTAGTGATGGCATTACTCTCTAGCTTCCGTGATCGACCATTGCCTAAGGATGTGGTGGTGTTTGGAGAAGTTGGATTGGCTGGTGAGATTCGCCCTGTTCCCAGTGGTCAAGAGCGACTTAACGAAGCCTTTAAACACGGCTTTAAGCGAGCGATAGTGCCTGCGGCAAATATGCCCAAAGGTGGTATTGCTGGAATGCAGATTCATGGGGTTAAAAAGCTTAGCGAAGCGATTGAAGCGTTTGATGAGCTTTAAACAGAGGGGCTTCGCCCTGCGAGAATCTAGAACGCTTCGCGTCGAGATCGGGCTGCGCCCTTCGAGAGGAGCTTGTGATGAGCGAGTCGAAAGTTGCAGGCAAAGCTGGATGAGATTTAAGCTTAATTGTATGAATTTAAAAGAAAAAGGTTGACGCACACTGTCAACCCTTCCAAGATTTTCTCGCTTCTCGCTTCTCGCTTCTCGCTTCTCGCTTCTCGCTTCTCGCTTCTCGCTTCTCGCTTCTCGCTTCTCGC
>NZ_JBNJOJ010000005.1:0-180615 GCF_050113655.1 Vibrio sp. TRT 29B02
CTGAAACTCAGTATATTGCTTAATGACCGAACAATCTTGGGCTGCCATGTCTTCCAACCGAATTGAGCAACAAAGCCAGGAATGGTCGGCAAGCGATCCATATCCTCAGTGATGGATGGAATCGCTTTGAGCAAGCCTTGAGTGTATGGGTGGCTAGGTGAATGGAATAGCGAGTCCGTATCTGCCTGTTCCATTTTTCTTCCCCCGTACATGACCAATACGCGGTCGCACATCTCTGCGACGACCCCCATATCATGCGTAATAAGCAAAATAGCCGTATTAAATTCGACCTGTAGTTCACGCAGTAGAGTGAGAATTTGGGCTTGAACCGTGACGTCTAGCGCGGTTGTCGGTTCGTCAGCAATCAGCAGTTCGGGTTTACACAGCAGTGCCATGGCAATCATCACTCGCTGGCGCATGCCTCCGGACATCTCATGGGGAAACTGAGACATACGAGTCGCGGCAGAAGGAATACGCACTGCATCTAGCATGGCAATGGCTTCTTGGTCTGCTTCTTTGCGCGACATTCCTTTATGAATCATCAGCACTTCAGCAAGCTGTTTACCAACTTTCATGAACGGATTGAGCGACGTCATTGGGTCTTGAAAGATCATACCAATCTTTTCAGCGCGAATATGATTAAGCTGCTTTTTCGACATGGTCAGTAAGTTTTCGCCATGGAAGTTGGCTTCTCCGCTGACCACACCGTTGTCGGCAGTGAGCCCCATCAAAGCAAAGACGGACTGGCTCTTGCCTGACCCCGATTCACCAACGATGCCAAGGGTTTCCCCTCTATTGATGGAATAGGAGAGATCACTGACCGCTTGCACCAAGCCATCAGGCGTGCTGAAGCGAACATTCATATTTTTGATCGATAGAATAGTCATTACCGCTCCTTAGCGATCTTTTGGGTCGAGGGCATCACGAAGCCCGTCACCAATAAAGTTAAAGCAGAACAGAGTCGCGACGAGGAATATTGAGGGAAATACCAATTGCCACAGTGCGACATCAATGGTCTTAGCCCCTTCGGCAATCAGAATGCCCCAACTGGTATCAGGTGGCTGAACGCCGAGCCCCAAGAAGCTCAGGAACGACTCAAACATGATAAAGCCCGGTACCATCAAGGATGAATAGACCATCACAATGCCGAGTACGTTTGGTAGGATATGGCGACGGACTATCGTCAATCTCGACACGCCGATGGAGTGTGCCGCTTCGATAAACTCGCGTTTTTTGATGCTGAAGGTGACGCCTCTGACGACTCGGGCGATACCGAGCCAAGAAACCATACCGATGACAATAAAAATCAGATAGATATTGTTGCCAAACAGAGTAACAAACAGAATAACCAGGAACATAAATGGCACCGAATCGAGCACCTCGATAATGCGCATCATGGTGCTATCGACCATACCGCCAAGGTAGCCAGATATCGCGCCCCACGCCGTACCAATCACAACGGCGACTAATGCACCCATAAATCCAACCATGATTGAGAGTCTGCCGCCTTGCATCGTGCGAGCGAAAATATCTTGACCAAGATCATCTGTGCCAAAGTAGTGACCAGATTCGATCGATGGCTTACCGAGTTCGTAGGGATCCGCCACCACATTCCAGTCAATTTCATCGTGACCAAAAGCGGCCAACTTGGGGCCAAAGGCGATGCACAAGACGATAAAAAAGAGCACATAGATGGAGGTCATCGCCGCGCGGTTCTTTCGAAATCGTGTCCAAGCATCTTGCCAAAGGCTACGGCCTTCGACGGCTTCAACGTGAGAGCTCATTTGGTCTGCCAGCTCCTTGGCATCAATGCGTTTGGTTAACATTCGTTACCTCCTAGACACGAATGCGGGGGTCGATAATGGTGTATAGAACATCGACCACCAAGTTAAAGAAGATGGTGAGCGATGCGACAATCAGCGTAATCCCCATCACTAATCCATAGTCTCGGTTGAGTGCACCAGAGACGAAATGCTGACCCATTCCCCCAGTACTGAAGAAGATGTCGATAATCACTGATCCAGTCACTACCGCGACAAAGCTAGGACCAAGCATAGCGATGATCGGGATCAGAGAAGGGCGCATCGCGTGATGAATCAGGATATAACGGGTTGATAATCCTTTGGCTTTAGCGGTGCGGATATAGGGTTGATTTAGTGTTTCAATCATTGCGCCACGCATTACCCTCGCAATACTGGCAACGGAGCCAATCGCTAAGCTCAACACGGGCAATACAAGGAATGAGAGTTGCCCCCCTTCCCATCCACCAGCCGGGAGCCAGCCAAGATGAACGGAAAATAGCGTCACCAATATAGGCGCGAGGACAAAAGCAGGAATGACCACCCCCGTCATTGAAAGTGACATCAAAAGATAGTCGAGCTTGCCGTTTCTGTTTAGCGCGGCAATGGTGCCGAGCAGCATACCGAGTGGAACGGAAATGGAAAAAGAGATCACGCCGAGTACGGCCGACACCGGCCATGATTGAGCCACAAGTTCGGTGACCGTGAAGTCTTGGTAAACGAAACTAGGGCCTAAATCACCCTGAATAAAATTGCCGATATAAATGAAAAACTGAATGATAAATGGTTCATTGAGGTGGAACTTAGCCTCGATATTGGCGCGAACTATTTCTGGCATTGGTCGTTCCATATCGAATGGGCCACCGGGCGCAATATGCATCAACCAAAACGAGACCAGTGCGATGAACAACAGGGTTGGCACTGCGATAAGCAAGCGACGAAGAATATACAACAACATGACGCATCCTTTCGTTAGAAAAAAGCCCGCCACCTACGAGGACATCGCTAGGTGCGGGCAAACCGTCCCGATTAGTGGGCTCTTACGTAAACATTCTTGCGATAGTATGAAGATTCAGGGTTAGTACGTTCGTAGCCGCCGACATACTCTTTGATGAGGTATTGGTCATTACCATTGCGGTACATTGGGATAATGGCCATATCCTCGATAAGCAATTTCTCTGCAGCAATGTACTCTTGAGAAGGATCGCTGAGGCTCTTAGATTCCGCCATTAAACGGTCATACTCAGGGTTATTGTATTTTGAATCATTATATTCACCGCTAGAGACAAAGATATCTAACCAAGTTGACGCTTCGTTGTAGTCTGCCGTCCAGCCACCGCGACTGACATTGCCAGGATCTTTCAGTGCATAGAAGACTTTCGGCTCGAGTTGCTTGATTTCGACTTGAGCGCCGAGTTTGCTTTTCCACATCCCAACCATCGCGGTTGCCATCTTAACGTCATTGGAGAAGGTAGGGATGGTAAAGGTCAGTTTGAGAGGATTGCTGCTGTCGTAACCTGCTTCTTTAAGCAAGGCCTTCGCTTTTGCATCACGTTGCGATTGATTCCACGTTGCGTATTCTGGAGTGTGGGTTTTGAAACCATCGGTCTGCGGTGGAACCAGAGTAAACATCGGAATGCCACCGTTTTTTACTATCGCTTTAGTGATGATGTTGCGATCAATAGCGTAAGATAGCGCCTGACGGACACGAAGATCTTTGGTTGGCCCACTCTCAGTATTTAGGTAGTAGAAGGTGGAACCCAATGATGCGCTGGTGTCTGCCACTTGCTCAGGGAACTGTTTAAGCAGCTTGTTCTTTTGTGCCGCGGGAATTGATAGAGCTTGATCGATTTCCCCTGCCAGATAGCGATTTAGTGCGACGTTGGCATCGCCAATCGGTAGCCAGGTGATCTGTTTTAAAACGACATTGTCTGCGTCCCAGTACTTATCGTTTTTCACCATCACCATTTTCTCGTTTACCTTCCAGTTAGACACAGTGAAGGCTCCGTTGGTGACGATGTTTTGTGGTTGTGTCCAAGCGCTGCCATATTTCTCGACTGTGGCTTGGTGCACAGGTGCAAGTACAGGATGGCTGAGCAGCTTGATGAAGAACGGTACAGGTTTTTCGAGCGTGACTTCGAAGGTGTAATCATCTACAGCACGTACGCCAAGAGTGTCAGCAGAGGCTTCACCCTTCATAATTTTGTTCGAGTTTCTGATACCAGGGATGGCGGCAAACCAAGCGTATGGAGAGGCTGTTTCTGGATCGATAAGACGCTTCCAGCTGTAAACAAAATCGTGCGCGGTGAGTGGATCGCCATTCGACCACTGAGACTGACGTAGGTTGAAGGTGTAAACCGTGTTGTTTTCATTGACCTGCCAGCTCATTGCAATTCCTGGAATCGTTTTGCCCTGTTTATCTTGGATTGTTAGACCTTCAAACAGATCGCGACCTAGGTTGAATGCTGGCTCAGCAGCTTGCTTGGCTGGGTCAATGGAGGTGACTTCAGCTCCGTTGTTCAAAACGATCTCTTGCTTGTCTGCCAGTTGAGTGCCTGCAGGGTAGGGCTTGGCTATAGAGTGACCGGCAAATAATGCCGCAGCGATGGTACTCAGTGCGATTAGTTTTTTTGCTTTCATAGCGTCCTCATTATGTCCTTATCGGAGTGACCAGTTGGTGTCAGAGAGTTAGCCCGCAAACGGCATGGGGACAACCCCTCATTACCAAAGGGATATGAGGAATGTATATTGTATAAAATTATCCAACAAACATTAATTAACATGCTTGTAACAAGGTGGCAGATTCAGAGACTGATGGTCTTAAAATTTGAGACTGTACAAAATCTAACCACTAAGTTTGGTGGGAATTGGTGATAGATCACAGCATCAAATTGTAGGCTGTGATGCTGGCTAGCGGCGGAAACGGGCTGAGACCTCCTTCAGCAGCTCTCCACTGATTTCGGGTAAGCCATCAGAAAAGAAAATCTGCTCCCCTGGAGTATTTCGCATCAGTACGTTGGTTAACTCACCCGTGCCTGTGGCGCAGTTTGCGGCGTGCATTTCACCTATCTTTTGATCGACGTCCTGTTCAAGCTGTAAACGCTGTTCCATGGTTAAACGAACACGAGCCTGACACACCTGAGATAGGGTCTTATGTGCCATAGACACCCGTTCAAAACGTCGTTTAAACAGAGTGTCGAGAGCCGTTCCTTCTTCCATGATAAAGCGGCGACCTGATCGATAAAAAATCTTCTCACCAAGGTTTTCGATATAACCGAGAACTTCAGCAATGCTGAGATAGAACCGCACACTCGAATCGGACAACTGATAGTCCTCGGCTATCTCCTGCGGTGTCTTATTGCATGAGGTGATCAGGTAGATAAAATCTAGCAGATAGGGATATTCGACAAAGAGCGCGTTCTGTTCGTCAGATAAAAACTGCTCATTGTCACGTTGGATCTGAATCGCTATTGCAGACAGTTCTTGCAGGTCCGTATTGAGATGGGTGGTATAGAGCAATATTTTATCAAGGCCGAGAGACGGGTTATGCAGGTGTCGCTTTATGGTCGATAGCGGGATGCCGGTTTTGTCCGACAACGCGCTATAGCATAAACCTTCATCTTTTATTTTTTGCCGAATAGCGGCAAGCAGAAACTCTGGCCCTAGATGCATTGCGTTTGTTTACCTTATTGAGAGCTATTACGTTCTAAAAGCAGATCTCGGATAGCCGCTCCCGCTTCAAGAATGTGCTTTTTCAGCATGTATTTAGCGCCATCAATATCTCGGTTTTGGCACATCTCAACCAACGCTTTGTGCTCGTTATCAGCTTTGGCTGTCCCCTCTGTAAACAATAGCTGCATGCGAATATAGCGGTCGCACTTAGTGTTGAGGTTGTAAATGACATCCATGGTTTCTGGCATATTTGCCGGCGCATAGAGTGCCTTGTGCAACTCATAGTTGTAGTTGCTCCATTCTTCAACCTGATCGCCACGGGTAACCATCTCATCAAAGCGTTCGCGAATCTCATTCGCGCGCGCGAGATCTTCATCTGTCATGTTTTGAATAGCGCGTTCTAAAATATGGCACTCGACTACCGCACGAAGCTCAAAAAGTTCATCAATTTTATCTGGTGATAGCTCTGTAACGGTTGCCCCTTTGTGCGCTTCAAAGCTGACTAACCCCTGAGCTTCTAGCTGCATTAGTGCTTCGCGTACAGGAATTCGACTGACATTAAATTCTTTAGCCAGCGCATCTTGGCGCAATGGCTGACCAGTTTTCAATTCGCCTTTAAGGATTTTAGTGCGGATAGCTTCTTCCACTAACTGGGTTCGCGTTTTAAAAACAGGTTTTTGCGACATCCGAGTCTCCAATCTTTCACTTTCAATATTTTATTCAATATACCATTTGCGTGAGGCAAAGCGACTTTCGACGCGTATAACGGCGCTTTTTTGGGGGATGGGTCAACAGTTGGCGGATCCTGCTGTGAGCTTTGTTCACAGAATAAGCAAGTCATTGGGGGGATATCCTTTTATTGATAAGGATAATAACTGGCGTGTCCTCGCAATGACGAACAATGGTTGTTGGCTGATTTAAGCGTGGTAGTATGCCTTTATTCAATTCAAGACAAACAATGAGAAAATAGTGATGTCATCTCTAAAACCACTGCTGAATGAAGTTATGTTGGCTTTTCAAGTCATTCCAAGAGTTAAAGAGGGTAACAACTTTGAAGTTGTTGATAAGGCGATTGCAGTCGTCAAAGCATCAGGTGTGCCTTTTCAAGTGAGTGCAATGGAAACCACCATGAAAGGTGAGCTCAATAGGTTGCTAGAGATCGTCAAAAATGCTCAGCAAGCCTGCTATGACGCAGGTGCGGTTGAAGTTATCACCAACATAAAGATTCACAGTAAAACAGAAGCGGCGACCGATACGTTCTGCACTTACGATCGCGGAGTAACCAAAGCCAACCATATGTTTGTCGAAAATTGATTGTTAGACCGCCAAGGCAAAACTCGTTCGTCATCAATCGGCGGCTTAGACGGTCAATCTAGTCGCTAATCAAGGTAATCGGGCGTACTAAGATAGGTACCGCACACCTTACATTTGTAGTCGCCCGTCGCTTCGCCTTCCATCAGTGACTGGGCGATAGCAGCAAAGAAACCAGAGATAAAGCCCCTAACCTCGGTATCGGGTTCAGCCTTTGAAAAATTATGATACCGATGGACAGTGACTTCCTTGCAGTTGCAACAGAAGGCCTTTGTCTCTTTTGCACCGTATCCGTAAACCAAACTATTTCTCCTTCAAACCTTCTTAAAGCCCCTAATTCTAGTAGGTGGTCTGTTTTAGCATAAGCCGATACACTGTTACAAACTAATCCAACAAGGAAAGTCGAAATGATTGAAAAAGGTCAGGCACTGCCATCAGCAACGCTAAGTGAGCTAAATGAACAAGGTATGGTTACGCACAACACTAATGAACTGTTTGCCAATAAACGTGTTGTTTTGTTTGCGGTACCAGGAGCATTTACGCCAACTTGCTCAGAATCTCATCTACCTGGTTATGTTGTTTTGGCGGATGAGATAAAGGCGGCGGGAGTCGATGTTATCGCTTGTGTTTCGGTAAACGATGCATTTGTAATGAATGCGTGGGGCGAGGCGCAAAATGCTTCAGAGATCATGATGTTAGGTGATGGTGATGCGAGCTTTACTAAAGCGCTTGGTCTAGAAATGGATACTGCGGGATTCGGTGGTGTGCGTTCGAAGCGTTATTCTATGTTGATTGACAACGGTATCGTTACTGCACTTAATGTTGAACAGCCTAAGCAGTTTGAAGTGAGCACGGCAGAGGTTATGCTAGCTGCATTGAAATAAAAGTTAAAAGGGTTCAAGGTCAAGGACTCTGAACCCTTCTTCGATAGAGTAAAAACGGGCTTTATTTTTCGGTTTCGGAATTGACGTTTTTAAGGATTGGACCAGCGCATTCAACAAAAGCACTGATATCAAAGTTCTCAGGTGTATCTGTCCCACCGGTGACGCCAAAGCTTCCAGTAACAACGGGTTCTGACTTGGTTTTATCCACGTTAAATGTGATATCGACAGTGTACTCATACCCATCCGGAAGCAGCTTAGTACACTCCTCCAATGTAGCTGCGGAAACACCTAAACTTGTACTCAACAAGCCAATCAACAATAAGCTCTTTTTCATTTTAACCTTCAAAATATCTAACAATACTGAGCGCGAAAATTGGAGTCATAAACGCCTTAAAAGTTCAACAAACTAATCCAGAGTCGCTATCATCACTATGATGAGTGCGGCTTGATAGGCTTTGATTACGTTCAATATGCTGCTTAATCTGGTTGCTAATTAAGAATAAGCAACCACTCAGCACAATCAGCTCGCCCACATGAGCAAAAAACGAGATTGAGCTACTCACTAAGCCACGATCAATAAATGGTAAAACGATTTCAGCCACAACGGCCAACGAAATTGTAGTGTAGCCGAGCAGTTTTTGCCAACCTCTGAGCATTCTGGACAACTGATGAAAAGCCAGCAAGTAGAAGACAGAAAAAATCGGTAACATGAACCAGATGATGACTTCTAATAAATTGATTAGCAAGAGATCTTCACCACCTGTTACTCCAATAAGGATTGGCAGAAAAAAATTAAGCAACGAGTATGTTATCGGGTAAAGCACGATACCCAACCCTAATAGTTTGGACGCTTTCACAACTCTATTTTCCACTTGTACACCTTAATCAAGTTTTAGATTTTAACGATAGTGACTGAACTAAAATCAAACACGCCAATTATCGGTCTTATTGGCAGATTTGCTTGTAGAGTGGAATAGTATCACAGCAGATTAAGAAACTAGTGGCATTCTAAAGACATCTGTTGCTAATCAGTTCTTAAAATTCAATGTATTTGGCGGGTCGGGTTAGGACAAAATAGACGAAAACCAACCTGTAATGAGGTTGGTTTTGTCGCTGGCTTTTTAAGCAGACTGGCCATCAATACTGCGACGAACATTGAGTGGGTTGGCGGTTTTCAATGCCTCTGGCAGCAACGCTTCAGGGACAGACTGGTAAGCTACTGGTCTCAACCAGCGTTTGATGGCTTCTGCACCGACAGAGGTACTTGCCGGCATAGTAGATGCTGGGTAAGGGCCGCCATGCACCATGGCATAACTGACTTCAACACCAGTTGGCCAGCCATTAAACACGATACGACCTGCAATCTCTTCAAGTTCGCAGATTAGGCGCTCGGCACTCTGATAGTCTTCCTTTTCGGCGTGAATCGTGGCCGTCAGGCTACCGTCCAGAGATTGACTTAACGCCAGCATGTCTTGTTCGTCATCACACACCACGACGATAGACTGTGGGCCAAAGATCTCTTCTTGCCATTGTGGGTTATTACGCCAGTCGAGGCTGGTCGTCTCAAACAGGATCGCGGGAACACCCTGTTCTGGGGAAGATTGAGTATGGGTTAGGCCTTTTTGCAAAGCACGTTTTTCGCTTTGATCAAGATAGTTCTGCTTGATGCCACCAGTGAGCATAGTTTGGCCTTGCTGATTGGCAATACCTTGGCGTACTAGCTGCATGAACTGTTCAGTCGCTTCGCCTTTTGTCACAAACACCACGGCTGGTTTGGTACAGAACTGACCGCAGCCCATATTCATTGAGAGCAAGTACTCTTCCGCGAGTGACTGGCTGTGCATTGCCATACGGTTTGAAAGGATAAATACAGGATTCGATGCGCCAAGTTCGCCATAAAAGGGGATAGGCTCAGGACGGCTTTGAGCGAGGTCGAATAGGGCACGACCACCATGGATTGATCCGGTAAAACCGACAGCTTTAATCGCGGGATGAACCACGACCGACTGGCCCAGTTCATGAGTGGTGCCTTGCAGCAGGGTAAAAATAGCTTGTGGCATCGAAAGGGAGTCCAGAGCCTTAGCAATACAACTTGCCACGATTTCACTGGTGCCTGGATGGGCAGGGTGGCCTTTAACAATCACTGGGCAACCAGCGGCAAGCGCAGAGGCGGTATCACCCCCGGCGGTTGAAAATGCCAGTGGAAAGTTTGATGCGCCAAATACAGCAACAGGGCCTATAGCGATGTTTTGGCGACGAATATCCGCTTTTGGCACAGGCTCACGATTTGGGTTCGCACTATCGAAGATCGCCTCTTGCCATAGACCACCTTCCGCTACGTCAGCGAACAAACGTAGTTGTGCGGTTGTTCGGCTTAGCTCTCCGTTAAGCCTTGCGAGCGGAAGGGCTGACTCAAGATTCGCACGTTCGACAATCGTGTCACGCTGCGCTTCTAAGTAGTCTGCGATCGTTTGCAGCAACTGACTGCGCTGGGCTGGAGTGGTTTGGCGATAGCTTTTAGCGATCTCTTGGGCTGCTTTCGCTGCACAATCAACATCCAGATGGGTGTGTTGTGGAAAAACACCGGCGAGAGGCTGCTCTGTCGCTGGGTTAAGTGCAGAAAAAGTGGCAAGTATACTCATAACGTAATCCTATTTTTGTCGATGAAACATTCCATCGTTTATTTGAGTTCAAATCCGTAGGCATATGGGTCTTGGTCATCCACCCAAATCGTGTTGTGACCCGTTACCTGAGCCCAGCCTTCAATACTTGGTAGAATCGCAACTCGACCGTTGACTTCAGTGACACCTTCAATGCGGCCGGTAAACAGGCTACCGATGATACTTTCATGTATGAAATCCTCGCCCTGCTTCAATTTACCTCGCGCGTGCCACTGAGCCATACGTGCGCTGGTACCAGTTCCGCAAGGAGAGCGATCAAGGGCTTTTTCGCCATAGAAAACCGCATTTTTAGCCTTTGATTCGGGGTGAGTCGGGGTGCCAGTCCAGAGAACATGGGACACGCCGCAGACCGTTGGATCGTCTGGGTGGATACATTCCACTGCTTGTGAAACTGCCTTACGCACTTTAGGACTTAGCATCAAGATTTCGTCAGAGGTGTAGTGCTCAAGTCCACGATAGTTTTCCTGCGGATCGACGATCACGTAGTAGTTTCCGCCGTAACAAACATCGACAGTGATCTCGCCCATTCCTTCTACTTCCACGGTGACGTCTTGGTGGGCTAAGTAAGCTGGAACATTAAAGATCTTCACTGAAGTGACTTTCTCACCATCACGTTGATAGTGAACTTCGATTTGACCCGCAGGCACATCTAAGATCAGGCGTCCTTCAACTCGAGGTGTAATTAAACGGTGCTCAAGCGCTGAGGTTACGGTTCCAATCGTGCCGTGGCCACACATTGGCAGGCAGCCACTGGTTTCAATGAATAGGATTGAAGCGTCGGCATTCTCGCTACAAGGAGGAAGAACGACAGAACCCGACATCATAGCGTGCCCCCGTGGCTCAAACATCAGCGCCTGACGGATCCAGTCATAGTTCTTGAGGAAAAACTGACGTTTCTCACTCATCGTTTTGCCCTCAAGTGGCGGAACTCCCCCAGCCACTAAGCGTACTGGGTTGCCACAGGTATGGGCATCGATACAAAAGAAGGTTCCCTGTCTCATTTCTCGCTCCTTGAATAAGAAATTAGTTGAAGTGGTGGGATTGGATGTTATCGTGATGTTAAGTATATTTTATACAATTTTGTTTTTGAAACGTGATAAGGAGCAAAATAAATGGTGAGCAATAAATCATCGCAAGGAGAAAAAATCGCCGTGGTGGGCGGTGGGATTATTGGTTTGTGTATTGCACTCAAACTGCAACTTGAGGGGGCAGCTGTTACCATTTTTGATAAGCGAGGGATTGGCGAAGGATGTTCAAAAGGTAACGCTGGACACTTTGCCACTGAGCAAGTTTTCCCGCTGGCGACACCCACGCTTTTGCCTCAAATTCCCAAGATGTTGCTCTCCTCAACGAGTCCGGTCTCGATCCGCTTTCAGGATATTCATAAAACCTCTCCTTGGATGATTCGATTCCTACTAAAAGCGAGAAAACAGCCGACTGAACACGCAACGCGAGCCCTGACTAGTCTCAATCAAGTGGCTATGGAAAGCTGGTTTAAGCTACTAGAGCAGGTAGGTCTAAAGCATTTGGTTGTGATGAATGGTTCGTTGCTCACGTTTGAAAGTGAAGCCCTGTTTAACAGCTACACTTCAACCGTTAAATTGCTCGAAAAACAAGGGGTGAAGTGTGACATATGGGATAAAAAAATGATTCAGACCAAAGTGCCTAATTTGTCCGAATCCGTCAATTATGGGGTTTTCTTTCCCGATACAGGACATAGCTTAAACCCTTATAAAATGTGCCTTGAGCTGGGTTGTGTGTTTTCTCGATCTGGTGGGCATTGGGTGAAAGAACAAGTTGAGGATGCGTTTTTTGATGGTGAGTTAGGGGTGGTGTTAACTGAAAGTGAAAGCCACTCTTTCGATAAGGTCGTGATTGCAACGGGCGCGGAATCAACCCCATTAGTTAAGAAAATAACGGGTATCAAAGTGCCTCTCCAAGCTGAGCGAGGCTATCATCTTATGGTGCCAAAACTGAAAAATTTTTTGCCATTCCCCGTCAGTTCTGCGGACAGAAAATTCATCATGACTCCCATGGATGAGGGCTTGCGTTTAGCGGGTACCGTTGAGTATGCCAGCCTAGATGCACCACCAAATATGAAGCGTGCAAGTATGTTAAAGGACCTTGCCAAGGGGTTACTCAAATCAGAAGGTGAGCTGGATGATTGTGGTGAAAAATGGGTGGGGAATCGTCCTTCACTACCGGATTCATTGCCTGTTATCGATAGCCTCGTGAGGGGAAAAATATTGCTGGCATTTGGGCATCAGCATTTAGGGTTAACTCAGGCCGCCATCACTGCTGAACTGATCTGCGAGTTAAATAACGCGAGTCAAACCTCGCTCGATATTTCACCATTTGCGCTGAGTCGCTTTTGCTAAAAATTTTTAAAATTAAATATTGTATAAAATATACATGCGTATTATGTTAATAAAAAGTTAATCAAAGAGTTTCGGTTTTGATGCCTAACAGCAGTATTGAGGCGTCCACAGATTTCGGGGCATGACCCCGATGTGACAACAATAAGGAGCAAAAAATCATGTCAAGAAAGACAATGACACCACTAGCACTTTTGGTTTCTGGAATGCTGTTAGGAACAATCAATACTGCCAATGCTGGCGATAAACTAACGGTCGTCTCATGGGGAGGAGCGTTTACTAAGAGTCAAGTTGAGGCATACCATAAACCTTACACGGCAAAAACAGGTGTCGAGCTAGTGTCTGAAGACTTTAGTGGTGGCCTAGCTGAAATTAAGGCTCAGGTTGAAGCCAATAATGTTCGTTGGGACTTGGTTTCTCTCGATAAACCAGACATCGTACGCGGCTGTGCTGAAGGTCTGTTAGAGACGGTCGATCCGAGCATACTACCGGCAGGCGAGGATGGTACGCCAGCCTCAGAAGACTTTATTCCAGGTGCCATTCATGAGTGTGCTGTTAACACCATTGTTGTGTCTACAGTGCTGGCAATCAATGAAGATGCGTTCAAAGGTAAGTCTGCACCTTCAAAGCTGACGGATCTGTTTGATCTTGAGAACTACCCTGGTCGTCGTGCGCTACAAAAAATGCCACAGGGCAACCTAGAATGGGCTCTGATCGCTGATGGTGTTAAACCCGAAGATGTCTACAAGACGTTAGAAACCGCGGAAGGCAGAGCTCGCGCGTTTGCCAAACTAGATAGCATCAAACCTCAAGTGGTGTGGTGGACAACGGGGGCGCAACCTCCGCAAATGCTAGCGGACAAAGAAGTGACCATGGCTTCGGCGTTCAACGGTCGTATCCACAGTGCGACTGAGGAAGAAGGACAACCGTTCAAAATCATTTGGGATCACCAGTTAGGTTATATGAATGGTTGGGCGATTCCAAAAGGCAGTCCAAATCTTGATCAGGCGCTTGATTTCATTAAATTTTCGTCAGGTACCCAACCACTGGCCGAGCAGGCAAAGTATGTTGCTTATGGCCCAACGCGTAAATCGTCATCCGCGCAGATCAGCCCAAAAATTTTAGCAAGTCTGCCGACAGCGCCAAATAACTTTCAAACCGCCTTTTTGATTGATGATGAATGGTGGTCAGATTATGCCGATGAGCTAAACGAAGAGTTCAACACTTGGCTTCTAAACTAATCAACCACTAGATACGGTTAGGTGTTGTTCTGATTCTCCACAGGCAGCACCTAACCTTAAAAAAGGAACAAGCAATGATCAATCTAGATGCGCAGCAAATTGTCGACTGCCTGACGATGCCCGAGTTGATAGAGTCGATGCGTGATACGTATCAACAACAATCGATGATACCGCAACGTCGAGTGATGCCGCTTGAGGAGAATGGCTACGACGCATTTGCACTGCTCCCTGCATGGAGCGAAGATCTCATTACCGTCAAGGCGTTTACTTATTTTCCGCAAAACCCTAGGCATGGAAAAGACAGCTTAGCATCGAAAATTTTGGCCTTTCGTCGTGATGACGGTGAGCCATTGGCATTGATGGACGGCAAGGTTTTGACATTTTGGCGCACAGCCGCCGCGTCTGCACTGGCCGCAGACTATCTAGCACGTAAGAACGCGACGCGTCTTTTGATCTGCGGTACGGGTAATTTGGCTCCATATATGGCCTATGCTTACGCAGCCGTTCGCCCGCTGCAAAAAGTCATGATTTGGGGTCGCAACAAGGACAAGGTGCGCCAAACGGTTGATACGATCTTGACCAGCCGAGAATATCAGTCATTGCCGATGGAGCGTCAGTTTACGGTAGAGTTTATTGACGATGTTGATGCGGCGTTGAGCGAGATCGACATTATTACTTGCGTTACTGGATCGGCGTTGCCGCTCTTTGATGGCAATAAGATTCACCCGGGAACACACATCGATTTGATTGGTAATCATGATATCGACAAACGTGAATGTGACAGTATCAGTGTCGAACGTTCTAGCGTGTTTGTTGATAGCCGTATCAACGTATTAGCTGAAGCAGGGGATCTCCTTATTCCAATCAAGCAAGGCTTGTTCTCCGTCGAGCAGATCCAAGCTGAGTTGAACGAATTGTGTCGTCATCAGCACTGTGGACGACGCAGTGAGCAGGAGATAACCCTGTATAAGTCGGTGGGTAGCGCATTGGCTGACCTCGCTGCGGTTAAGTTTGTGTTGACCCAAAAACAAGCCATGTAAATTTCTGGGGGAGCCCTTACTCATTTCGGTTTCGGCCGCTTACTTAAATTGCATACAATATACAAATGGAAGGTAAAAGATGAACGTAGATTGGAAAGGTGTTTACCCAGCAGTCAGTACTCAGTTTCGTGATGATCAAAGCATCGATCTTGATGCGACACAGACCGTTATTGATAACCAAATTAATGACGGCGTAAACGGCATTATCTGTTTAGGTACTGTGGGTGAGAACTGTGCACTTTATCCTGAAGAGAAGCGTCAGGTGCTTGCCGCGGCGCAAGAGGTCGTTGCGGGCCGTGTGCCGCTGATTGCAGGAACTGCCGAGTCAATTACGACTGCGGCTGTCGATTACATGCAGGATGCGAAAAAGATCGGTATCGATGGCTGTATGGTTATGCCAGCCATGGTTTACCGCACATCTGAAAGCGAAACCGTGGAATACTACCGCACACTGGCGCAAGCAACGCCAGACATGCCAATCATGATTTACAACAACCCAGTGGCTTACGGTGTCGACGTTACCCTCGACATGATGGCGCAACTGGCCGAGTACCAAAACATTGTTGCAGTCAAAGAGTCGACCACGGATACACGTCGTATCACGGAACTCTACAACCGTTTCGATGATCGTTTCACCGTGTTCAGTGGCGTCGACGATATTGCACTTGAGTCTTTGATGCTGGGTGCGACGGGCTGGATCTCTGGTTTGACTAATGCTTTCCCTGCTGAGTCGGTCGCTATTTACAAGCTTGCGAGTCAAGGCCGCTACGCGGAAGCTCTCGAGATTTACCGCTGGTTCTTACCACTATTGAGATTAGACACGATTCCAACCTTGGTTCAGTGCATCAAACTGGCTGAGCAAGTGTGTGGCCGCGGTAGCGAGCAGGTTCGCGCCCCACGTCAAAAGCTTCAAGGTCAAGAACGTGCGCAAGTAATTGCTTTAGTTGAGCATGCCATTGCGACTCGTCCAGATCTCTCTAAATACAAGCTGTAAAAACCGCTATTGGGCAAGGATGCTCCTTGCCCCAAATCTCTCTATGTAAACGGCTTATTTTGGCGTTAAGCCCTTTACCTATATGGATTGCAATCGAATTTATTGTGCATAAGGAATGACAATGGCAGTAAAGAAGGAATACGTTAGCTTTCAGCATGTCCAGAAAACCTATGATGGGGAAAATCTGGTCGTAAAGGACTTTAATCTCGCCATCGAGCCCGGTGAGTTCGTCACCATGCTAGGACCTTCGGGATCGGGTAAGACAACTTGCTTGATGATGTTAGCGGGCTTTGAGACCGCGACACGCGGTGAAATCTATATTGATGGTACTCCGGTTAATAACCTCGCCCCCCACAAGCGTGAGATCGGCATGGTATTTCAAAACTATGCGCTGTTTCCTCATATGACTATTGCGGAGAACCTCGCTTTTCCACTTAAGGTACGCAAGTTAAACAGTGTTGAGATCGATCATAAGGTTCAAGCCGCATTGGCGATGGTTGAGTTGGAACATGTTGCGACTCGATACCCTAAACAGTTGTCTGGGGGGCAGCAACAGCGTGTTGCATTGGCTAGGGCTCTGGTCTTCGAACCAAAACTGGTTTTGATGGATGAACCTTTAGGCGCTCTAGACAAGCAACTGCGAGAGCAGATGCAGATCGAGATAAAACGCCTACACGAAAAGTTGGGAATTACGATTTTATATGTCACCCATGACCAAGACGAAGCATTGACTATGTCAGATCGTATTGCAGTGTTTAATAATGGTGCGGTGCAGCAACTTGCCTCGCCAACCGAGTTGTACGAGTCACCAAGCAATGCCTTTGTTGCTCAGTTCATTGGTGAAAACAACCAAATTAAAGGCATGGTTTCTGGTTTCGAAGGACAACGTTGCCAAGTCCGAGTGGGTCAACAGCATATCTTGGCAAAAGCCGTTAAAGTGACGCACGCTGGAGAAGCGACACTGCTGTCAATTCGACCTGAGAAAATCATCATTGATCCACAATCACAGGAGTGTGACAACATTGTCACTGGTCAACTGCGCGAAGTGATCTACCATGGCGATCATCACCGTCTGGTAGTTGAGGTCGCCGATGTTGGCGATTTAGTGGTTAAGGTTCCGAATGATAGCCGCGGAGCAAGAGCCTTTACGCCCGGGCAAGAGTATCATGTTGGTTGGCGTAGCGTTGACTGCCACGCGCTTGATTGTGCTTCGTCATCGGCTGAACATGAGGTGGCAGCATGAGTCGTGAACTAACGGGGCTAAGTTCAGTGCTGTCGCTGCAACGAAAAATTGTCCGTTCAGACAAGGGACTCAAGGCGCAACTTAAGCGGGCTGAACGTCAGAAACAGACTCGCTCCATTTTGCTAATCCTTCCTTTAGTCTGTTTTATTTTGGTGACATTTGCTTTCCCAATCGTCGAAATGCTGTACCGCAGTGTAGACAACCACGCTTTGCCCAATGGCTTTCCCCAAACGGCGCAAGCGATCAAGCAATGGGATTATCAGGGGGTACCGAGCTTAGAGGTTCAGCAAACCTTTATGGCGGAACTGAAAGACAGATATCACGACAAGACGTTACCTAAATTGGCAAACCGAATGAACATCGAAGTATCAGGTATGCGCAGTTTGATGATGAAATCAGGACGTCAGGTTGCGAAGCTAAACGCTATGCCTGCTTCTATTCAAGATATTGTTAGATTAGACCAACGTTGGAGTGAACAACAATACTGGGCAGCACTGAAAAACCTTAGTTCGCCATATACGTTAAGCTACTACTTGGCCGCTCTTGATCTACGCTATGGTGAAAGCGGAGAGATCACGGCCCAACCAGAAACGAGACAGGTCTATGTTGACTTGTTTGTCAAAACCTTTGGTATGTCGCTGGTGATTACCTTGATCTGTTTGGTTATGGCATATCCTGTTGCTTATCTGCTGGCGAATCTGGCAGATAAACAGGCAAACCTACTGTTGATCGTAGTGTTGCTACCTTTTTGGACCTCATTGTTGGTTCGGACGACGTCTTGGATTGTGTTACTGCAAAACCAAGGGGTGATAAATGATCTGCTGCTTTGGTCTGGCTTGACCACGGAACGTTTGGCGATGATGCACAATACCTTTGGTACCATTGTCGCTATGGTGCACATTTTATTGCCGTTCATGATTCTGCCACTTTACAGCGTGATGAAGGGGATCAGTCCCACTTATTTTCGTGCCGCCAGATCCTTGGGTGCAACGCCTATGGTCGCTTTTATAAAGGTGTATATGCCGTTGACTATGCCTGGTGTTGGCGCTGGTGCTTTATTAACCTTTATTCTCTCTATTGGCTTTTACATCACTCCTGCGTTGGTTGGTGGGCGTAGCGGTCAGATGATTTCAAATATGATTGCCTACCATATGCAAACCTCGCTGAACTGGGGTATGGCGGCGGCTCTTGGTGGTCTATTGTTAGCGGTGGTCACCGCTCTGTTTTATCTGTTTAACCGTGTTGTTGGAATCAACAATATTAAGGTTGGAGGTTAATCATGGCATTACCCACTTATTGCACCGCTCGTGAGCGAGCAGGTTATTTTGGTTATCTGGTTTTTTGTACTTTGGTATTTTTGTTTTTGATCGCGCCAATTTTGATCATCGTGCCACTGTCGTTTAACGCGACCCCGTACTTCACCTTTACAGAAGGTATGCTAGGTCTCGATCCTGAAGCCTATTCGATACGCTGGTATGTGGATATGTTTACCAATAGTCAATGGCTGAATGCACTGAAAAATAGCACCATTATTGCCGTATGCGCGACAATTGTCGCGACGGTGCTAGGTACTTTAGCCGCGATGGGTTTAGCCGCCAATAACGTCCCGTTTCGCAACGTGATTATGGCGTTTCTTATCTCTCCAATGATAGTGCCCGTGATCATTTCCGCCGCAGCGATGTATTTCTTCTATACCCGCCTAGATCTGTCTCAGACCTTCACTGGTATCGTACTTGCACATGCTGCTTTGGGGACGCCGTTTGTCGTAATTACCGTGACGGCAACATTAAGTGGTTTTGACCAGAGTTTAGTCAAAGCGGCCTACAGTTTAGGTGCGAATCCAGTCTATACCTTCCGCCATGTGACTTTCCCATTGATTCGCCCCGGGATGATCTCCGGTGGTCTATTTGCTTTTGGTACGTCATTTGATGAAGTCGTGGTGGCGCTTTTCATCACTGGTGTGGAGCAGCGTACCGTGCCAAGACAGATGTGGTCAGGGATTCGTGAGCAGATCAGCCCGACAATACTTGCCGTCGCAAGTATGTTGATACTGATGTCGGTTTTGTTGCTGGTGACTTTGGAAATGTTACGTCGCCGAAATGCCAAGATTAGAGGCATCAGTGAATAATTCTTCTCGTGTGAGTTTTTTGGAATAACGCAATAACAACTATCCAGGTAGAACATGTAGGCTATACCCCCTGTTTATGCGATTGCCAATGCGCTTCTGTCCGAAGCGCTTTTTTATTTGTGGCGAGAAGAGAGGGGATAGAATTAGTTAAAACGCGCTCTGAACTGCGATGGAGTCATCTGTTTTACCATGCGAAATTGGCGATTGAAGTTCGATAGGTTTTGAAATCCTGTCTTCTCTGCGACTAAGGCAATTGGGGTGGAAGAGCTGGCGAGGAGTTCACATGCTTTACCAACGCGATACTGTTTTAGGTGGTCAGAAAAACTCACTCCATAGTGCTTCTCAAACAAACGATAGGCTGAACTTTCACTAATATGCAGTTCCTTACAGAGGTCGGAAATACGTACTGCGTGTTGATAGTTGCGTTCAATAAACTGTGTCGCCATAGCGACTCGTTTGTGTGCGTCGTTATCGCCAGATAACTCTTTGAGTCGATAAGGGGTTACAGACAGTTTTTCGGACTGTTTGTCATCAGCGAGATGGATCAATACCTCCATCACTTTAAGCGCTTGTAGGTGCCTTTCACTGCTTTCAATTCCACTTAATAGTGCAGACACTTTTTCGGCCGTTTGCGCACTGAATTTTAGACCAAAGGCGGCATTTTCCAGCAAGCGTTTGATATTGCGAGCCTCAGGGATCGCCGCTTGAAGTTTCTCTATCCAATGATGTTTAAGCCAGACGATAATCGAGCTGTGTGGCTTCTCGTCACTGCCTGCCAGCTGTCCGGTAATCATATGGGGTAGCCCAGGCCCATAGAGTAGGAGAGTGTTGTGATTCACTTGCCCGATGGCATCGCCAGCAAAGTAGTTACCGTTAAACACATGCTGAGGGTCGAGATAAAGAACCAGTTCATATTCGGCGTGGTAATGCCATGAGCAGGCGAATTGCTCATTTTTAACACGACAGTGATACTCCCTTACCAGCCAGTCATAACTGGGCGAGTTAAGGACATTTTCTATAAACGGCTTCATCTGACATCCTCCAATAACGGCAGTTAGAGTAATCGATGTGTTGTTTTTCTGTCAAAGATATAACTGTTGTTGAAGGATTTGTATTAGATGTGGCTCGAATACCATCATTGAATCTCGATAACTTTGTATAGACTAACGCCATTCAATATGAGTGGTTGGCTATAGGAGCGTTTGGGTATGTATCGAGACAAAACGGCAATATTGTTTATTTTTACAGCGTTCGTTTCAGGCTTGTGCGGTGCGTTCTTTTATCCGCTATCAAGCTTGTTTATCGTTGAGCAGTTAGGCGCATCCCCAATGATGCTGAGCATGTACATGGTGCTTGCGGTAGTAAGCTCTGTGATTGTCTCACAGTTAATTGCGACTCAGTCGGATAAAAACTGGCAGCGTAAAACGATTCTTATCGTCGCGTTATCTTGCTATCTGATCACTGTGCTGAGCTTTGTTTTTGTTCGTGATTATTGGCTGGCAGTCACTATAGCAACGGTGTTTGGTAGTGTTAGCGGTGCCTCATTTGGTCAGCTGTTTGCGATGGGAAGAGAGTATGCGGACAAGAATGTCGAAGATAGTACGACGTTTCTGTCAACGATGCGTGCTGGTATCGCCATCGCTTGGGTATTTGGCCCTCCTGCTGCCTTTATGCTCAAAGCGAGCTTCGGTTTCAGCGCGGCGTTTATGGTCTCAGCATCGATCGTTTCCATTGCCATTCTGGTGATCACAACCTCATTGCCATCTTGTGAAGTTACTGCGCCTTCTGGTGAATCATCGCAAGATAAACCATCCAGCCGAGGTGTTAACCAACTGGTTGCGCTCTATTGTGTTGCGATGGTATTCGCCTTTGCGGCGAACAACCTCTATATCACGAGTATGCCGCTATATCTTTCTCAGGAGCTGAAAGTCGATGGAAACTGGCTTGGTTTTCTATTTGGTGCGGCGGCATTGTGTGAGATCCCAGTGATGCTATGGGCGGGACGTTTGGCGCAAAAGGTCGGTGCGATTAAGTTGATGATGCTGGGTGTGGCGACGGGAATTGTGTTCTATATGGTGATGTTAACAAGCCAAACCTTTGTCACTATGCTGGCGGCGCAAATTTTAAATGGCTTCTTTATCGGCGTATGTGCGACGCTCGGAATGGTTGTATTGCAGGATATGATGCGTGATCGTTTGGGAACCGCTTCGACCTTGTTCTCAAGCATGTTGAGTATCAGTATGCTGCTGGCCAGTCTCTCTGTCGGCGTTGTGGGAGAGTTGTATAACTACTATTCGACCTTATATGTCTCATTTGCAGGTGTGATTGTCGCTGTGATTCTGTTGTGGTTGTTTACCTACAAAGTCCGTCAGCAACAAACCGTCTTACCAACAACGGTTCCATCGATTTCTAGTCACTAACCACGGTCAGTTTTGGCCAGCGATTCAACCAACCTTTTCTTGATACTCGCTGGTCAAATACGGTTTTACATCGCTTGGGGTTGTGAGTGAGTTTGAGCTCAAACAGCGACTGATAACCAAATGCCGCGCACACCGTAACGCTTCAACCCTGATAGGATCTTGTGTAATTAACTCAACAATTCTCTTCATAAGTGTAAGGCACAATGGGTGATTGAACTTAGGACTCGAGAGTATCACTTTTTGGTGCATTGAGCGGTAGCGTCAGTGTAAAACAACTGCCTTTTCCTGGTTCACTGCTCACTTGAATATTGCCGTTAAGTAGTCCGGTCACAAGGTTGTAGACGATATTTAGCCCCAGACCTGACCCACCTTGACCCAAACGGGTAGTAAAGAAAGGGTCAAAGATTTTGCTTTGATGCTCAATCGCTATGCCATGGCCATTGTCGGTAACTGTGATAATGGCATTGTGACCTTCAGAATGGCAGCGAATGGTTATCATCCTATGCTCTTGATCTGAGAATGCATGAACCAAAGCGTTTGAGAGTAGGTTCATCAGAACCTGTGTCAGAGGACCGGGATAGCTGTCCATTTTGATTGATTCTTCACATTCGGTTTCGAGCTGTATTTGTTGGCGTGAAAGGCTTGGCAGCATAGTAACTTTTAGTTCATGAGCGATCTCTTGCAAATCAAACACGCGTCTTTGATAACTCGATTGGTCAACTGCCACTTGCTTGAAACTGGAAATCAGTTCAGAAGCTCTGCGCAAGTTGCGCTCGATACTTTCGGATGACTCGGTACTTTTGCTGATATAGCTATCGAGTGCTGAACGTCTTAATCCCTGCTGAATGGATTCGACAAACTGTTGATTAAAATCTTTTAGGCTGCTGGCGACGATCATTGCATTGCCAATAGGAGTATTGAGTTCATGGGCGACACCAGCGACCAGAGAACCAAGCCCTGAGAGTTTTTCTGAACGGACTAACTCTTCTTGAGTCGCCTTCAAGGTTTCCAGCGTATGCTCCAGTTCTATGGTTCGTTCATTCACTCGACGTTCGAGATCTTGTGTTTGTTGCTCGATGGTTTCTAAGTAGCGGCGTCGATCCTGTTCCCTGTTTGCGGCGCGTTTAAACCAATTTTGCCAGCGAGAAGGTACATCTGGAATAACAGGGGTCTCTTGACTGGGCAAATCTTCAACGAATTGCGCTAAGCGCAGTGCTGGCTGACTAAAGTTCCAATGCTGGTAGAGTACGACGAACAACAAGAGCGCAGTAAAGGTTGAGGCGAGCATTAAGTTGGGTAACAGACTATCGAAGACATATTGGTTTATTTCGCTGTTGGTCAGTTCTAAAACGAGTCGCCAAGGAGTGTCGGGTAGTATGAAAGAGACCCAATAACCATCGGAGACGTTTTGCAACTCGCTATGGATCACACGATGGGCTTCGCCAATGGACATCAACGTCAGAATTCCGTGTTGAGACTGACTCTCTGTTTTGTCTGTCAAGGCTCCATCACTGTCGCCAATCACTAAGCCTTTGTCATCGACAATCACTAAACGACCGAGGTCGAGTGGTCGTTTAGTGAGAATTTTATCTAGGACGGAAAGAGTGATATCCGTACCGACAGCACCAATAAAGTCCTCTTTGTGATAAACAGGAGCCAGCAGTGAAACCATCATGCCTTTTCCCCCCGCATCCATATAGGGCGTTGTCCAAACTTTCTGCTTCGTCGGGTTTGATCTAGGGTTAATGAGTTTAAGTGGAAAGGTTCCTCCGGCCTGAAAGATGATATCCAGGGTGTCGTCCATATTGTCGGTTTCTGTCGCTGCCATAAGATCACGGTAGCTTAACCAAGGATAGAGGTAAGTCAGTACTTCATTGGCATCGTAATAATAGCTCCACTGAAAATCACTGTATTGCTGATGGGTTGAAACGACTTCGCTGGTCATTGTGAGCAATGCACTGACGTCGAAGGTGTAATCTCTAGGATTTGAGCGAACATAAAGTTGCCCCAATTTAAGTCTCACGTCTGGGGGCAAGTTTTCCCACGGCGCGTTTTTAGGCGAGTCTTGAGTTATCTGCTTGAGGTACTCAAGAGCGCCATCTCGGGGGATAAGCTCGGGATACAAATAGGCGGTTTCCAGTGTTCCACGCATGCGGTCGATATGGTTAAGAGAAACAGAGAGTGTCTTGTTGAGAGACAACATTGACTCCATTCCTTTTTGCGTTTGTTGTGTGAGGAGCTGTGATTTGAGCTGGTTACTAAGATAAAACGTGTTGCCTAGAGTGAGCAGTACAATCAGAATCAGGCCACCGTAAATCATAGCGCGATAACGACGAATCAAGGCTGCGGATCGAGTGTGAACTCTGGCAATAGCATCGTCAGTTGATTGACCAGAGTTGGATGCTGGTGGGATGTCCGGATTATTCATCGCTGGCTCACTTATTGTTTGTCGTCCGGTTGAGAGACGAAGGTTATCAACTGTTCCATTTCCATCGCTTTGGCAAACAACCATCCTTGCCCTTCTTCACAGTGAAATGCTTTCAGTTTGTCGTGTTGAAAAGAGGTCTCAATCCCTTCCGCTGTGATCTGCAAACCTAACGTTTGACCGAGGTTGACGATCATCTTCGCGATGCTGCAATCTTCTTCCATCGCATCGACAAATGAACGATCTATTTTCAGACGCGTTGCAGGTAATTTATGCAGAATACTGAGTGAAGAGAAACCTGTGCCAAAATCGTCTATTGCGATCTTACAACCCAACTCACGCACTTGATTGAGCACGTCGCACAATGCAGATAGGTTTTTAGCAGCAATGGTTTCCGTGATTTCTAACTCAATTTGCTGCGGTGCAATGGCATGTTGTTTGAGACTGGATTCGAGTAGATGGACGAACTCTGGCTCATCAAGTTGGGTTGGAGATATGTTGATCGCCATGGTTATCTGAGTGCCGACACTATTGAGCAGTTGGTTAAACTGTTGACAGGCTCGTTCGATAACAAACGCGCCAATATTCACCATCATCCCAGACTGTTCTGCGAGGGGAATAAACTGATCCGGTGGAACAAGATCACCATGTTTATTGCGCCAGCGAAGCAAGGCCTCGATGCCAGTTAACTCGAGTGTGTTGAGGTTGTACTTTGGCTGATACATCAGAAAAAGGGCATTCTCTTCCAGTGCCTGTTTAAGTTCGATAAGAAGTTGCATCCTGTCGCGAGCATTTTGCCCCATGTTCTGTGAAAAGGTCATGGCAGCACCGCGATGATGCATTTTGGCCTGTTTCAGCGCGACTTGGGCATCTTTGTAACGTTCGGAGAGTTGTTCGCCTTGGCAGAGTTCAACCAGCCCGATGCTTGCCATGACCTTGAAAGGTTGGTCATCAACCGTGAAGTTACATTGGAAAACGTTGCTGATGGTCAAGTCGGTGACCTCTTTTTGCGAACCAATGATGGCGAATACATCACTGCCAACTCTTGATAGAAAACAGTTTGGAAAAGCGTGGCTAAGTCGTTCGGAAACTGCGATGAGTAGATCATCTCCTAGTTTGTGACCGAAACTGTCGTTGAAAACGGAAAAGTCATCAATGTCAATCAGAGCCATGACTTGTGAATGCTCCGATTGAGAGGAGGAAAGTTGATACTGCAATAGGCTGTTTAGGTTGGGTATGTTGAGTAGAGGATCGGTGAATGCTTGCTGCTCAAGACGGTTATAAAGCAAGACATTGTCAAAACCAACCGACAGATTCGCGCACAACACTTCGAGAAGATGCTGATCCACACTTTCTAAAGGGCGATTCACATCCACATAAGCGGCCAATTTTCTGCCATGTTCTGTGGAAAAATAGAGAGTTAGCCCATCTTCAAGTTGATTTTCACGTTTTTCAAGGCAAGTTAGGATTCGGTCGCGGATGTTGTGTGAGTCCAGTTGCTCTATTGGAGACTGAACATACGGTTGGTAGCGGCCAGCTGCTGCGATGATCTGCGCGGAAGATGAAGCGCAATCCGATAGACTTTCCTGAACGCAAATTAAGCCATCGGGTTCTATCTGAATGATGGCACTGATCTGTTTTACTGCCCCTTCTGCAAACATACGCATGCCATGATAGTGGGCGAGTTCAGTGCTCGCTTTGACCACCTTTTCTAAGCCTTGGCGCATGGTATGTTGATTACAAATCTGTTGATAGGCTCTGATGGCGCTGGTCAGAATGGTAAAAAGGCGGATTCGAGTCAGTTCAGGCTTGGTGCGATAGTCGTTGATGTCATAACGCTGAATGGTCTCCATTTCAGGAGCATAGCCTGGCTGACCTGTACGAAGAATGATCCTTAACGCGCTTAAATGCAGTTTTTCTCTAATGGTTTCGACCAACTCAAGCCCTGCGCGGTCGGTTTCCATGACGACATCAAGCAGTATCACACCGATATCCGTTTCATGACTCAGTACCTGTTCTGCTTCCGCAGCGGAATAGGCGTGAAGGAACTCGATTGGGCGGTTTTCGATGATGATGTCTTTTAGGGATAACGTCGTCGCATGATGGAGATCTGGATCATCGTCAACGATCAGTACTCGCCAAGTAAGTTTCGGAGACGTTGTGTCAAGCGTATCTGGCTCATCTTCAATAATGACCAGCAAATCATCGTTTGAGTTTTGTTCCTCGTCCATTCGACCCTCTATCCTTTGAGATATCACTAAGATAAAAGTTTAGTCCTAGAAGTATAGAGATGCGAAATATGACTGATTTTAGAAAAGATAGCGGCTGAGGGTTTTGGCGATAAGACTTTTGTAAGCCAAGCCCAAATGATGGGCTTGGCAATCAGATTTTATGCAAGCTTTAGGTCGAACTGTTGGCGGTACATCACCATATCTTCGATGGTCAGAACAGGCATATTATGCAGTTTACCAAAGGCAACGATCTCGGCTGTTTTGGCCATTGTTCCATCAGGATTGGTGACTTCGCAAAGCACACCAGCAGGCTGGAGCCCTGCCATTTGCATCAAGTCGATAGTACCTTCTGTGTGTCCACGACGGACCAAAACGCCACCTTTGCGTGCACGAAGAGGGAACACATGGCCTGGACGTGCCAAATCCGATGGTTTTGCCAGAGGGTTTGCAGCCGTTTTAATCGTCGTTACGCGATCTTGAGCAGAAACGCCAGTGGTGACACCGACTTTTGCTTCGATTGAAACCGTGAAGGCGGTTTGGTTGGCACTGTTGTTATTGCTGACCATTGGGGTTAGCTCTAAACGATCCGCTTGCTCTTCTGGCAGGCAAAGACAGACAATCCCGCTACACTCGCGAATCATCAATGCCATTTGTGCAGTGGTAAGAGATTCGACGGAATAGATAATATCGCCTTCATTTTCACGGTCTTCATCGTCAAGCAGCAGTACACCTCGGCCTTGTTTGAGGGCAATGAGTGCTTGTTCAACGCGTGTGATTGGGTCGCCGAATTCGGCTAGTAGTGATGACTGATTCATGGTTAACTCCTAAATATCACCAGAATCAGGGCATGCATGAGTACTGCGACATGAAAAGTCACAGCCAAAACGAAATGCACCACAGCAGCAAGGGCTGGCGTGGTGTGTTTTCATTCTCTCTCATCCGGACTATAACCGTCGGCTCTGGGTTTTCACCAGATCTGCTGACCTCGACGTATCGAGCGCTCGCGGGCTCACCCCAATGTCAAAATTGGCTAGGGGAATACCGCCGGTGGGGAATTTCGCCCCGCCCTGAGAATAAATTAAACGTTTGCTAATATAGCGAGGGGATTGTATCGGTTCTGATAGGAAAATCAATACAGTAGCTCAAGGGACAAGAATAATTAAGCCAACGAGGATTCTTTTAGGTTTGGTTCGTGGCTCATATTATTCATAGGCGACACTGGGAAACCAGAAAACCCATAGTGAGTCCGTCATTAAAACTTATGCATAACGCCATCTTTCGAACACAATTTGAGTTCATAATAAGCAGTAAGGCGAACTAGCCGTCAGTTCAGCTTCGTCAGTTAATGTTTCGTTGTATACAAAGGATAAGGACATGTTTGACAACAAAATTTGCATCGTAACGGGTGCCGCCCAAGGCATAGGTCGGGCTATCACTGAACGTTTTTCTCAAAATGGAGCCAAGTGCGTGTACGCGCTGGATATGAATGCGCAAGGGTTATCTGAAGCGTTTAACCATTGTGACAATGTAGAGCCTGTCGTGCTCAACATCTGTGATCGTCAGGCGATTGCAGCCTTTATCGCTCAGGTGAAAGAACGTCATTCAAGAGTGGATGTCTTGATTAATAACGCGGGCGTGACGCGTGATGCGCTGATCGAGAACATGACCGAGCAAGAGTGGGATTTTGTAATCGATGTCAATTTAAAAGGCGTGTTCAACCTAACTCAAGCGGTTGCGCCACTGATGATTGAAAATAACTATGGATCGATTGTTACCATGTCTTCGGTTGTCGGCACCGATGGCAATATTGGTCAAACCAACTACGCAGCGTCAAAAGGTGGCGTAATTGCAATGACAAAAAGTTGGGCCAAAGAGTTTGCTCGCAAAGGGGCTCAGGTTAGAGCTAATTGTGTGGCTCCAGGCTTTATTCAGACACCAATGACGGAAAATCTGCCAGACAAGGTACTCGATTTAATGAAGCAGAAAACGCCTCTTGGCCGAATGGGAACCACCGAAGACATTACCAATGGTGTCGAGTTTCTTGCCAGTGACAAGTCAAGTTTTATCACAGGGCAAGTGTTGAAAATTGATGGTGGGTTGGTGCTATAAGATGAACAATAAAGTCTATATCGTCGCAGCAAAACGTACTCCAATTGGCCGTTTCCTTGGCAGCTTAAGCTCGGTTTGATGATAAAACCAATGTGGATGGAAGTGCGATGGCGTTAGGCCATCCGATTGGGCACGTATCGGCACTGCGGTCCTCTTGCATCAAGTCGCTTAATCATAATGAAAGCCAACTCAAGTGAGTTGGCTTTATTCTCTTTATCAACCTTTAAACGGCGGCCTCAAAAGGCAGGGGTTCCACTTTCACTGCCGCGACTTTGAATTCTGGTATCTTGGCATGGGGGTCGGTTGCTGTGGTCGTAAGTCTATTGACTGGCGACTCAACAAAATGGAAAGGAATAAAGATAACGCCTTTTTGGATACGTTTTGTCACGAATGCATCTATCTCAATCTCTCCTCGACGGGTCGAGACTTTAAGTCGCTGACCGTTAGAAATACCTAATGCTTCTGCATCCTGAACACTGATCATAGCACGTGGCCCCGCGAGATTATCTAACCCTTTGGTTTTACGCGTCATGGTACCGGTATGGAACTGTTCTAGAACACGTCCCGTGGTAAGCACCAATGGAAACTCCTCGTCAGGCAATTCTGCCGCATAGCGGAATGGTACGCCCACCATCTGACCTTTGCCGCGAGTGAACTGTGTCTGATGCATAATGCGAGTACCATTCGGATTGTTTTTGTTGCTCGGCCATTGAACGCCTTCAGGGGTAATCGCATCCCAGCGCAGTCCCGCATATTGAGGGGTAACACGTGCAATCTCGGCGGTAATGTCAGAGACGTGTTGATAGTGCCAGTCACTTCCCATCGCGTTAGCAATTTGTTGGATGATCCACCAATCCTCTTTGGCTTCTCCTGGTGCTTTGACGGCAGCATTGATACGCTGTACGCGACGTTCAGTGTTGGTAAAGTGGCCTGATTTTTCCGCAAATGAGCATGAAGGTAGAACCACATCCGCGTAGTGAGCGGTTTCTGTTAAGAAGATGTCTTGAACAACCAAGAAATCCAGTGCCTCCAAACCTTCGATAACATGCGCTTGATTTGGGTCACTAAGGACAGGGTTTTCCCCCATGATATAGAGACCTCGAACCGTACGCTGGCATGCACCATCAATGATTTCAGTGAGAGTTAACCCCGGTTCAGAAGGTAGATGAGTTGCATTCCATTCGATCGAGAATTTCTGACGAATCATTGGGTTGTAGACTTTCTGATACCCTGGGTAGCTGTTGGGCAGCGCGCCCATGTCACAGGCTCCTTGTACGTTAGACTGACCACGGAGTGGGTTAATACCGCCGCCTTCAATACCGATGTTGCCGCACAGTAGCTGCAAGTTGGCGATAGAGCGAACGTTGTCATGGCCTGTGGTGTGTTGTGTAATCCCCATCGAGTAGTAAACAGCGGTTCGTTTGGCTGTTCCTATCATTCTCGCCATAGCAAAAATGTCTTCACCGCTGACGCCTGTCACTAGCTCAACTTTATCCAGAGCATAAGCAGGTGACATCACTTCCTGAAGCAAGGTATCAAAGCCATCAACACGCTCTTCTATATACTCTTGGTCGTACCAACCATTTTTGATGATTTGCTGCATGATGCCGTTAAGCAGCATGACATCTGTCCCTGGGCGATGCGCGAGATAGAGCTGAGCATGATCGGCCATATCGATACGTTTGGGATCGGCAACGATCAGACGAGCACCGTGGTGGCGGATAGCTTGCTTGATATGGGAAGCGATAATCGGATGAGCAGAGGTGGTGTCTGAACCGATAATAAAAATAACATCCGAGTGTTTGATACTTGGAATGTCGTTGGTCATCGCGCCACTACCGAGCGAGGCTTCTAGTCCGGTGACACTCGACGCATGGCAGAGACGAGCACAGTGATCAACGTTGTTTGTCCCTAGTTCGCGACGAATAAATTTCTGGAAGGCATAGTTGTCTTCGTTGGTGGTTTTGGCTGATGAGAATCCTGCCAGTGCATTGCCACCAAAATCTTGCTTGAGAGCGGCAAATTTACTGGCAATCAGAGTAATAGCTTCATCCCAGCTTGCGGGCTGTAACCATCCGTCTTTACGGATAAGCGGCGTCGTTAAGCGAGCTTGATCACCGATGAAATCGAAACCAAAACGTCCTTTGACACAGAGCATGCCTTGGTTCACTGGAGAATTGGCACCGGTTATGCGGCGAATTCGGTTGGCTTTCTCGTCAACATGCATGGTTAACTTGCACCCCACACCACAGTAGGTACAAATGGTGTCGACATGTTTGAGCGACTCTTCGCGACCCTGTGAGCGATCTCGACTGTCAACCATAGCGCCCGTCGGACAGGCCTGAATACAAGCACCACATTGAACGCAGTTCGAGTCCCCCATCAAGATTCGACCATGGCGGCTGGAACCGAAGTGCGGTCTGTCATCTGGTCTCAGTGCGGGACGACCATTTTGGTCGTGAACAAAGTTGAGAATGCCATGCACCGCTTGTTCACTGCATGCCTGAATACATTGACCACAACTGATACATCGGTTGGCATCAAACTCGATAAACTCTGAACTACGATCAACTGTAAACTTATGTCGTGTGTCTTTGTGACGGAGATTGAGCCAGTCTTGGTGTGTTTTTACTTCAACTGGCAACGAAAAGTTCTGTTGCGCACCATATTCGGTTGAGTAATCCCGCAAATCACAACTGGTATTGGCTTGGCAGCCGCACTCTAGGCAACGAGCCGCCTCTTTCATTGCTTCATCATTGTCAAAACCGAGTTCGACCTCATCAAAGCTTTGCTCACGTTGAGCGGGTGTCAGCTCGGGCATAATGCTGCGCGCGACTTTCTGCAAGTTTTCAAAGTGGAGAGGATCGACCTGAGCGAGCTTTTCTTCTTTGCGTGAGTTAAAGGCAGGTTTTGGCATGTCAGCCATATCACCATTGAGAAATAGGTCGATGGCTTTGGCTGCTATTCGACCGTCACCAACCGCTTCAACCGCGGTTGCAGGCCCACGCCGAAAATCACCTATGCTAAAGATATTGCCCGTGCCAGTGTGCATGGTTTGGTCGTCAGACTGAGAAGTATTCCAGCGCGTTAGTGGGATTGAAAGTGAATCGTCGTCGAGGAAACTTAAGTCTGGTTTTTGCGATACAGCGGCGATTACGGTGTCAAATTCTTGGGTGAAAAACTCTCCTGTCGCCTCTGGTCTCCGGCGGCCTGATGAATCGGGGGCGCCTAATGCCATACGTTCCAACTGGACTTTTTCTACTCGTCCATCTGAGCCTGCAATATTTTGAGCTGGGTTCGTTAAGAACAGAAATTGTACGCCTTCGTGTTCAGCCTCTTCGATTTCATACTCTTCAGCGGGCATTTCTTCACGAGTTCGGCGGTAGATAATCGTGGTTTCAGCCCCCGTTCTGCGAGCGGTTCGCGCACAGTCAATCGCGGTGTTACCCCCACCGATGACCGCGACCTTATTCCCGGTAGTGTAGTGTTGTTCTGTGACATAATCTTTCAGGTAGTCGACGCCGAGATAACAGCCTGCTAAGTCACTGCCCGGATAGTTCATCTCAACCGCCAATGACGCACCAACAGCCAAACAGACTGCATCATACTCGTCGCTTAGCTGAGATAAGGTAAAATCGACGCCGAGTTTTTTACGGGTTTGAATCTGCATGCCGTTGCGGCACATGAGTTCGATCTCTTTATCTAAGATCGCTTTTGGCAATCGGTATTCTGGGATCCCGTAGCGCAACCATCCGCCCGCCTTTGGCATCGACTCAAACACCGTCACATCATAGCCTTCATTGGAGAGATAGTAGCCAGCAGTCAAACCGCCAGGGCCACTGCCCACCACAGCAATAGAGAGTCCTTTGGCTAGTTTTTTCTCCGGTACATAGGATTCTTGCGCAGCAAGGTCTGCATCTGCGGCATGTCGTTTTAGTTGGCGGATTGCAATCGAGTCGTCGACCAAAGAGCGGCGACATTCACTCTCACAGAAAGCAGGGCATACGCGGCCAATAGAGAGTGGCATTGGCAGGGTGCGTTTGATGACCTCAATCGCTTTTTGATGGTCGTTCTGGGCAATGAAGTAGAGATAAGATTGAATATCGACACCAGCAGGACAAGCGGTTTTGCATGGCGCTTCGCAGTCAGCGTAGTGGTCTTGCATTATGGTGTTAAGCGCTTTACGCCGGTGAGCACTGAGCTGCTCTGATTGGGTTTTTACGTTGAGACCGCGATAAACTTTGAGTTCGCACGCCCGTTGAGTGCCGCCACTTTCCACTTCGACGACACACAGGTCGCAAGGCACCTTGGCCTTGGATTTGTTTAATCCACACAATGAAGGTATGTCGACGCCACACACTTTTGCTGCTTCCAGAAGAGTAGAACCCTCTTCCACAATCCGGAACTTTCCGTCAATTACGATTTCTATCATAAGACCCTCACAGCGTAATTTTTAAAGCCTTACATTTTATAAGGATAACACCTGGCAAGGAAACAACGTGTGACAAAAAACGCATTGTGTGGCGTTTTTTTGAACAAAAGTCATCATTGTGCTTCCGTGCTAATTGATCAATATGCGCTGTCGCTCTCCTCAGTTAGTTGATTCTTATCAATAGATGTTTGATACACCCCTTTAGGGTTATATATAACCCTACGAACTGTGTTGAAAATGCAGCTATTATCTTCAGGATTGCTATGGTTACGAAGAGAGTTGAGCCTAGCTAAACCGCTGGTGTGAGGAAGTGAATCATGAGTGGGTTTAAATCAAAAACATCAGAGAGCCGACGTCGGTTTTTGCGTGATGCTGTTCGGACAGCAGCCGGTGTTGGGGCTGCGGCAAGTGTATTGGGGTTGCAGTCAATGCAAAGTCAGGCAAGAGATGGCACAGGTGTTCCGATTCGTCCGCCAGGTGCTTTGCCAAAGGGTGAGTTTGAAAAAGCGTGTGTTCGCTGTGGATTGTGTGTTCAGGCTTGCCCTTATGAGACATTGAAACTGGCCACTCTGTTATCTCCTGTAGAGTCAGGAACACCCTATTTTACCGCTCGTAGCATTCCATGTGAGATGTGTGAAGACATTCCTTGTGTGCCGGTTTGTCCGACGGGTGCCCTCGATCCTAATTTGACCAACATCGATGATGCAAGAATGGGTACCGCGGTACTCATTGACCACGAAAGTTGCCTCAACTGGCAAGGTTTACGTTGCGATGTCTGCTATCGAGTTTGCCCGCTTGTTGATGAGGCGATAACGCTTGAACACGTGCGCAATGAACGAACTGGTTATCATGCTAAGTTGATTCCAACCGTTCATTCAGACAAATGTACAGGCTGCGGAAAATGCGAAGAAGCTTGCGTCACTGAGATTGCTGCAATCAAGATCATTCCCACTGAACTGGCAAAAGGCAAGATGGGAGCTCACTACCAATTGGGATGGGAAGAGATCAACAAAACACTTGAAAACAGTGCGCCCGAGGTGCCAAACGAAGCCCTCGAAACCTTGGGGGGTAAGTTGTAATGGCTAAGAACCTAGCAAAGAACGCCGGTAAAGAAGCTGTGCAAAAACTTGGCTGGTGGCAAGCTCACCGCTTTTTAATTCTGCGTCGATGTTGCCAACTGCTTATTGTGGCTCTGTTTATGGCGGGGCCTACTTTAGGAGTGCTCAAAGGAAACCTGTCATCCAGCATTTTATTTGACGTGGTGCCAATGAGTGATCCACTCATCATGATGCAGACGATAGCTGCCGGTCATTTACCTGAGGCAACCGCCTTAATCGGCGTTTTGGTTGTGGTCGTTTTTTATGCGGCTTTGAGTCCACGTGCATTTTGTGGCTGGGTCTGCCCTTTGAACATGGTGACTGACTTCGCCGCTTTTTTGCGCCGTAAGCTGAATCTTAAATCCAGCTTTCGCTGGTCATCGACCATTCGTTACTGGTTGATCCCAGTATTACTTATTGGCAGTGCACTTTCGGGCTGCGTACTTTGGGCCTGGATTGACCCTGTCGCCGCTTTGCATCGTGGTCTGGTGTTCGGTTTTGGTGCGGGTTGGGTCTTGATTGGCTTGGTTTTCGTACTCGATCTTCTGTTAGTTGAACATGGTTGGTGTGGTCATCTTTGCCCGCTTGGTGCAACTTATGGTTCGATTGGCCGAAAAAGCTTATTGCGTGTCGTGGCGGTCAAGCGAGAACAGTGTACCAAGTGTATGGATTGTTATTACGTTTGCCCTGAACCAGATGTATTACGTCAGCCATTAAAAGAAGGGGATCGTCGAGTGATGGATCAAAACTGTATCAGTTGTGGCCGTTGCATCGATGTTTGCGCAGAGAAGGTCTTTGAGTTTAAAAATCGCATTTCTATCAAGCAACTCGATTGAAAGTAACGGCGACCCAGTTAACGGTGCTCACTCAATGCACAGCGGCCTAGCCATAGTCTGCTGTGCAACTGTGCACGCTTGTGGTTGCTCGGTGAGCAAAAAGTGTTCTATAATCGCGCCATCATTTCTTTAGGAGATTACGCCAATATGAATAACTAACACCTGTTATCCACTGTTTACATTATTTTCGGATTTCACAGGGTTAGTCGGCGTAGCTCGTCACTGCTTATTCTCAAGCATACTTCTCTAAACACAATTGAATATAAGGTTCCTTAGCATTATCGGGATCGATCTATCCAAACTTTGCTACGCCTAATCCTGTTGCTCAGGAGGCAAAGTATGCCAGTAATACAAGCAAATAAAATCAGTTACCAGTTTGACAACGGTGATCGTCTTTTTAGTGACATTTCATGTTCATTGTCCGATAAAAGGGTTGGTCTGGTCGGTCGAAATGGGGTGGGTAAGTCACTCCTAGCGGGTATGTTGACCAAAAAACATCGGCCAACATCAGGAAGTGTTGTGATTAATGCGACACACGATACTTATAGTCAACAGCCGTCGCAATGGCTTATGAACTCAACAACCGTAGCAGACTATTTAGGGGTCACAGATAAAATCACAGCCTTACAACATATTGAAAAGGGCGATTGTGATGACAAGTGGTTTGAAATGCTCGCTGATGACTGGACGATTAAGCAGAGACTAAGTCAGCAACTGGCGGAGTTGGGGTTGCCACGCGAGGTGAATTTTCCTTGTAGTAAGCTCAGTGGTGGACAGTTGGCACGACTCCAATTGTGGCGACTGTTTAATAGCGAGGTTGATCTTTTGGTGCTGGATGAGCCGTCGAACCATCTTGATGGAGAAGCCAAGGCTTGGCTGATTGAGAAAATGGCACAATTTTCGGGCCATATTTTGCTCATTAGTCATGACAGACAATTATTGCGCCAGATGGATCAAATTTGGGAACTGAGCCAGTTGGGGTTGGTTCAGTATGGTGGCAATTATGATGTCTATTCTGAGCAGAAACAACGAGAGCGTAACGCGCTTGAACGTCAGATTGAAGCGATACGAGGAGAGCAGAAAAAGCTCGAAGTTCAGGCTCAGAGAAACCATGAAAAAGCCCAGCAAAGAGAGGCGCAGGGCAATAAATTACGTAAGTCGGGCAGTCAGTCAAAACTGATATTGGACGGTATGAAAGACAGCGCGACGGCATCACTGTCCAATCGGTTAAAAAATGACAACAACCGGAGGACGATGCTGGCACAGAAACATCATGCTCTGAGCGGTCGTTATGAGCAAATAACGCCGCAAAAGATCTATCTTGAACAAGGCGAAGCTAGCCGAGCAAATCGACTCAATATTGTCAGTGGCATACTGCCTTTCGGCAGCCGAGAGACGATCAATCTGATCCTTGAAGGGAATAGTCGACTGCATCTTTGTGGTGGCAATGGCAGTGGCAAATCGACCTTGCTGAAGGTCCTGCGGGGCGATATTTGTCTAGAGTCGGGGGAGTTAAAGATCAATCATCCGGTCTGTTATTTGGATCAGCATTTTGGTTTGATCAACGAATCACACTCGATATTGGACAACCTAATGGAGTATTGCTCTGGGATAATTGAAAGTGATGCACGAACCTTACTGGCAGGTATTGGTTTCCGTCGTGACACTGTCTATCGACAGGCCAGTTTGCTCAGTGGTGGTGAAAAGATGAAATTGGCCATGTTGATCGCCAGTCACCAGCCACAATCGCCAATATTGTTACTTGATGAACCAGATAACCATCTCGATTTAGACTCAAAACAGTTGCTGGCTGAGGCGTTACGAAGCTATCAGGGCGCTTTCATTCTGGTTAGTCACGATGATGATTTTGTTAATGAGAGCGGTGTTACGCAGCGATATACGCTCGTAGGAGAGGGGGGCTAAAGGATAAACCTGACCGTTGTGGCGACAAAGGCGTGATCGCTGGCCTGCTTATCAAGCTCGAAGTGTGGGTTGGTTAGATGCTTGTCTAGGACCAAATAGTCCGTTACGTCTGCGAGAGAGTAGGGACTGTGAGGTTGGAACTCCTGTGACAAAAGAATGTAGTCGAGTACATTGCCGTTGGCAAAGTGGTAGTGCGTGGCTTTTCGTTCTGCATTGGGACGGGTTAAGTTGAACAGTTGCCAGCTATCTTCAAGTGTCAGAGCGCTGTCTGGTTGCTCAACTTGCTCTGTGAGCAGCCCAGTAATATCACTGGATATGGCTTGATTAAAGTCACCTAACAACACCGTTGGTCGAGGGTTGTGCTGATACTCGCGTTGCATAAACAGGCGAAGCATCAGCGCTTCCCAACCTCGCTGCTGACTGGAAAGCCAGCGACCGACTAAGGGCAGATCTCGTTCAGGAGAGCGGCTTTCCGTCGCACGCTGCGATTTTAGATGGCAGACGTAGACTGCGATGTCTCCAATCTCCGGCACGTGGATAATGGTTTGAACCGGCTGACGGCTAAAACTCGGAATCTGGGTCTGATAATCCAATGCAATTTCGCTGATAGGACTGACTGGATTAACCTGAGTGATGGGGTATTTTGACGCAATAGCGACAACGGGTTTGGAATAGATATAGTCTTGTTCAACTGTAGGGGTTTCCACCGTCGCAAAATAGGAGTAGCCGAGCTGTTCCATCATCTGTTGCGCCGCAGCGATACTAAATATTTCTTGTAGCCCGACTATGTCAGCATTGAGTTGAGTTAACTGATGCTGCGTCCAGCGTTTTTTCTCACGCCACGCTTGGTGCTCATAGATGCTTTCAAAATCATAAAATGCGTTCGGGGGCTCAACAAAGTTGAACAAGTTGGCGGTGGCGAAGGTCATTTTTTTGTCTGCAAACAATGCGTTATCCAACCGATGTATATTCAGGGTCGATGGAGTATTGGTTGCGTCCACCATTTTTGGCGCGATAGAGCGCCGAGTCAGCTTTGGCGAAGATCGATTCCCAGTCAGACTGGATGTTTTCTGCATCGCTAATAGACGCGCCCAAAGAGATTGTCACTTTAAACGTGTGTTGCGGGTACAGAAACTCGTGTTGTTCGATGGTCGTTCTCAGGCGCTCTAAAGTATCATTGACCATATTGGTACTCTCTAGTGGCATGATGAGGATAAACTCTTCTCCTCCCCAGCGAACCAGTAAGTCGTCTTTTCTGAGTTTAGCCTGTAACACGCGCACCGTTTCGCGCAATACCGAGTCCCCAACCTCATGGCCGAATTGATCATTGAAGTTTTTGAAATGGTCGATATCGATAATGCTGACGAGATATTGAGTTTTGCTTTTCAGTGCTGACTGTTGTTCAAGCCACTCATCAAGAAAACGTCGGTTGAAAGCGCCAGTGAGAGAGTCGGTGGTATTCTGGCTCTTTAGCACTGCGTTTGCTTTTCTGAGACGAAGGATGCCACGTAGAGAAAAGTAAGCCAAAATGCCAAACAGAGTAAGGTAAAGGATCTCTCGCGCACGTTGCTCTTTTAACGTGATGTCTTGCAATTCATTCTGTGCTTCTAACAGTTCCACTTCACGGCTATTGAGTTGGCGTTCTAGCGCACTTTTTTCACTCAATATCTCTTCGCTGTAGGTCTCACGATAGAAAATTTGTCGCACCAAGGATTCGCGCTTCATATAATTGAGCGCTTGTTGGTAGTCCCCCTGAGCTTCGTATGCTTGAACGAGCTTACCTAGAATGTCCATCTCCCACACGACTTCATCGCTTTCTGAGTCACTCAGTATATCCAGTACCTTTTGTGCATAGTGGATGGCTTGAGAGTAGTTCTTCTCGGCCAAAAACGCAGTCGCAAACGCTTCATAGCAGTTAGCTAACATGTGGTCAGTGTTGCCGGATTCTTGAGATACATCGACACAACGCTGCGCCATGTCTAACGCTTCGGTCGTCTGACCAACCTTTGCATACTGCATGGAAATATCAGCAAGAGTAGAAAGTTTTATGCGACTTGAGCCCGTCTGATCGGCGTCGGTAAGCGCCATTTCCATATAGGTTGTCGCTTTGGAATGTTCACCGAGCGCGAAGTAAGTCGTGCTCGAATTGGCGTAAAGAATCGCTTCAAACAAACTGTTGTCGTAATGGTTGATTTTGTAGAGATCGAGTGCCCGTTTAAGGTAGTTATGCGCTTTGTGCCACTGGCCCGCCATCATATAGACGGTGGCGATATTGTTAAGCGTCATCGTTGTCTGGAAATTGTCACCAATTTCTGTGATCAACTCGAACGCCATTTTGTAGTACTTTAAGCTCGCTTTTACATCCGATTGCTGCACATTAACGTTGCCCAGCCAGCGATAAGTTCGCGCAAGTAGGCGTTTATAGCCGATATCTGCCGCTACAGGGACAATTTCATGAAGCAGCGATTCACCCTCAATAAGTAAATCGGAGTCAATCAGTTTGATGGCTTTGATTAGCTTGGCTTCTGCGCTAATCCATTCAATCTTTGATTCGATACCAAGCGCTAACATATCCGGACCATTAGGCACGGCGATGCCTTCGTATCTACTTAGATTATGCAGGCCAAAGTAGTACAACGCTTGGGCCTGAGGCGAAGCGTTATCAGGCAAGGAAATATCTTTGAGATCAACGAGCCCCGGCTGACACAAGGAGGAATAGTAAAATGTCAGCATCGAACGCTCCTTAACGGAGATATTCGAATGGAGAAAATCATGCTCTGACTCTATGTTACAAGCCGCTTGTGCGTGAGCAACACTGCCGATAGCGAATAGAATGGTTAAAAGAGACCAAAGATGCTTCATTAAAACTTATACAGCTCACTAAAAAGACAATTAGACTTAAAGTTTACCATTTTATCAATATCCTGCACTTTATTGCGGTAAATAAAAGTTACCTGTTGACCTGCTTGACGAACAATCGACAAAGGGTTAACGCGCACGCGATTTCAGTGCGTTCTGAAACGGCTCTTGTGAGATTGCAATAGCACTAGAAAAGTGCACTATGTAAGTCGCTTGCGGTGACTGCTGGCAATTCAATCCAGATGGTTCACTCGTGACTGACTGAAGGTTTAGATACAAATAAGGATGCCTACATTGCAATTAAAAGGTATACACCATGTCGCCATCATCTGCTCTGATTACCAAAGATCTAAACAGTTTTATGTCGATGTACTCAAATTGGCCGTGATTGCGGAAAACTATCGCGCAGAACGAAACTCTTATAAGCTTGATCTTGCTTTGCCAGACGGTAGTCAAATTGAGTTATTTTCATTTCCAAATCCACCGTCAAGGCCTTCGAGACCAGAAGCTCAGGGACTCAGACATTTGGCGTTTCGGGTCGAATCGGTAGAGGGTTTCGTCGATTACCTAGCGGCACAGGGTGTTGAATGTGAACCGATCCGGATAGATGAATTTACTGGTAAATCATTTACCTTCTTCAACGATCCGGATGGCTTACCACTGGAGCTTTACCAAGACTCGCTTAGTCAAGCAGCTCACGTTGTATAACCGTTAATACACCAGCCTCACGGTTAGATGGTGCTGCAAAGCGGGCAATTTGCTTGATTCTAGGATGCGCGTTGTCCATTGCGTAAGAATGGTAGCTGGCTTCTAGCATCTCTAGGTCATTGAGGTAATCACCAAAACTCATGGTTTGCTGGTGAGTAAAGCCTAGGGTTTGCTGTAAGTGTTCAATCGCAGCCCCTTTCGATGCTTGTGCATTCATCACATCCAGCCAGATTTTTGCACTGACAACGACTTGGTGGCTGTTGCCGAATGCTTGGTCGAAGGTTGGAAATACCAACTCTTCCGTTCCGTCGAAATGACAAATTGCCACTTTGATAAAGTCGTCATCAACAAGCAGCAGATCGGGAACATACTGGCAGCGGTGATAGTATTTTGCGAACTCTTCTAGTGCGCGGGGATCGTTGGTTTCAATATAGGCCGATTGCTTCCCACACAGCACGATGTGCGCTCCTGAAATAGCTCGAGCTTGCTTAATGATGGCGGCTATAGATGGTTTGTCTATCTCACAGCTGTAAAGCTCCTGACCTTGATGCATGACCAAAGTGCCGTTTTCAGCGATGAACATCATACGATCTTTGATTGGAGCGAAGGTTTCTATCAGGCTGTAATACTGACGGCCTGATGCTGCGGCAAAGATGATCTCTTTATCTTCAAGCTGTTGGTATATATCGTAAAATTTTGGGTTTAGTTGGCTATTTTCATCAAGGAGTGTGCCATCCATATCGGCGGCAACAAATCTAATGTTTGGCTTTTGCATAATTAAGGTTTGTAGTGTGTGCTCTTAGGCAAGACAGAACCGTTAACTTACATCAGTTTGTCTACTAGACAAGTGATTTTAGTCAATCGGCAGAGATTCTTTTGTGTTGTGATCCGGCGTTTTCAGATTAGTCTGCGGACCAAACATTTTTTATATCTGGCCAGCCCCAGTTTGTTAGCGCCACATCTTTCAAAACCCCCTGAAAACGTAATGTTTGGCGATGGTGGAAGAGCGGTGATAGCCAGTATTGGTTGATGAGGGCTGATGCGATAGGTTCGAGTGCGTTTAGGTACTCATCTAACGCCGTTTGACAACGAAGTTCGTTCAGGCTTTCGACTAACCAACGTTTTGATTGTTCTCCAATGCAACGCTGAATAATGGGGTTATGGTACAAGCTGTTAAAGGCTGACGCATGTCGGTTGTCGTCAAGGTTAATGTTGGTCACTATGATGGATTCAGAAAGTTGACCTGACGTAGAAAGTGCCGTTAGTTGGCGGTAACTATAGGTGTTAATAGTGACCTCAATACCTTTCAGTTTGAGTAAGTGTTGAATGGCCAAGGCACAATTTTTCAATGAGCTGTAATCATAGATAGCGATGGTGAGCTTATCTGGTAAAGCCACTTCAGCCGTCGCTGGGCGAGTGATTTTGTGCCACATAGGCAGTAAGTTATGTGCGATTTCGCAGCCGAATAAACGCTCGCTTTGCTTGAGATAGTCGTGCACTTTATCTGGCGTTAGATAGCTAGAAAGGAAGCGACGCTGGCTATCGTTAAGCACTGTATCAGCACATTGGTTGAAGAGAATAAACATGCATCCGTCTTCTGTACGGCTCTGTTTTACATCCCTTTCTACGGTTTGGCTCACTGCATGGGATACGTAGTAGTTACAATGCTGATCAGATTGCGCTCCGGGCTGATTGGTTTGTATCTGTTTATTGGACAGTTCGCTCTCATCCAGATGCCATATCGTGACATTATCTGTAAGTGCACGGCATGCGTAGTAGCGCTCGAATGCTTGTAAACTTAGACGAGCATCAGAGTGTTCGATCACTTCAAAAGGGCCGGAACCGATAATCATTTTATTGGTAGCGTTATTGACCTGTTCGCTCGGTTGGATAGAGTATTTTACACCGGAAACTAAACCACCGAATCCCTGATCTGGAGTGGTCAGCTTAAACACGATTTTGTTGTTTCCAGCACAGGACACACTCTCTAAATGGTTCAACTCGCTACGGTAGTCTTCAAGTTGTCTGAGTTTATTAAACAGCTCAACGACGGTTTTTCCATCAATCGGCGTTCCGTTGTGGAAAGTGAGGCTAGGTCTGAGATAAAAAGACCATTCCAGTGTCTGCTCGTTGTATTGCCAGTGATGAGCCAGTTGCGGTTCTAGTACCCCGTCAGCGGTACTCGCGACTAAACAACAGTATATTTGTCGCAATAAGTAACGTTCACTTGAGCGTTGTAACTGATGAGGAACCAATCGTTCAAATGGACGTTTATAGGTGAGCTGGATATGTAACTGCCCTTGACGAAACGATGCTCCAGAGGTGCTTTGCAGCAGTCGACCGAAGGCGGATTGATCGTCATCTAGTATTGCCAGAGCCTTCTCATATTTTCCTGCCAATATTCTTTTTATCGCCAACTGATTTTTGAGTTCGTCTACTGAGAGATTAAGAATCAATGTCGAACGTTGATTTCGACCAACTTTAGGTGCCCAAGTTAACCAAGTTAGCTGCTGCATATTATTCAGGAGATTTCGTGCATGCCGAGGACTGGTGTATAGAGCCTCTGCTATCGCAGGCAAAGCGGTTTTGATTTCGACGCCGACGCCAAGGGGCGTCAGGCGCTGGTAGTAGCGAAGTAGGTTCAGATCGGACACAAGTGGCTCTCAAACAAGATAACAAGCAATTTGTATGGTTATTTTGTTCCCTATTTAGTCTGTAATCCACAGATATTTGATTTTATTTGCTGCTCTTGAGTCTTAATAGGAAAAAAGAAACTAAATATAAGCTCTTTTTGTTTTCCCCATTAAGCAGCAAACTTAATGGGTCAACCGAGAGGGATATCTATGAACCATCAATCAGAGGCTGGACCTCTATTGGCGTTTTATCAGCAGCGATTGAACCGTTGCTCTAGGACGATAGAGAGACTTGCGCTGTTATCGCTACTCGCTCTAATGAGTGGTAGTTAGTAAAGTTTAAGCAGCATTACGATGAACATGCTCCTGACCCCCACGAAGAGTTCCGTGATGCTGCTTGTTTTCTCGCCAATGACTCAATGTTGATAAGGCAAAAAAGTGCTTCAGTACGGGACATTATGGTCAAAACTGACTAATATTAAGCCAGAAATCATGATAATACCTGTTGGCTACTAATATGGAAAAAGTCGTAGACCTTAATCGTTGGCATAAGGAACATGTCAAAACGGAGCAGGAACTGCAGCACCTGTTTGCGGAAGTTCAAGCGCATTACTCTACCAACCCTTATCCAGAACTTGAGCAAAGGCTGGACATTCTAAAGAGTATCAAGTCAGAGTTACTCAACAACAAGCGAGCTCTGGTTGATGCCTTACATCAAGATTATGGCTATCGCAGTGATTTTGATTCGTTAATTTGTGACCTGTTACCTGCAGTTGGACACATTAACTATACGATTCGGCATCTTAAAAAATGGCTTAAACCAAGTAAACGTCATTCAGGCTTGCTGCTAATGCCTTCAAAAGTGCGTGTCGAATACCAGCCTCTTGGTGTTGTTGGTGTAATAGTGCCGTGGAATTTTCCTATCGTGCTTAGTATTGCACCAATTATCACTGCTTTGGCGGCAGGTAACCGAGTGTTAGTTAAGCTAAGTGAACACACGCCGCATACCAATCAAGTATTAAGTGAGATTTTTGCTCAGTTTGGTGAATACGTTCGACCAGTAGAAGGTGGCGCTGATATTGCTCAGTACTTTTCGTCTCTGCCGTTTGATCACCTTATTTTTACTGGCTCAACCAAGGTCGGTAAATTGGTTGCAGCTTCAGCCGCTCGTAATTTGACACCGGTGACATTAGAACTGGGAGGAAAATCTCCCGCAATAATTGCCGATGATGCAGATATGAGTAAAGCGGTCGATGCTGTCATTTTAGGTAAATCGATTAACGCTGGGCAAATCTGTGTCGCTCCAGACTATGTAATGGTGCCTCAAGGGAAAGAACTCTCGTTTATCGAGTGCTATCTGGAGAGATATTCTCAGCTCTATGTCCGCAAAGGTCGATTGGATTCGGCAACACAAATCATCAATGAGACGCAATGGTTACGTTTACAAAGCTATGTTCAAGATGCAAAAAATTTAGGGGCATCCGTACACTCGATTGATGGTGTTGAGTTAGAGAAGCATCAGATGTTGCCTCAATTGGTCACCGGTGTGACACCAGAGATGCTGGTGATGCAGGAGGAAATTTTTGGTCCCATACTGCCTGTGATCGGTTATCGCCATTTAAGCGAAGTGTTTGCCTTTATCAATGCAAGACCTCGCCCCCTCGCTCTCTATCTGATGTCTAACGATAAGGTGCTTCAACAGCAAGTTATCGAGCAGACACATAGCGGTGGAGTGGCAATAAACGATACGCTACTTCATGTTGCGGCTGATGATGCCCCCTTTGGTGGCATTGGTGAGTCAGGTATTGGCCAATATCATGGGGAGGAAGGCTTCAGGACTTTCTCCAAGGCGAAAACCGTACTCTCTACGCCAACATGGTTACCGCGTAATGTGATCATATTGAAGTATCGAGGACTGGCTGTAAAAGTGTTGTCACGGCTTTTTCTCCGCTAAACAACCCCGGAAGCAAAACGGGCAATAACGAAGTCGATGAAGGCTCTAAGCCGTTTTGGCTGATAACGATCCTTGTGATAAATCGCTGAGAACGAGACACTTGGGATGTGCCATTCATCGAACACTTCGATAAGTTGTCCTGTTTTTATCTGGTTGAGACAGTAGACTTTAGGCACTCGAATGATGCCCTGATGGTTAAGGGCGCCTTTGACGAGTACTCGACCATTTTTACACTGTAAATGCCCTTTTATCACCACTTCCAACTCACTGTGAGTGACTTTGTGTTGATATCCCCAACGTTTAACAGAGCCCGTTAGACACTGGTGAGAGACGAGTTGTTTGGGATGTGAGGGTCTTCCCATTGCTTTGAGATAATCAGGGCTGGCTAGTGTACTCATCTCGACGGTCATGAGTTTACGTGCAATAAAGCCTGAGTCTTCCAGTTGCCCCATGCGAAATGCAATGTCGAAATCTTCTTCTAAAAGGTCAACTCGGTGACTACTAAAATCGAGGTGAATTTGAGTTTGCGGGTACTCTTGCATAAAGTCGCAGGCGATTTGCCCGATCACATCTTCACCTAAGTAGCCGCCTACACAGTTGATTCGGATCTCCCCTTGGACTTTTTCTACGTCGTCTACCGCCCCGAGTACAGCCTGTTCTATGCCGTTAAGTGCTTGCTCGCATTGTAGGTAGAATCGCTTTCCTGCGTCTGTCAGCTTGAGCGTGCGCGTGGTACGGATGAGCAAAGTCACGCTCATTTGGTTCTCTAAGTTGCTGATCTGCCTCGAAACATGTGAACGTGATACATCTAACGCTTGTGCTGCTTTGGTGAAACTGCCAAGTTGGGCAATCAAGACAAATGATCGTATATCAGCAAGATTTAGACTGTTGAGCATGGGCGTACCTATTCGAATGAACTGTCTTTATTGTTGCGGTATGACAACAGTGTTTCAACCTAAGTGATATATATCAACAAAACAATTGATCTTACTATTCCCTCATCGCAGTGAATCAGGCTGCCACGTTAATCAACAGAGGAAATAATGATGAAGAAACTCATTGTAATCACAGGTGCAAGTTCAGGAATTGGTGAAGCGATTGCTCGTCGTCTTAGTAATGAAGGCCATCCTCTACTGCTATTGGCTCGTCGCGTTGACCGTCTGGAGCAGCTAAACCTACCAAACACGCTATGTGAAAAAGTGGACGTGACAGACAAGGCGACCTTTGAAGCTGCCATCGCAAAAGCGGAAGCGAAATATGGTCCTGTAGATGGACTTATTAACAACGCTGGTGTGATGTTACTTGGTCAAATTGATACACAAGATGCTGGTGAGTGGAAACGGATGTTTGATGTTAACGTGCTCGGCTTATTGAATGGGATGCAAGCGGTGCTGGCTCCTATGATGGCGCGTAACAGTGGAACGATTATCAACATCAGCTCTATTGCGGGTAAAAAAACATTCCCCAACCATGCAGCATACTGTGGCACTAAGTTTGCCGTTCACGCGATTTCCGAGAATGTGCGAGAAGAAGTTGCGGCCTCTAACGTGCGTGTTACCACCATTGCTCCTGGTGCAGTAGAGACCGAGCTTTTATCACATACAACCTCTGAAGAGATTAAGCAGGGCTACGATGATTGGAAAGTCGATATGGGGGGGGTCTTAGCTGCGGATGACGTTGCTCGCGCTGTCGAGTTCGCATATAACCAGCCACAAAATGTCTGTATTAGAGAGATTGCTCTTGCACCAACTAAACAGCAACCGTAAATGAAAAAGCAGAGAGGCCGACGTTAGTTCGGCCTTTTTTTACCAAAGAATACAACCGAAAAACCGGTTTTACACCCAATGAAGGGAGAACATAATGGCAGTCGTTGGCATAAAAATAGGTCAATATCGCTGCTATAGACTAATTAGCTAGATGAAAAATATTGGGCTTTGTGATCACTGCGGTAGGACAATTGACTATTTGATACTATAACTGTCATATGTTTTTTATATGCAAAAAGGTCAGTAATGGCGAAGGCAGAAGAAACAGCAGAATCCATTGAATTGTCGGCAAAAAATGAAAATATAGAAAAAGCACAAGAGCCGTCATCGTCGATTCGATATGGAGAGGATGCTTTTCAGGATGTGATGCCTCTTTGTGAAGTGGCATGCATCATTACTACGCCCACTGGCAAGGTACTTAAATGTCGAACTAAGTACATTGGGCTTCATTCAAATAACATCTTACTGATGGAGATGCCGGACATTTCAGCAAAGGAAATGTCGCTGTTTATGCAGCGAGGCTACACTATCAAGGCTTGTGTTATCTCTTCCAAAGGGGAAGGGGCGCGCGTCTATTTTAAGAGTAAGATTGAGTATGTACTGAGCGGCGGCGACAATGATTTACTCTTGATTACCTTACCTAAGGCAACTCAGGTTGCGGTGGGTTTGCGAGAAAGTGCTCGTTTGGCAATCAGTCTTGATGGCATTTTAGCGCCAGACAGTCACAAGTATATTTGTCAGATTCGAGATATTTCTCAGCATGGTTGCTTGATCGTTGTTGATAGAGGGAAGACCAACTATAACGTCGGTTCTGGTATAGAGTTAAAAGTATTTAGCGGCAGTGATGGCAACGATCAGGATTCTGAAGTGTTGCGAGCTGTGGTGAAAAACGTGACTAAGACAAGCCATTATCGAAAATACGGCGTGAAGTTTGATGATGATAGTTTAGAGTTTGTCAGTTCCTTTATCGAAGGTCTCAACTTCTGTTCGATTCAGCAAAAATTTACCCTTTGATTTTAGCTTCTCGCCTAACGTATGTCTCATTATTGCTTATACTGAGTAGTGAGGACATCAGCATATTGGGAGGACGAAAGCATGGAACTACGCAATGAGCATGGTGAAGTAACTCAAGTCGCAGATAACCTCACCATCAAAGAAGTGTTAGAAATGGGCTATTCGATAGACTTGTGTGACGAAACCTTTGACCCAAATGAGCATTGGACCGCAAGTGCCGATCTAGGTGCGAAAGGTGAGTTTCCCGAGAGCTAATCAACACGAATAAAAAATCCGAGCTATGCTCGGATTTTTTGTGTTAGTCACTGCATGAAAAATGCGTTAGAAACCTTTAATGTTTTCAGCTTCTAGTTCAGTGAAGTATTTCACTGTTTTCACTTTTAGTTCTTGAGTTGCTGGCTCGTCACAAACAATCACCGATTTAGGGTGTAGCTGTAGAGCAGATACTGTCCATAGGTGGTTAACACAACCTTCAACTGCTGCTTCAAGTGCTAGTGCTTTGTTGTGGCCAGTAACAAGAATCATGATCTCTTCTGAATCTAGCAGTGTACCTACGCCGATAGTAAGTGCGTACTTAGGTACTTGGTTGATATCGCCATCAAAGAAGCGCGAGTTTGCAATACGAGTATCTTCAGTTAGCGTTTTTATACGTGTGCGTGAAGAGAGAGAAGATGCAGGTTCGTTAAAGGCAATGTGACCATCGTTACCCACGCCACCCATGAATAGGTTGATACGGCCGTAAGACTTGATCTTGTCTTCGTAGCGCTTGCATTCTGCTTCGTTATCCGCAGCGTTGCCATCAAGCAGGTTGATGTTTTCGTCTTGGATATCGATGTGGTTAAAGAAGTTGTTGTACATGAAAGAGCGGTAAGACTCTGGGTGATCGGCAGGGATACCAATGTACTCATCCATATTAAATGTAACAACGTGCTTAAAGCTTACTTCACCAGCGTTGTAAAGTTCGATAAGTGCTTTATATGTCGCAAGAGGAGTGCCACCAGTTGGTAGGCCTAATACGAATGGACGCTCAGCTGTTGGTTTGAAATCGTTGATGCGTTTCACGATGTGTGCTGCTGCCCACTTACCGACTTGTGCTGCTTTGTTTAACGGGATAAGTCTCATTTTGTGCCCCTAATATTGGAATTTATGATGCCCTGAAACATTAATTCGCATTATAAAATAAGTTTCTACCTTCTGCTATTGTTTTTGGTCAATTTTTCTCGAATTGGTCAGTTTAGGTGTAGAGATCTTAGCTTGTATTCGTTTGCTTAGTATAAAAAAACACCAAAAAAGAGGTTCAACGAATGAAAATTTCAAGGCTAAAACTAAGGCAGTAGCATCTGGGTTAATAGCGACACGTATCACGTTGTGATGCAAATGAAATGCTATACGCCAAGGTAACTTATGCGAGTATTTAGTTATTCAGGTATGATGGTAAAGTTCAAATAATTGAGCTCACTGCCGATACAGTGTTTATTAGAAATATAAAGACAACAAAGAAGACTAAATGAATATTATAGGGATCGCGATTGGTGCGACCGGGCTTTTGTTGCTAGGCATGTTTATGTGGATGCTCGCCTTGTCCATCCGCAAGAAACGCCTAGAACAAGAGCGTAGAGAACGGGAAGTTGCTCATCGTAAAGCGATGGATAAGCATCGAAAGCAGGAACACGAAGAGCGAATAATGAGGGCTGAGGGAGGACATATCCCTACGATTCTTTATTTGGCGAAAGAGGCTGAGCGGACTCGGACGAAAGAAGCGATCTACTGGTACACCAAAGCCGCGAAACTGGACAGCGTAACAGGCATGTACGGCGTTGTGCGCATTAGCAATAAAATGAAGCAAGATGTGATTCTTCGTGAGCAGTCTAAATTTTGGCAAATTTGTATCGCCGCGAGTGAAGGTAGCTTAGAGCATAAATATGAAATGGCTCAGTCGCTGTTTTATGGGCGAGGTACCGAAGAGAATCGACCAAAAGCGGTAGACATATTGGAATCCGCTGCACAGCAAAACCATATTGGTTCCATGCTGTTTCTCGGTGATTGGTGCCTTGCTGAAAGTAACCCACAAAAGAGTCGATCTCGTTCAACGGGCTACTATCGTCGAGCGGCTGAATTGAAAAGCAATGAAGGCCGTATGAAGTTGGGAATGAACTACATACGAGGTTACGGTGTTGCAAGTAACTTCAATTTAGGCGTTTATTGGTTGGAACGCGCGGCAGAAAAAGGTCACTTGGAAGCCATGTATAAGGCTGGCGAGACATGGATGGATCAACGTCCCAATGGAAATGCGATTGCCTATATTTGGCTGTTTCTTGCGGGTCAATTAGGCCACGACTCGGCGCGTGTACTACGTGATCAAGTGGCACTTAATATTGGTGTGGATACTGTCGTCGGGTTGCAGAGCCTTGCCAAGCCGATGATTAAGAAGATTCGTGATAACAAAGTGAACAAGCACTCTGTCATCAAGGCTCTTAACAAACTGTATAAGCGTTCGATTCCTATCAGTGAACAAGGTTCACCACCCGTTACAGCCACATTTGATGCAGAGAGTGTCGAGCAAGTTGACGAAACGAACCTCACCGAACAACCAGATGCAGAACCACCACAAGAGCGGTTGGATTACTCACAGTCACCAATGGATAAGAAATAAAAATGGCCTCTTTAATGAGGCCATTTTTTTATCGCGAAGAGGCGCTTAGTTATTTAAGTGCTTCTTTTTGTTTTGATTTACAAATCGCTGCGGTAAAGACAACGTCAGTTGAGCTGTTTAGAGCCGTTTCTGCCGAATCCTGAACCACACCAATGATGAAGCCAACCGCGACAACCTGCATAGCAATCTCGTTTGGAATTCCAAACAAACCACAAGCTAGCGGGATCAATAGCAAAGAACCACCTGCTACGCCTGATGCGCCACATGCTGAAATTGCCGCAACAACACTCAATAGCAATGCGGTCATAAGATCCACTTCAATGCCTAAGGTATGAACTGCTGCTAGTGTTAGCGTTGTGATAGTAATCGCGGCACCCGCCATGTTGATGGTAGCACCAAGAGGAATAGAAACTGAGTAAGTATCTTCATCAAGCTTAAGCTTTTCACATAGTGCCATGTTGACAGGAATGTTTGCTGCACTTGAGCGAGTAAAGAATGCCGTAACACCACTTTCGCGAATACATTGCAGAACAAGTGGGTATGGATTCTCTCCAGTCTTAACCAGCACGATGAGTGGGTTAACAATCAGCGCAATGATCGCCATAGAGCTTAAAAGAACCGCGAGTAGTTGAGCGTAGCCAGCCAAAGCTTCGAAACCGGTTGTCGCCAGTGTGGAAGCGACAAGGCCGAAGATACCAAATGGTGCTAAACGGATAATAAAGCGAACGATCTGTGAAACGCCGTGGCTAAGGTCTTCAAATACTGCTTTAGTGGTGCCAGATGCGTGATGAAGCGCCAAACCAAGACCCACTGCCCATGCAAGGATACCGATGTAGTTCGCGCTCATTAGCGCGTTAACTGGGTTATCGACTAGCTTGAATAGAAGAGTGTTAAGTACTTCAGCAATGCCTTGAGGCGGTGTAGCCCCTTCTGCACCTGATACTAGCGTCAATGTGGTTGGAAAGAGGAAACTCAATGCAACAGCGGTTAACGCTGCTGTAAATGTGCCGAAAAGGTAAAGAACTACGATTGGACGCATGTAGGTATGTTGGTTTTTCTTTTGATTAGCGATCGAAGCCGCAACCAAAATAAACACAAGAATTGGTGCAACCGCTTTAAGTGCACCGACAAACAGGCTTCCGAGTAAACCGACACTTTTCGCGTGCTCTGGAGATACAGTTGCCAGACCAACACCAAGAATGATGCCAGCTAGGATCTGTAGTACCAGATTGCCACGTGCAAAGCGCGCAATGAGTGAGTTGTGTTGCATAGTTATCCCTGCAATGAATAGATTTATAAATTTATAGTCATCTCAGTTATTGCTAACTGAGTCGTTAATACTAGCGACTTGAAATAATGTGTCTAGGATTAATTGAAAAGTAGCATGAAAAATTAAGATAATTCATTTCATGTGAATTATATGTTTTAAATGTGTATTAAATTGGTAAATAGCAAAAGGGGGCGACTGCCCCCTTTATGTTTTAGTAGTCGCTCACGTGTTTCTGGTTACGGTGAGCATTTTGCACTCTCTTGTAATATTTAGTCTGTTGTTTATATGTGGCCCGTTTTTGCGCAATAGTTGCACTGTTGTGCTGTTGCTCACGGATAAGTTTAAGGTAGTTATTCAGCCTTCTTTGCTCGAGATGACCCGATTCAATCGCTTGACGAATACAGCAACCCGGCTCGTCTTGGTGTTGGCAGTCTGAGAAGCGGCATTGTGCAGCAAGAGATTCTACGTCAGAGAAGGTTTCTGCAACGCCATCGGCACAGTCAACCAACTGGAGTTCGCGCATTCCAGGAGTATCAATGAGCACTGCGCCGCTTGGCATGAAATGCAAAGAACGACTCGTTGTCGTATGACGCCCTTTACTATCACTCTGCCTGATTCCACCCGTTTGTTGCGCCTGTTGCTGCAACAAACTGTTGACTAAGGTTGACTTGCCGACCCCTGAAGATCCCATAAACGCGACGGTTTTACCGTTGTTACACCAAGCAAGAAGACGTTGACACTGTTGATAGTCCAATGCATTGACTGACTCTACCATTAGTAGAGGGTCTAGCTTTTGAACTTGTGTTTTTTTCTCATCGAGTTGCTCGGTTAGGTCTGCTTTCGTCAAGACGATAACAGGCTCTACCTCTGCTTCATGTGCGATAGCCAAGTATCGTTCGATCCGGCTGAGGTTGAAGTCATCATTCAATGAGCAAACAATAAACAGCGACGTCACATTTGCGGCAATGAGTTGTTCAGAGACTTTACTGCCGGCCGCTTTGCGTTGAAAGAGCGACTGACGCTCTAACAGACGGACGAATCGCGAGTCAACATCGAGCAAAACCCAGTCACCTACCGTCATGGAAGGTAGAGACTTGTGAATTTCTAAGTTGATTTCGCCTGACTCACACAGCAACTTATATCCGCTTCGATGGTGCTCAATGACTCGAGCGGCGATTCGTTGGTGTTCGATATCTTCAAGTGTTAACTGTTGCTGAAAAAGATTGTTCCAGCCAAGTGTCGTTAATGACATTGCTGGTTGTGCTTTGGTATTCATATATGCCCCAAGCTTACAGAAAATCTGTATCTATTAATTAGATTTGCTAGGGTCTAAGACCCCGGTTTGATATACACCGGGCAATGAGAAGGGAAGGGGAGTTTTAATTAACCAAGCTTCGCCGTTCCTGCCGGGTGGGTTGTTAGTACAATCATCGTATCCTCCTATGGAACTGTTTCAGTTTTGTGCAATTCTAGCAAAAGAGGAGGGCGAATGCCCACCTCTGCTCGTCACTATTTTTAGTGCTTGTGTTGCATTCCGCTCATGACTTTTTTCACTGGTGCGGTGAACGTGTATTGTTCACCATTCGCGAACGTGAGTTGGACGTCGATTTCTTTATTTTCCGCTAGTGGCTGTTTGAGATCGAATAACATGATGTGCAAGCTACCCGGTTTTAACTCAACTTTTCCTTTCGCAGGGATGGTAATGCGGTCAATCTGACGCATTTTCATGACTTCACCCTCTTTAATCACATCGTGAAGTTCAACCTTGCCTGCCGCTTCGGTTGTCGCTGAGACAATATAGCGCTCTTGTTCACCTCTGTTCATAAATTCACCGAATACGGCGCTCGTAACGGCTGTTGGTGGCGTCGCGCGCGCATAAGCGTGATGTACCATGATGTCCATTTTAGCGTGAGCCAGTGGGCTTAGAACCAATGTTGCAAGTAAGAGGGCTTTACGTTTCATTCAACTATCCTTCTGAGATAACAGTTTTAAAGGCTTCGACCAGCGGAGCTGGTGTCAGTGTGTGTGGCACTTTGGTAATCAATGTACCATCTGGTTTTAGGAAATAGAAATAAGAGCTGTGATCGAGTGTGTATTTCAACTGCGAGTTTTCTAACTCGGTCTTGCGAAAAATAACGCCATATTTATGGGCAAGCGGTGTTGTTACTTCAAGTGGCGCAGATACCCCCTCGATCATCGGGTGGAAATATTGTGCGTACTTGTAAGAATCAGAGGCGGCATCACGCTCCGGATCAAGGGAAATAAATATTGGCCGAAACTGATTTTTCACCTCGTCATCGACTTGGTTTAACGCCCCCGCTAACATGGCAAGCGAAGTTGGACAAACGTCAGGACAGCGAGTGAAGCCAAAGTAAACAACGCGTATACGTGAATCCTGGCTGTCGAACAGGTCAACAGGCTGATTATCTTTTCCAAATAACACCACCTTCGAATCAGACTGTTCTACTGACGCTGATTTAGGCTGTTGATCAAGGTAGCTTTTTAGCCCAAAACCGAGCACAAATGCGACGACTAAAATTAACGACCAATTACGACTCATCGTTCCATCCTTATTGAAGTTTTTATTGATTCTTTGCTATCGCTGACCGTACCATACCAAGTCATTGCCTCGGTTGTGCAAACAGGCAGGATTATCTGACCAGAAAAGCCACCTTGTGGGGTTTTATCCAGCTTGAAGACCACGGTTCCCATGTCCATTTCATACCCTTGCAGGGACAAGAGAAGATATTCACTGTCGGATTGCGGCCAAGTAACATCGATTTGGGTTGGGACTAATGGCTGACTGGTATCTTTGTCGACATATATCGCCACTTCGTTATGTTGGCAGCTGTTGGTTGTTAGCAAACAGTATTGATCAAGAGAAATTGATTGTTTAGTCGATTGGAACCAAGAAATTAGGTCACTGGCAAAGAACCCGCCACCAAGAGCGGCAATGATTAGCAGTAACTTTGCAATGGTAGGCATGATGTCCATCTCTAGGATTTATAGCGAGTGCAATGCTAGCACATAACGCCATAAATCTATGAGATAACGAGTAAAAATGTGCTCATTATCAAGCCTAGCGAGCTTGACTGTTCTTGATACCATAGATGGCGTGATCGAGAATACGTGATCCAATTTTTTCCTGATTAGTCAGGATTCCTTCTAACGTCATTCCGACCCTTTCAGCCACCTGCCGACTGGCTTGGTTATCTACTGCGGCAGAAAGTTGTACTTTCTCTAGCTGTAGTTGCTCAAACGCATATGTAATCAGGAATGTGACGACTCGAGTCATGATTCCTTTGCCTTGATGGTACTGAGATAGCCAATAGCCAACTTCAGCACATAGCGTATCGGAATTGATGCTGTTGAAACTGCAGTTTCCAACCAGTTCTCCCCGATAGAAAATCGCACAAGTCATAGATTTTCCATCTGCATACTCGTGCAACGCTCGTTGCACAAATAGGCGAAAATCTTGCTCACTATTGCAGTGCTGAGGCCATGCCAACCATTGTGACAGATAGTCTATCTGTTCTTGAATCAAAGATGTGTACTGTGGTGCGAACGATTCTTGGACAAGGGCGATGGAAATATCGTCATCGACTTTTTGGCTAAACATAGTGTCTCATTTGCATATTTGTTTCGGTCTAAACTAACAGACTTAAAAGGTGATTGCTATATGATCAGTTTGTAAATTAACGCCATTTCTAGCACGAAAATAGTGCACTACGTTGCACAAGTCACAAATCTGTTAATAACCTTTCATAAATTGTGGTTAGAGTGTCGTTCTATAGTTTACCCTCGTACGATAAAAATTATTAATAATCAGTTTAAGTGTTCGAATGAAATTGCCCAAGGAAGACGTAAATGTTGATTTACGTCGAGTGTTGTTTGAAATCGCTTATGCACTGGACGCGGTTGGAGTAGACGATATTTATCATGGCCACAGGGTCGCCTACATTGCTTATCGATGTGCGCAGCGACTGGGGTGGAGTGAAGAGAGAGCACAAACCGTGTTTTCTCTTGGCTTGATCCATGATTGCGGAGTATCTGAAAAGGCGGAATGTACAGAGCTACTGCAAAACTTTGTTCCGCTAAGTACAGAGAGTCATTGTGTTAAAGGCTATGAGTTGTTACATGCTTGTCGCCATCTTTCTGATCTCGCGATCCCCATTCTCTACCATCATACATGGTGGAAAGATTTGGCTCGGCTTGACGTTGTTAGCGAAGAAAACAAGCAGTATGCAGCGCTGGTTTTTCTCTCGGATCGTCTCGACTATCTGCACGGGCCAGAATCACTCGACGCATTCGGCAACATTACCAATGAAGGAAAACAAACGATACTCTGTGAGTTAAAGGCGAATTCGGGAACCATGTTTGAACCGAATCAGGTCGAGAAGATGAGCGATCTGATAGCGTGTGATGACTTTTGGTTTTCTATGGAAGCCAGATACATAGAGAATCTATCTAACACTTTCTCGCAAATGCCTCTGTTTTCCAGTGATATTGGTCTGGAAGGTTCGATTGAAGTTGCAGAGCTGTTTGCACAGATTGTTGATGCGAAGAGTTCGTTCACCTATCAGCATTCGTTACACGTAGCCCAGTTGACCGAGTTTATGGCTCGAAAATTGGGGTACTCCAACCAAACTAGTCGAACGCTTTATCTCGCTGGTCTGATTCACGATATTGGCAAGCTTAAAACGCCAAGCTCTATCTTGCATAAACCGAGTGCACTGACTGATGAGGAGTATGCGTGTATTAAGCGCCATGCTACGGACTCTAGGCATGCGTTACAAAGTATGTTTACTAACTCGAAAGTGATTCAGTGGGCCTCTAACCACCATGAGAGACTTGATGGGTCAGGTTATCCTCTAGGACTGACAGCCGAAAGCTTAGATGGCCCTAGCCGACTGGTTGCGGTTGCAGACGTTTTTCAAGCGCTCACTCAGTCGAGACCCTATCGAGCAGGTTTGCCGCTGGAGAATGCAATCAGCATTATTGGTGACTTAGTTGATAAAGGAAAGTTAGATAAGCAAGTGTTTGGCTGCTTGGTCGCAAACTCCGTAGAGTGTTACCGAATCTCAATTGGGCAGTCTTACGATGAGCCAGCGGTCGCATAGCCGCTGGCACAGATGAAATTACTGCTTGTTGATAAAGGCTTTGAAGCGAGCTTGAGTCTCCGCGTCGGCCTTGCTGTACCAAAAATGGAGCATCTCTTCAGCGGTATTGTCTCCAACTTGAACGTTGTTCTGATCCAGTTTAGCTGGAAGAGTGACGGCAACCACTGCGGTAGTTGAAACTGCCGCAACTCCGCCTCTTCGGTTGTAATCCGCCAGTTCAATTTGATGGTTGCGCCCAATCTGCATACCATCTTTCACCAGTTTGTCTTGCTTCATTTCGATCGCTTGCCCACTGGTATCGATCAATGCCCATTCAAGGTTACGAATTTGCTTCGCGCCGTCGTGCTCGTTGCGATATTTAGGTAAGTCAAACTCGAGCTGAGTATCACTTGCGGTAAAGGTACCAATGATGGGATCGCTTTCTAGAATGATGCGGTCTTTGCCTTGATCGAAATAGGGCTGGTACTTGAACAAAATTTGGTTTTCACCATCGGGTAGGGTCAGGGTCTTGGTAGCCGAAAAAATACTGCCAGAGACATCGGGTTTACTGTCGTTAACCACCAAAACATCAATGGTGTCTGGAATAGCGATTGTGACATCCGCAGCAGCAGTTGCGCTGATACCTAGCGTTACAGCGGCAAGTAGTGTGGTTCTAATTTTCATTTTTGTTTCCTAGTAAACAGGCATTTATTGTTTAAGAGAGTGCCTAGCTCATTCAATGATTTCAATAAACAAATGTGAGAAGTTTGAAAAATTCATCAAAGCGTAACGTCACTTATATGAGTGCGCGTTGCGAGTGATAAATTTGAGCTATGTTTCACGGTAACTGGTGTTTTGTTTCCGCTATACTCAATGAAGTGTTCAATGAATCAGGAGGATGATGCTGTGGCATATACAAATATGTTAGACAACAGACTAGTGTTGTCGTCATGGTATAACATTGACTACACCCTATCTTTACTCAATAAAGAGTCAACGTTTCGTTAATTCCCTCAGGTGCGCTCGCGCCTAATTAAATACATCTTAACTAAACTCATTCGCGACATGACATCGCGAATCGAACAGATCTATCTTAAGGAAATTCACAATGAAACGTATCCCAGAACCTTTCCGTATCAAAATGGTTGAACCGATCAAAATGACGACATATGACGATCGTGTTAAAGCGTTGAACGAAGCAGGATTAAATCCATTTTTGCTTAGAAGTGATGATGTCTATATCGACCTGTTAACCGACTCTGGAACCGGTGCCATGAGTGATAATCAGTGGGCCGGTCTCATGATGGGGGACGAATCGTATGCTGGTAGCCGTAACTACTACAATCTTTGTGCCGCTGTGGAACATTTCTTTGGCTATAAGCTTACCGTTCCTGCCCACCAAGGGCGTGGTGCTGAACAGATTCTATTTCCGGCGCTGATCGAACGTATGAAAGCCGTACGTGGCGGTAAAGATCCGGTTTTTATCTCTAATTATCACTTTGATACAACGGCGGGTCATATCGAGTTGAACGGTGGCAAGGCAATCAACGTGGTTGATAAACATGCCTTTGACACCACTACGCCATATGATTGGAAAGGTAACTTTGATCTCGAAAAGCTCCAATCCACTATTGCTGAATATGGCGCTGAAAACATCTGTGCCATCATCACTACGGTTACGTGCAACAGCTCGGGTGGTCAACCTGTTTCGATGGCAAACATGCGTGCTGTCTATGAGATTGCGGCAAAGAATGATATTCCAGTGGTGATCGATTCCGCACGCTACTGTGAGAATGCTTATTTTATAAAGCAACGAGAAGTGGGATATCAAGATAAGTCGATGTTAGAAATCATTCGCGAAATGTACCAGTACGGCGACATGCTGACGATGTCTGCGAAAAAAGATCCAATGGTGAATATCGGTGGTCTGTGTTGTATCCGAGATCATGAAGAGTTGTTTCAGGCCGTGCGTACCCGCTGTGTTCCAATGGAAGGGTTCGTTACTTATGGCGGTATGGCGGGACGTGATATGGAGGCCTTAGCTCGTGGTCTGTATGAAGGTGCTGATGAGGACTATCTTCACTATCGTATCAGTCAAGTCGCCTATTTGGGTGAACGACTAAGAGAGGCAGGTATCCCAATCCAGTATCCAACGGGTGGACATGCAGTCTTTGTCGACGCTGCGAAGATTCTTCCACATATCCCAGCCGATGAGTTTCCAGCTCAGGTACTGTGTAATGCTTTATATCTAGAAGCCGGAATTCGAGCTGTCGAGATTGGTTCATTATTGTTAGGTCGTGATCCTGCTACTGGGGAACAGAAAGCATCGGAGCTCGAGCTAATGCGTTTGACGATTCCGCGCCGCGTCTACACCAACGATCATATGGATTACATTGCGGATGCGATTATCGAGTTAAAAGAGCGTGCACATGAGCTAAAAGGGCTTACTTTTGAATATGAACCGCCCGTTCTGCGTCATTTCACGGCGCGGTTTAAGTCGAAATAATCCGTAAATTCTTGCAAATTTTGCTACTAAATAACTGCCGTACTCGTTGAGTGCGGCAGTTTTATGTATCTCTTTGTTGTTGATAAATAGATTTATAGTCTGAAAATTATCTAATAGATCTATCACTATAATACTTAATGCTAACTGTTGGTTTTTGGGACAATGTCTTCTTTGCGATGCAATAACCTGATAACAAATTGTTAATTTCTGACTTTCACTCGAAAGTCATAGTTATCGTCATACCTAAATAACGGAAGTTTCTTAAATACTTGTCGGGATGTTCTCTGTTTTGTGGGGAGCAGATTGAACTCTAATTTTAGAGTCGACAAACAAGGAATGAGAGAAATAGGTATGAATCGTATAACTTTGTGTGCCGCGAGTATCGTATTGGCGATGTCGGGCATAGCAGTGGCGGCGCCTGCAGTGCCGATAGTGGATAAAAATGGTTCGAATGATCTTCAGTTTTCGAAAATTCAATTAGCAATGGAAACCACTTCTGGCTATGACCAGATGGTCCAATATAGCGAACTGGTCGACATCGCTATTCAGTTTAACCAGTGGAGTAGCAGTGTTACTGGTGACACGTATAAGATCTACTTTGATGGTCAGCAAGTCGCGACTGGCCCGATTAATGGCGCACAAACCGTTGCTAGCTTCACCTATAGCCAAGCTGGTCGTTACCAGCTTACCGTTGAAGCATGTGACGCTACAGTCTGTAGCACCAGTGACCCCGCAGAGATCGTTATTGCTGATACTGATGGCGCTCATTTAGCGCCGTTGCAGATGAACATTGATGCCAATAACAAGTCTTATAATACCGACCCTAATACCGTCGTCGGTACTTACTTTGTAGAGTGGGGTATTTATGGTCGAGACTTCACCGTAGATAATATTCCAGCGGATAACCTTACTCACATTCTTTACGGATTTATCCCAATTTGTGGCCCGAATGAGTCACTGAAAGCGGTAGGCGGAAATAGTTTCCAAGCGCTTACCACCGCTTGTCAGGGAATGTCTGACTATGAAGTTGTCATTCACGACCCATGGGCTGCTTATCAGAAAAGCTTCACTCAGGCAGGCCATGAGTACAGTACGCCAATCAAGGGCAACTACGGTATGTTAATGGCGCTTAAACAGCGTAATCCAGATCTTAAAATCATACCTTCAATTGGTGGTTGGACACTTTCCGACCCATTTTTCGACTTTACCACCAAAGCCAATCGAGACACTTTTGTCGCCTCCGTAAAACGATTCCTGAAAACATGGAAGTTCTATGATGGCGTTGATATTGACTGGGAATTCCCAGGTGGTGGCGGTGCCGCTGCGGATTTAGGGGACCCAGTTAATGATGGCCCTGCTTACATCGCTTTGATGCAGGAACTGCGCGTTATGCTTGATGATCTGGAAGCGGAGACTGGACGCACTTATGAACTGACATCTGCGATTGGTGTTGGCTACGATAAGATTGAAGATGTCGATTATGGCAATGCAATTCAATACATGGATTACATCTTTGCCATGACCTATGACTTCTATGGTGGTTGGAACAATGTTCCAGGACATCAGACGGCGCTTTACTGTGGCACATTTATGCGCCCGGGCCAGTGTGATGGTAGCGGTGTTGATGAGAATGGTGAAGCATACAAAGGTCCGGCATACACGGCAGACAATGGTATTCAGGCTCTGTTGGCGCAGGGTGTTCCAGCGAACAAACTTGTGCTGGGTGCGGCGATGTATGGCCGTGGCTGGGACGGTGTGACTCCGGATACCTTGTCCGATCCAACTGACCCAATGACAGGTACAGGTAGTGGTCCTCTAACAGGCACCACTGCTCAAGGTGTCTGGGAAGCGGGTGTGATTGATTACAAAGGCATTAAGTCTTACATGCTGGGTGCGGATAATACAGGCATTAATGGCTTCCAGTATGGTTATGATGATCAAGCACAAGCACCGTGGGTATGGAACCCAAGTACTGGCAAATTAATTACTTTTGATGATTCGCGTTCTGTGATTGCTAAAGGTAACTACGTACGTCAACTTGGTCTTGCTGGTCTTTTCTCTTGGGAACTGGATGCAGATAATGGTGATATCTTAAACGCAATGCATGAGGGTCTGGCTGACGGTAGTGTAACGCCTGATAATCGCAATCCAATTGCTCGCGCCGGAGCGGATGTTACGGTTGTTGGCCCTGCAAGTGTGACACTTGATGGCAGTGCTTCTAGTGATAGTGATGGCAGCATCGTTAGTTACCAGTGGACACAGACGGCGGGTACGTCTGTCAGCCTGAGCGGAGCGGCCTCAGCTTTAGCAAGCTTCGATGTTGTTGAAGTCACTCAAGCGGAAACACTTTCATTCCAATTGAGCGTTACTGACAACGAGGGTGCGGTCGCCACTGATACCGTCAATGTCACTGTTAATCCAGCCGATCAGCCAGTTGAAAACCACGCTCCTGTAGTAGAAGTTTCGGCACCTGCTAATGCAAGTCAGGGTGATGTGGTGCAAATCACCGCCTCAGCAACAGATGCAGATAACGATCCTCTTACTTACAGCTGGCAAATCCCGGCGGGTCTCGAGGCGACGATCAACGGAGCGTCTGTGAGTTTTGTTGCGCCAGAGTATAACCAGGACACTTCATTGATATTCACTGTGTCGGTTAGTGATGGCCAGGCTACGACGGCGGCATCAAGTACGGTTGTTGTCGCTGCCTCAACGGGCACTGGTGGTCAGTGTGACAACTTGTGGGATGCCACCATTCCTTATCCAAACTCAGGTACTCAGGTAGTATGGGAAGGTTATGTATGGGAAAACAAATGGTATGCAAACATTGGAGAGAACCCATTGAACTCCGGACAATGGGGAGTGTGGAAACAAGTCGGTATCGCTGACTGCTCTGCACAATAACTTAGATCAATAGTTATTTAAATGAAAAGCCATTCGGTTCCGAATGGCTTTTAATGTTGTAAATTTAGCCAAAACAACTAACTAGTTGACGGCTCTCACTTTACCTTGCTTCAGATTGTTAAGAACTTCCGATTTCGGACCGTCTGCAATGATACAGCCTTTTTCCATCACAATGACGCGGTCAACCACATCGAGCATCGACGTCTTGTGGGTAATTAAAATCAAGGTTTCACTCGCCTTAAGTTGGGCTAGTTGCTGCTTAATGTGCATTTCTGAGCGGTTATCCATCGCACTGGTAGGCTCATCCATCAGCAATACTGGAGGACGACCGAGCAGTGAACGGGCAATGGCGACTGCCTGACGTTGACCGCCAGATAGCAACATACCCCCTTCACCGACTTGTCTCTCTAAACCGGCAGGGTCCTGCTGAGTAAACACGGTAACACCAGCACGGTTCGCTGCATCGAGAACATCACGGTCATCGGCGAGTGGACGGCCAAGCGTAATGTTGTCGCGGATACTGCCATAGAACAATTGACTGTCTTGCGGCACGCAGCCAATGTTACGGCGAATATCAATATGGTGCAGTTGATCAATATCGGTGTCATCGATACGTACATGACCTTCGGTCGGCTTGTAAAGCCCCATGATCAATCGCTCTAGCGTGGTCTTTCCGGAACCTATTCGACCAATAACGGCGACTTTTTCACCTGGGTTGATGGTCAAACTTAAATCACGGATAGAGGCTATCGGTGAATCTGGATAGTGGAACGTCACCTTATCCAGTTCAATCTTGCCATGCACAATCGGGCGGTGGATGTAGCGTTTGCCTTCTTCCTGCTCATCTGGCATCGACATCACCTGCTCAATGATGGTCATTGACGATTTTGCTTGGTTGTAGCGAGTCGATAGCAGAGACAGTTGAACCATAGGACCAATTGCTCGGCCACTGAGCATGGTCGCCGCGATTAGGCCACCCATTGTAAGGTCTCCTTCTGCGATCAAGTAAACACCCAGTATAATCATCCCGACGTTAGAAGCTTGCTGAACGAAGCCTGCGGTATTTTGAATCCCATCTGTGATTCTGCGGCTCTTAATGTTCCAGTTCGCCATGTGAGCCACTGCTTCTTCCCAGCGGAACTGGAACTGGCTTTGTGCACCAAACAGTTTGACCGTTTCTAGGCCAGACAAGCTCTCAATCAGGTTGGCATACTTCTGCGACGCCAAGCGTGAACCCTCTTCGATGGTGTGTCGAAGCGGACCTTGGATCAGTAGTGAGTAAATAACCAGAATTAATACACCGACGATAGGCACGATCACCAAGTTACCTGCCATCAGCCAGATCAAGATCAGGAACAGAATCGCGAAAGGCAGGTCAATCAAAGAGCCTATAGTCGCCGAAGTAAAGAACTCACGAATCGATTCAAACTCCTGCAAATGTCGGGCGAAGGCACCGACAGAAGCCGGACGAGCTTCCATTCGAATTCCCATTACCTTGCTGAACAGTTTCGAGGAGATCAGTATGTCGGATTTCTTACCGGCTACATCAATAAAGTAGCTGCGCAGTAACTTGAGGGTTAAGTCAAACAAGAAGATGACAAAGATACCGCTGGCCAAAACCCACAGGGTTTCAAACGCTAGGTTAGGCACGACTTTGTCGTAGACCAAACGAGTAAACATTGGCGCGGCGATGGCGAATAAGTTGATCAGAATCGAGGCGATAAGTACATCGCGATAGATCTTTTTCGATTGCCAGATCGTTCCCCAAAACCAGTGCCCTTCACGCGTCTTGAGTACTTCAGGGGAGCGTTCGTCATAGCGGAACTGCTTTTTGACCAGAAAGTAGCGTCCTATGTAGAGCTCTTCCAGTTCCTTGAGTGGAATCGAAATGGGTACCAAGCCTGACGCTCCGGTTACGATTTCGGCTTCACTCCTATCGTCATTGATGCTGTTCAATACACAAGCATCGCCACTTTTGAGTATCAACACCACCGGTAGGACTAATTGAGATATGTCGGTCAATGCCGATCGGTTTTCTTTCGCCACTAAGCCTGCGCGTTCAGCGGAACGCGGGAAAAGAAAAGGGGTTAGCTTACCGTCTGAAAGCGGTAAGCCATTGATGAGTGCCTCTGGAGAGTTTGCTAAACCGTAGTATCGACTGACGTAGATAAGCGAGTTTAATAGCGGATCCTGCATGCTATACCTTTATATTGTTATTTATCTACGATAAAGCCTTGGAAGACTTCAATAAAGTGTTCTGATAAGAAATCCAGCTGCGTCTGAGTTTCGACACGCGATGCAATCGTCTTAATGCCCAAGTTATGGGCGGTTCTAGAGATCGAAGTCAGAGTGAACTTCTGTTTCTCATCATCAAGGTGATGCGTGTACAAGTAATCAAGCTTCACATAAGCTGGACGGAATTCATTGATGTAATCCAATGATTGGAAATTACGTCCATAGTTGTCAACACCAAAATCTGCGCCAGCAGCACGGACGGCATTACAGAATAGCGCCGTATGGTGCGGAGAGTTGATAAAGCAGTTTTCTGGAATCTCAAAGTGCAGTAATGACGCGATTGAATTGTGCTTGTTAAGCAGTTGCGTTACCCAGCGAATAAAGCTTGGTTGTGAAATGCTGCTCTGTGCAATGTTGATGGCAATCGGCTCTTCAAACTCTCCAGATTCAAGTCTTTTGACAATAGATTCGATAACGTACTCATCGAACAGATGACTGGCGTTAAGCTGTTCAAGAGCGAAAAGGTATTGGTTTGCACTGTATCGCTCGCCATCTTTCTCAATCGCAGAGAACACTTCTCGGTGGTAAGCCTTACCCCAGCTGTCATTAGCTGCCTGGAAGCGGAAACTGAACCAATCGTTGCTGATGGCCTCTTCCACCAAGTTTTTCCACTGCTGTTTACCCATCAGCCCTTCACTGCGTTCGCCTGTGACGTAACCATAGCTCAGCTCTGGATTTGATTTTGCATTGGCCAGAGCGTTGTCGAGCATGGTTAACAATTCAGACGAGCTGGTGGAGGCTTTGTTGTAAACAACACCTAACGCCAAGTTAGACGTAGCCATACCAGTTGGGTCGGCATTTATATCTTGGACATAAGTAACGATACTTTCTGCGATGAGTTTGAGATCGGGTTCTTCGGTATTCGGTAAGATGAAACCAAACTCTTCCGTAGAGATACGCGCGAGTGTCACGTTTGGTGACGAGAGAGAAACTTTAAGATGATCGGCTAACTCACGAACCATGCCATCACCTGCTTCGTAGCCTTTGTCATCATACAATTCGCGGATAAAACTCGCTTCTAAAATCGCCACACCACCAATACCGCCTTCACCAATCCAAGAATTAAGTTGGCTCATGTAGTATGCGCGGTTACCCAGTTGTGAAACAGGGTCGATATAGGCGCGTTCACGCAGTTGTTGTGCTTCTTTTGCTTGAGCTTGGAACGACTTTTCAAGTTGTGCCGACATGCTGTTGATACCATCGACAACATAGATGAGATCTTGGGTTGCAGGTCTTGGTAGCGGCTCGCCAAACTGGTTTTTAGCAACCTGTTCCATCTTATTGACGATAAGTTGAAGAGGGCGCAGCGCACGCTTGAGGATGAATGAGATAGAGAACAAGCCAATGAGCATGATGATACAGAATGCAATCACTAGACGCTCAAATGCAAGCCATAGCTGGGTGTAGGCTTCCCCAGGGTGACTCACAATCTCAACTTCGGCAAGTTGCATCCAACCACTGGTCACGACCCGACGATCATGGATCTTCTCAAACAAGTTAAGGTTAGTGAACCACTTAGGCACATTGTTTGGTTTGATCGGATATGAACGGAGTATTTCATCGCCAGTGTCTAGGAAGATCAGGCGAACAATCGAATAGCTACTGCCATCGAAAAGCGCATTGATTACTGATTCAACGGCCACTTGGTCCTTGTCTTCCAAATAGGGCGCTAAAGCCAACCCCACGGTATTGATGGTGTTGTTCACCTCAGAGCGTTGTTGTTGAATGAGGTTACTTCGTGTTGTGTTGAATTCGATGATAAACACCGAAATCAATAACATCAAAATCACCGCAATCATGCCCGCGACAAGTTGTTTATATAACGTCATATTGCCTACTCATCATAGTTAACTATGGGTTTATTAAGTTTGAGCGATTTCTCGCGAGCACGTAGGTCATTCCATAGGCTTAACCTCGATGATTCCCCCGCGAGTTGTCCGTTTTTCGACTTCATTAACCACAAGTTCTTACCGTTAAAACTGTAGATAGGTAACAGATCTCGTCGCGTTGAAGCTGGTTTTATTTCTGGGTTGATATTGTCTAACAGTATGGGCTCTGCACTTGGCTTTGAGTAGTAGGCGAGCACCATATGGAATTGATTCAGTTCGATAGCTTTTACGTACACTAAGCGTAATTTTTTGTCGGAAACGCCAAGTTCTAGCAGGGAGAAATATTTAGCGATGGTAAAGTCTTCACAATCCCCCGCATTACTGCCAAGAAATTCGAGGGGTGTTGCCCAATAATCATTTTGTCCCCACAAGTTAATGTCATTGACAAAATTGAGTTGGTTGAAGAAATTGTTGACCTTAGTCAGTTTCTGACGCTCAGACAGCGATTTGTATTGAGACATCTCTTTGCGCCATGTCTCAACGCGTCTCCCTGCGCGCTCGCCGTAAGTTTTACGCACAGCATCAATCCAACGTTGCTCTTGAGTGTTAAGAGCAAACGAGGTGGTTGATGCCAGCAAAAGTAGTGTAACTACTAATGCTGACTTCAATATGAAGCGAGCTTTCAAGCGTGCATCCCTACGTAATTGACCATACATCTATTCCTTTAGCGCGTTGTTTTGGGCGCTGAGTATCGGCTTGAGCAGATATTCAAGGATGGTGCGTTTACCAGTAATAATGTCTACCGAAGCCGTCATACCAGGTATGATTGGCAAGGTGTTATCTTTGTCAAGACTGGTTTCTTTAGTACGAATACGAACCAGATAAAAGCTGTTGCCCTCTTCATCAGTGGTGGTATCTGCACTGATGTGTTCCAAGGTGCCTTCTAGACCACCGTATTTAGTGAAATCATACGCACTAAACTTAACGATGGTGTGTAACTCTGGACGTAGAAACGCAATATCTTGGGGAGCAATCTTTGCTTCAACCAGCAAGGTATCTTCACTCGGGACAATTTCAACAATATCCATACCTGGTTGAATAACGCCACCGACAGTATTGACGTTGAGTGTTTTTACTGTACCCGTGACAGGTGAGGTCACGACTGTACGGTTTACTCTATCTTCAAGTCCAACCGTTGACTCCGTCATCGACGATAACTTGTCTTGCGCTTGGTTGAGTTTTTCTTGTTGCTCAGAGCGGAACTTCTGCGCAGCGTCGATGCGGCTCAACATCGCTTCTCGAATCGCTGATTTAAGCACCGGCATTTTTAGCTCACTTGAAGTTAACTCACGTTGAGTATCGTTGACTTGGCGTTGAAGCTTGAGCAACTCAATACGCGGTACAACCCCTTCATCCGCGAGAGGCTGGGTAATTTCCAGCTCTTTTTTTGCAAAGCGGTAGCTTTCACGCAGGTTTACAATTCGTGCCTGAATTTCAACCAGATCCTGTTGTTTCTGCTTTACCTGTTGGTCAATCAGTGAGATTTGGTTACGAAGATTATTAAGATCTTGGCGATATTCAGCGCGCTGACGTGCAACCAAGTCTGGTTGCAGTTCACTTAAAGTGGGTGGGAAAGCAAGTTTATTAAAATTCAATTGGACGTTTTTTTGCCAATTATTTTCGTTGAACTCCTCATCGATATCGACACTGGTGATCGAGGCTGAAAGTTGCAGAACGCTTGCGGTTAAGTTGGCAACCTGTTGCTCTCGTTCACGGTAGTCTGAGCGGAATCGAGTATCATCGATAAGCAGTAGCTGCTGACCTTTCTCAACCGTTTGTCCTTCGCGAACCAAGATCTCTTTTACCAGACCTCCTTCAAGGTTTTGTACGACCTGAACCTGGGATGATGGCACAACTTTGCCTTGACCGACGGTCACTTTATCGATCTCTGCCCATGATGCCCATAGAATGGCAAACACGAAAAAGACCACCATTACCCACAGCATGATGCGAGCGCTGCTTGGCGTATTTAGCAATAGAGCGGCTGTTTTATCGTCAACGTAATCCAGCTCGTCAGGAGTAAGCTTGTTGTAACTGCTCTTACTCATTGGTGATCCTTGTAAAATGGTGTTATTTAATTGATTTTATTATTCATTGCCTAAAATGTTAAGGATTTGCTGTCAGTTTTGTTCCTCTAATTGATATATAGCGATGTTTTAATAGCTAGTTTGTATAGAGTGTAGCGTTATCCATCGCGCTAGGCTTGAGTTCTTGTAATTAAGGGCGCACAATCGACAAAAAATTTCGCCAAGGAGAAAAGATGGAACTTGAAGATATTCGCCGTGAGTACACCAAAGGTGGCTTGCGTAGAAAAGACTTGCTAGCGGATCCGATTGCCCAATTCGATTTATGGCTTCAGCAAGCGATCGACGCTAAGCTGACTGACCCAACGGCAATGACGGTCGCAACGGTGGATGCATCAGGGCAACCTTTCCAACGAATTGTGCTACTAAAAGATGTCAATCAAGATGGTTTCGTTTTTTATACCAACCTTGGTAGCCGTAAAGCCCAGCAGATTGAAGCGAACGCAAAAGTTAGCCTGCATTTCCCTTGGCATCCACTTGAGCGTCAAGTGCATATTACGGGTGTGGCTGAAAAGCTATCTGCTGTCGAAAACATGAAGTACTTCTCTTCTCGTCCCAAGGCAAGTCAGTTGGCGGCAATCGCCAGTAAGCAAAGCAGCCGTATTAGTGCTCGTGGCGTGTTAGAAGGTAAGTTTCTAGAGCTCAAACAAAAGTTTGAAAAAGGCGAAATCCCTGTACCGAGTTTCTGGGGCGGATTTCGAATTAAGCCGCAAAGTATCGAATTTTGGCAGGGCGGTGAGCATCGCCTTCACGACCGCTTCTTGTTTTCAAAACAAGCTCAAGAGTGGCATATTGACCGCTTAGCACCATAAAAAAATACGCCGCTTTATGCGGCGTATTCGTTATCTAGGGCAACAGACAGCTGTCTTTTTAATAGCGTCTTAGGTATGTGAGACCCATATCCCTGCTCTAAAGCCATATCGATCAATTGCGCTTTGGAGTGAGCGCCAAACTTTACTCGCAGTCTCGCGACATAGCTTTCTAATGTCTTTATCGAGATGTTCATGATTGTGGCGATGTAGTGGGGTTTCTTACCATAGAGCAGTAAAAACAGCGCTTCTGATTCTCGGTTAGTCAGTTTGAGATCAAAGCGTGTTGTCGTCGGTGTTTCAGCGATAAGATTACTTTCAGGCGGTAAACCTGTCGCGCGACATATCCAGTGACCCACTTCTAGAATTGCGGTATCAGACAGCTCTTGCCCATAAAAAATTGTCCCTTGAATCTTTTCTGAATCATCTAGCCATGGGATTTTGGTAAATAAATGCGCCCGCCAGCTGCCATCTGGGTATGGGTGAATATCGAGAACTCTCAAGGACGTATTGTTTTCAATGACATACCGATCTTGTTTAACAAAATCAGCAGCACAGTGAGATGTGGGACTGGGCATTTGAAAGTCGGTAAGGCCAATACAATCTTGTGACTTCTCGAAACCGATCAGTTTGGCATAAGCAGTGTTAGCATAAACAAAGACAGAGTTGAGGTCTTTGCATCCCCAGAAACCGGGGAGTTGACGGAATAAAGAGACTTGCTGCTCGTTCACTTAAAAAAACTTCTTACTAAACAGAGTGAGTATGATACCAAAGTCACATGTGCTGTACGATAAAAAATGCCAGGCACCGTAGGATGACTGGCAAACACAAGATAAATCTTGTCGACGTGTAGAAGAGGTTCTATGCACTCAGTAAATTACTGAGCATAGACATATCAATTGATACCGAGGAGGATGGATAAATCCAACTCGCTAATGATTGTATCTGAAGAGAATAAGATAAAAAGGGGGGAAATCCCCCCCTAATATAACTAGTTAATGTCTCTAACGACTCGGAAACCTAAGTAGTTAGCGGCAGAGAATGGTGAAAGGTATAGCTGCTTGTCTGCTGCAGCCATATCTGGAGAGAAGTTCCACGCACCGCCTTTAGCAATGCCTCTCGGGCTACTTGTCCACTGCCAAACATTGCCGACCGCATCATAAACGCCTAACTGATTAGGTTTGAAAGCGCTAACGGGCGCAGTGCTTTGGTTTGACCAAGGAGTGCCACTCCAGCCAGTGTTTGCTTCACCTGGTGCAAATTCATTACCCCACCAGTATTTATCTTGGCTGCCAGCACGTGCCGCAATTTCCCACTCTTCTTCTGTTGGTAGACGGTAAGAAGCGCCAGTCTGCTTACGCAACCAATTAGTGTAAGAGACTGCATCGTTTTGGCTCACACACACAACCGGTGAATTAGGCGATTGTTTGAACCCAGGATCTCGCCAACTGCTGTTTGGAATTGGTGTCACTTCGCCTTGAGCTAGCGTGGTACAGGTGTTTTTTAGCTCAGCATCGGTTTGGTAATTGGTTTGTTCAACGAAGGTTGCAAACTGACTGACGGTGACAGGTGTCGCGCCAATACCGAAAGCATGATCAAGCGAAACTTGGTTAGAAGCCTTCTCCCCAGTGTAGTAAATACCTTGGAGAATGGTGACCAATTCTGGTGCGTGACCGCTGCTTGCCAAGCCATCAGCAAATTTAGCCCCAGCGCGTAGCGGGTTGGCTTTTTCAGTCAGTACCGCACGTAAAGACGTATCCGAGTTAACGGAAAGTTGTTGGCTGTATGACTTGTAGCCTTCTTTCTCAATCGTAATGTCGTGGATACCTATTGGTAGCATGATTTCTATAGGAGTACTGCCATAAGAAACGCCATCGATCGTTACGCTGTCGTTGTATTGGTTAGAGCGAATAGCGAGTGTGACCCAAGCGATTTCTTGGTCATCTTGGAACTGCTGATTTCCTGCTGCTCCAGGCGCAAAACAGTATTGATTATCGATTTGCAGAAGCTCACAGGCCACTTTTGCTTTAGGACGAGCCTCAAGCTCTACATCCATTAGTGTTCGATAACGAACACCATCGTAGAAGCCCTGTTCGGTAGTAATGTGTTTGACAACGTGGATGTTAAGAGCGACATCATTGATATTGCGCTTGACCAGTGAACTTTCGCTGGTGTGTTCAACAATCTCACCGCGAAATTGCTTAACTGCTTTCTGCAAAGCTAGCTCTTTAGTTTGCTGATCACATTGCGCCAAAGTTAAAGAGGCTTGGCAGCGGTTAGTGAAACTGACCGAAATTTTCTGTGGCTGTTCCAGTTCAAGCTTGAGCTGTTCGACTCTGGCGCGAAGTTTTTGTTCGTCCAATTCTGCAATAGCAAGCTTAATGGCATCGGCTTCTGCTTTACGAGTCGCGAGATTCGCTCGCTCTTCCTCAAGCTTTTGTTCAGCGTCAAGGCGTGCCTTTTGATTTTGCTTCACTGACGACCAAGCATCTTGATAGGCCTTCTGAGATGCAGCTAGGTCAACATTGGGATCATCAATCATACGTTGATAGTCCATTTCAAGCTTATTCTTGGCACTCGCAAACGACTTATCAAGAGACTCTGCCGTTTGTTGCAGAGACTTTAATTCGGCTTGCTGCTTATTGAACAGAGCTTGCTGCTCGTCTGAGGCTTTTTGTGCAGACTTTAACTCATCGTGTTTGCTAAAAAGCTTATCGTCGATCTGAATAACCGACATCTTCGCTTCCTGTGCGGAAGCGGGAGATACAAGCAAACAAGGAGATAATGCTAATAAAAGGATTGATAAACCTGGACGCATCGTCTTTCTTCTACATCTAATTATTGATTAATTGGGTATTTTAAACGAAAACGCCATCTTGTCTTAAGTTATCCGTTGATAACTTAGGATCAAAATGGCGTTTTAGCTCATCTTTGTGAATCCGGTAGGTTTTTTTAGCCGTTATCCATTTGGACGTAGCTTAACCCAAACCGTGTCATTTGCGTTGACAGTGATCACGCGATTGTATGTCTGAAAACCATTTTTCGACACTGTAACTTGATGTTGGCCACGTGGTAGAACAACTTCTACTGGCGTGCTGCCATAGTTAATGCCATTGATAACTACGGAATCATCATATTGATCTGAACGAACAGTCACATTCACCCAGTTTTTGTCTTTCTTAGCGGTTTTCTCTTCTTCACTGCCTTTTAGACAGTAACGAGTTGAAACGTTAAGTAGTTTACACGCTGCTGAGGCCTCTGGACGCGCCTGCAATTGCGATTGCATTTGAGTGAAGTAGCTATTGTTGCCTTCAAAACCAGAGCGGATGAGCTGGCTCTCTTGAACATGAACATTCAACTGAACGCCTTTGGCATTTTGCTTCGCTAGGTTTGACTCCGTCAAACGATCCATCAGTTTAGCTTTGAACGCTTTGACGGCTTTCTGTTTAGTCAGGTATTGCCCCTGGCTAGCACACTCGCCCAACGTCATGGTCGATGAACAAGTTGTTTTGTAACTTGTTTCGAGTACATCACTTTCGCGTAGCTCAGCAGAAATACGTTTTACACGCGCTTCCACTTTCTGCTCTTGTAAGTAAGAAAGCTCAGAAGTTAGACGGGCCTGCTTCTGTTTTACTTGTGAGAGGCGCATTTCACTTTCAGTTATCGCTTGTTGGTTTTCCAATAGTGCAGACTGGTTATCTTTCACTTCAGTCCACACATCTTGGTAAGCTTTCTGGAATGAAACTAGGTCGATATCTGGATCATCTAAAAGACGGTTATACTGTTTGTCCAGAGCTGACTTAGTGCGATTGCGCTTCGCATTGAGTTCTTCCTCATTGCGTTTCAGCTTAGTTCTATCATTCTGAAGTTGTTGGAGACGATCAGCTTCAGAGTTAAACTCCGCAGCCATCGTGCCCATTTCTGCTTCTTTATTTTCTAACTTAACTTCGATTTCAGAAACAGGGTCACCCTGTACATTTTCTTCTGCGAAAATCGAAGTCGAAACCCAAAGAGGGCTTAGCGCAAGCAAAAGCGCTGGCATGCGACGTATGATCATAAGTCCCTGCAACAATTAACGTTTAATAACCAATAAAAAAATAGTCAAACATAGTGCATATCAATCAAATAGTGCACTTTATATAGAAAAAAAGACAAACTTTTGACAGTCCATTGCAAAGGTGCCTTGAAAAGGTCTATTTCTTCCTTCTATTCACACTAAATAATAGAGCGAATTACCTAAGCTTATCATAAATCGAGATAAACTTAGGTGGTACATCATCCATTTTGGGCTGATTGAAGAAATATGCAAGTAAAGATTCTCGATCAGGAATAACGAAAATCGATAGAAGTGACATAAGCCGTAATTTATGTGCACTTGATCATTCTTCCAGTACGACAAATGACCAGATTTTCAGCAGTTCGCCCCGATCATTTTCTGTTTGTTGACGATGGTAAATGCAACCATTTTTATAATCAAACAATACAATTTTCGAGTTGCGTCACTTCTGGTATATCATGGCTTATCGAACATGTAATTTGACTGTGTGTCTCTATGTCATCATCCAATAAGCCGCTAAGTGATTCATCCACTGCCAAAGAATTGTCACCAAAACCAGCTCAATTGGTTACGTTGCCTTCGTATATGGAATGTCACGCGCACGACTATACTCAGGTGGTGATCGGTTTACGTGGTCAAGCGGAGTTTGAAGTTGGTGGCTACGGCAATATGGTCGGTCCTGGGCAAGGTTGCGTCGTGACATCCGGTTCAGGGCACGCATTCGGTGGTGTCGTCGGTCAATCTGATATTCTGGTACTCAATATGCCGGTTGCTTCGCAATCTGACGCTTTGATGATGCAGCGTCTTAACGAGCTTAACCAGAAAGAGACGTACTTTCAGCTCAACAATCAAATCCAAAAGCTTATCCAGATGTTAGTGGCTGAGATGCATTCTAGCCCAGATGACTTGCTGCTCAGTCGAGCTTGCAGTGATACGGTTGTGGCTTTATTACAGCGCCATATGTCGGCCTTTGAAGCGAGTCGTAAAGAATCGCGCTTCGATCTTGAAGCGATAGATCGCTATATCGAGCAGCACATGAATCAGAGAATCTCAGTGATGCAGCTCGCAGGCAGTGTGTTCTTAGGTGAGAGTCAGTTTCACTCCTTGTTTAAAGAGCAGATGGGGATTACACCTCATCAGTATGTGCTGGGCAAGCGAATCGACATGGCGAAGCAGCTAATAGAGCAGGGCAATCTCACTTTGGGACAGGTAGCCGAGTTCACCGGATTTTCAGGTCAAAGCACCTTTACTCATACTTTTTCCCGCCTCCAAGGTATTTCACCTTCTCAGTACAAGAAACGATTTGGTTAAATAAGCTAATGTAAACGGTATAAAGTTTTACTTAATTGAGTGTGACTCTGTTTTTGTTTTGTTAATATTCAGAGTTTTTAGCAAAAAACTCGGAGTTTTTGACAAGTATTCTTCTCAAGCTCAAAATACACTGCATGCCATTGTAGAAAACCTGAAATGATTTCAGGTGTGAGATTGAGGAAAACGCATGTTTACAGCGAGTAATGTGTTAAACGCTGAGTTTGTCGAGCAGCCGCTTGATAAACTTTGGTCGTTGATCTCGCCACTTTATATGGTGGACGAATCACAATGGCTTAAGCAACTACTGCCATTAGCAACACCCACTGAGTCAGAGAAAGAGCAGATTGCCATCAAAACGACGGATTTGATCAATACGATTCGTGCTGACAAAAAGTCCATTCAGATGATTGACGCTCTGTTACTGGAGTATAGCCTTGATACTCAAGAAGGCATTCTGCTTATGTGTCTTGCTGAGGCTTTGATGCGTATTCCTGACGCTGCGACAGCCGATGCTTTAATCCGTGACAAGCTCACTGTGGCAGATTGGAAATCACACCTGAAAAATTCTGATTCCGTGTTTGTTAATGCGTCTACATGGGGCTTAATGCTCACTGGTAAAGTTGTTGGCCTTTCTGATAGCGAATCTCAAAGTCCGGTAAGCGCGGTTAACCGACTAGTGAACAAGATGTCTGAGCCTGTGATCCGTAAGGCGATGCATCAGGCAATGAAAGTCATGGGACACCAGTTTGTACTTGGCCGTACCATTGCCGAGGCTCAAAAAAACGGTCGTCACATGCGTGATAAGGGCTTCACTTACTCTTATGACATGCTAGGCGAAGCGGCACTTACCACCGCTGACGCAAATAAGTACTTCAAAGATTACTTAATGGCAATCGAAGCGGTAGGCCGTGATGACTATGCTGCAGATGTGAGTCCAGCGCCTTCTGTGTCGATTAAGCTTTCAGCACTTCATCCTCGCTATGAGGTTGCGAATGAACAACGTGTTCTGACAGAACTTTACGATACCTTACAGCAATTGCTGCGTCGAGCGGTTGAGCTTGACGTCGCGATTACCATTGATGCTGAAGAAGCAGACCGCCTAGAGCTGTCCCTCAAATTGTTCGAAAAAGTGTACCGAAGTGAATTGGTCAAGGGCTGGGGTAAGTTTGGTCTAGTGGTTCAGGCTTACTCTAAGCGAGCGCTTCCGGTTTTGGTTTGGCTAAATGGCTTAGCGAAGCAGCAGGGAGATATGATTCCTCTGCGTCTTGTTAAAGGTGCTTACTGGGATAGTGAGATCAAATGGTCACAGCAGGCTGGTTATACTAACTACCCTGTTTATACGCGCAAAGAAGCGACAGATGTGGCTTATTTAGCTTGTGCTCGATTCCTTTTGAGTCAACATGTTCGTGGTAATATTTTCCCGCAATTTGCGAGCCACAATGCTCAGACAGTCACATCGATTGCAGTGATGGCTCAGCATAAAGATTTCGAATTCCAGCGTCTGCATGGCATGGGCGATTCGCTGTACAACCATGCGATGTCAGCCTACCAACAATCCGTGCGCATTTATGCACCGGTTGGTAGCCACAAAGATCTGCTGCCATATCTTGTTCGCCGCTTATTGGAAAATGGTGCAAACAGCTCATTTGTTCATCGCTTGGTCGATGCTCGTTGCCCTGTCGAAACACTGACGCAGCATCCAGTAGATATGCTTAATGCGTTTGATTCTTTCTCCAACACAAGCATTCCTCTTCCAACCAACGTGTTTAACGAGCGCAAGAACTCTTTGGGTATCAACATTGATATCGAGAGCGAAGCGAAGCCGTTTGAACATGAAGTAGAGAGTTTTCTATGTAAGCAGTGGCTAGCGGGTCCGATCATCAATGGCAACATGTTTGCCGAAAGCATGATCAAGGAAAACATCAACACTGAACAAGTCACCGCTCCTTACGACCGTCGTATTCAAGTAGGTCAGGTTGCGTTCGCTACGCTTGAGCATGTTTCGGCAGCGATTGAAGGTGCTGAGCAGGCCTTCCCTGCATGGCAAGCATCACCAAAAGCTCAGCGAGCAGAGAAGCTAGAGGCTCTCGCTGATCTGTTGGAAGAGAATCTCGCAGAGCTTGTCGCGATTTGTCACCAGGAAGCAGGTAAAACGATTCATGACAGTATCGATGAAGTGCGTGAAGCGGTTGATTTCTGTCGTTACTACGCTAAGCAAGTGGACGCGTTAGGTGAACTAACCATTAACGGTTTTGATGGGCAGACTCGTCAAGTGTCTCGTCAAGGTCGTGGTGTTTTCGTTTGTATTAGCCCTTGGAACTTCCCTCTGGCCATTTTCCTTGGCCAAGTGACAGCCGCTTTGGTTGCAGGAAATACAGTCGTGGCGAAACCAGCAGAACAGACCAGCTTAATCGCGGCTCGTGCGGTTGAACTGATGCTCGATGCAGGATTCCCAGCAGGGACGATTCAGCTATTAACAGGCCGTGGCGCTGAAATTGGCTCGGCTCTGACGTCACACCCAGCCATCGCAGGTGTCGCTTTCACTGGTTCAACAGCGACGGCGCAGCGCATTAACCAAACATTAGCAGAACGTGACGCCGCTCCAGTGCCTTTGATTGCTGAGACGGGTGGTCAGAACGCAATGATTGTTGACAGTACAGCATTACCCGAGCAAGTGGTGAGAGATGTGATTCGCTCTGCGTTTGCTTCTGCGGGTCAGCGCTGTAGTGCACTGCGTGTTCTATACGTTCAAGAAGATATTGCCGATCGCATTGTTGCTCTGATCCAGGGGGCGATGGAGGAGTTAAGCGTTGGTAAACCTTATCTTCACTCGACAGATGTTGGTCCGGTTATCGACGTCAATGCGAAGAGCAAGTTGTTAAAGCATATCGAGTTTATGACTGAAACAGAGAAAAAAGTCGCTCAACTGGTGCTTACGGATGAGCATGAAAACGGTGACTTCGTTGCTCCTTCAGCCTTTGAAATCCGTGATATTTCTTGTCTTAAAGAAGAACAGTTTGGCCCGATCTTGCACATCGTTCGATTCAAAGCAAGTGAACTCACTCAGGTGGTTGAGCAGATAAACAATACTGGTTTTGGCCTAACCATGGGTATCCATAGCCGAAATGAAACCACTTACCGCTGGATTGAAAAACATGCTCGTGTTGGTAACTGCTACATCAACCGTGATCAAGTTGGCGCGGTGGTAGGAGTGCAGCCATTTGGTGGTCAAGGCCTATCAGGCACTGGACCAAAAGCGGGTGGTCCACACTATCTTTACCGTTTTACGCAAACACAGTTTTGTTAATCGAGTGAGCAAGGAGAAGTAATTATGGTTCATCAAGTAACTCGTTTTTCTGATGCTTTCTCTGCTTGGGAAAACTGGAATTTAACTAATTTTGATTCTAAAAGTGAGTGCCTACTCGCTTTTAAACAGGCTTTACAACAAGTTCAGCCTGAGTTGGCTTCGGTCGTTTCGTACCATATTGATCAAGCGTCGGCATTGATTGCTGATACCCATAGTCTGGTCGGCCCTACAGGCGAAACCAACGAACTTTACACCGCAGGTCGTGGTGTGGCTCTTGTTATTCAGGATGATGTTCAAGAGCAAGCGAAGCTATCCGTCGTTGCGCAACTAACGGCTGCGCTGATCGCGGGTAATAGTGTCATCTTATGCAGTGATGATGCGGAGCTTTGCCAAGTGTTAGAGGCTGCCTATGTTCAGTCTTCACTTCCAACTCACCTTGTCCAGTTTGCCGCATATGATGCTTATCATCAGTTGCTCGAGTCGGACGTGCGAAGCATTGGTTATGTTGGAAATCCAGAGGTGGAAAGGACGATTAACCGCCAACTGGCTAAACGTTCGGGCGCTATTGTAAGCCTGACGTCTGAAACGGATCTTGTGAGCATTCCTGTTGCCCACGATCCTCATTTGGCGCTCCGTTTTATTACTGAGCGTACAAGAACAATAAATATAACAGCAGTGGGTGGCAATGCGACCTTGTTAGAGCTCGGAAACGAAGCCCACTAAACTTCATTGATTTGCCCTCGTATTGAGGGCATTCAGGGAAGGCGATCTTTCAAAAGAGGACATATCACATGGAAAATAGCTTTGCTATTACAACCACGTTTATTGCGTATCTGGTGTTGATGCTTGCCATTGGTGTTATCGCATACCAGCGTACAAAAAATTCAAGCGACTACTTTCTTGGTGGTCGTTCATTAGGCCCTTGGCCGGCGGCGCTTTCTGCAGGTGCATCCGATATGAGTGGTTGGCTTCTGCTTGGTCTGCCGGGTTATGCGTACGCAGCGGGCATTGAAGCATTTTGGCTAGCGGGCGGTCTACTGGTAGGCACATGGTTGAACTGGTTAATTAATGCTAAACGTCTTCGTACTTACAGTATCACGACTGACGCACTGACTTTACCAGAATTTCTATCTCGTCGTTTTAACGATAAATCTAAACTGATTCAGGTTATTTCTGCTTTCTTTATTCTTTTATTCTTCCTTTTCTACACCAGTTCAGGCTTGGTTGCAGGCGGAAAATTATTTGAAACAGTCTTTGGCCTAGATTACTCCACGGCAGTAATCATTGGCACCGTTTGCGTCGTCTCTTACACGCTATTCGGTGGCTTCCTGGCGGTATCTTGGACCGACTTAGTGCAAGGTCTGCTGATGGCAGCGGCACTGATGATCGTTCCAATTACTGCGTTGGAAGGTGGTTTTGGTCAGCTTGGCAATGATCTTGCCGCGATTAACCCTGAGCTATTAACGCTATGGGATGACTCTAAAGGTGAACCACTTTCTGCGATTGCGATTATCTCTCTGGTGGCTTGGGGCTTAGGTTACTTTGGTCAGCCACATATCCTGGCGCGTTTCAAAGCATCTCGCTCAAATAAAGATCTGACAACGGCTCGTCGTATTGCGGTGATCTGGACTGCGCTATCAATGGCAGGTGCGATTCTAGTAGGTCTCGTTGGCTTAGTTTATGTGACAAACTCTGGTGTAAGCATTGATGATGGCGAGAAGATCTTTATGCTTCTGGTGAACTCTCTGTTCCACCCTGTTATTGCCGGTATCCTACTTGCTGCAATTCTAGCTGCGGTAATGAGTACTGCGGATTCTCAGTTACTGGTTTCCTCTTCAGCGTTGGCAGAAGATTTCTACAAGCAAGTGTTTAAGAAAGACGCAAGCTCAGAAGAGATTGTTATGGTTGGGCGTATTGCCGTCGTTGGCATCTCAGTTGTTGCGCTAGTTTTAGCGATGACACCTGACAGCTCAGTGCTTGGCTTGGTTTCTTACGCATGGGCTGGTTTTGGTGCTGCATTTGGTCCTGCGCTAATCCTTAGCCTTTACTGGGAAAGAATGAATCGTAATGGTGCACTGGCGGGTATTGTAGTTGGCGGTGTGACTATCGTTATTTGGAAGCAGTTATCAGGTGGCTGGTTCGACGTGTATGAAATTGTCCCTGGTATCATTTTCTCGACTCTTGCTATTGTTGGTGTAAGTTTAACGACTGGCGAGCCGGAAGAGGCTGTGAAAGCGCAGCACAACACGTTCAAAAAGCACTTAGCTGAACTGGACTAATTGATATTGGTTCGAATGAAAAGCCCCTAAATTTAGGGGCTTTTTTGTTGTCTATTGACTATTTATTGAACTTGTCTCACGTTTTCTAAACTAATGTTTGAATTTAATGAACTCTAGGTTTCAAAATATGTCAGTTATCAATAACGCTAACACTTAGGACGAACGGAAATGCCTCACATGTACTGTCATTGTTGTGATAAAAAAACGGCACATAAAATTGTCATGAAGCGTTGTGAGACGCAGAATAACTCGGTAGTTAAAAATATGGCGAACTTCTTTGCCACCGTTTTCCAAGGTGACCACTATGTAAAAATGGAAAAGCAGGCCTTTTGCAGAGTTTGCAATAGCCAAACAGAAGTTGTGACCGCACAAGACGCTTTTTCTGACGCAAAAATCGCATAACCTTCACATAATTTATCGCTAACTCAACGATCGCTATCTGTGGCTCGGTGCTTTTGTTTTAGAATACCTTCAGCATCTATAACAACTTAATGAGCCGTTAATGGATTTAGATAGAATTGATCGTGAGATCCTGCGCGCCTTGAATCTGAAAGGCCGACTTCCTATTGTTGAACTCGCCAAGCAAGTTAACTTAACCACCTCTCCTTGTTCTGATCGGGTAAAAAGATTGGAGAAAGAAGGTTATATTACGGGCTACCATGCTGAGCTAAATCCAGAAAAGCTGGGCTTGGATGTACAAGTGTTCATTCATATTCGTTTGGATCAAACCAGTTTTTCAATATTTGAAAAGTTTGCTCAAGCTGTGGCGGATATGCCGGAAATTGAAGAGTGTTATTCGCTATCAGGTGACTTCGATACCATGATTAAGGTGCGTGTAAAGGATATGAAAGCGTACCAGAACTTTATGTCGACCAAATTAGGAACCTTGCCCGGCGTGATACAAACTCGCAGTGAAGTGGTTATTGAAGAGCATAAGACCAGCTTTGGCGTTAATGCAGATCTCATATCGAAACTATAAAAAAAGGAAGCTTACCGCTTCCTTTTTCAATTTTAGGCAATAAAGGATGAAATTATGCCAATAATGCCACCAAAGATCCCGCCCCAAACGACCAACCAGCCTAGGTGTTCTTTGATCATTCTCTGAACGATTTCCTTAACCAGTTTGGGCGTCAGTTCATTGAGGCGCTGATCGATGATGTTCTCAACGTTAGTGCGTATTTCATCCATCATCGCTGGGGCTTCAAACTGTTCTTTTAAGGCATCTTTGATGGTGTCGCTCTGACTCATGTCGACAATCGCTAGTTTCATTTTCTCGACAAAAGGTTGTTTCATAGGTTGGAGCGCATCTGTGCCACCAAACATCGCCAGCATGCCACCGAATTGAGAGTTGGCGATGACGTCAACGAGTGAGTCAAACGTTGGGTTAAAGTCTATCTTTTCAATCACTGGCTCAAGGTTAAGGGACTTGCCGCCAGCCATTTCCTTGCTTAAGAACTTGTCGATGTTTTCTTGGGTAAAAAACTGCTCCATCATCAGTGTCTTGATTGCTGATTTAAATTCTTCAAAACGCGCAGGAATAACACCGGAACCATAGAGACCAGGCACCTTTTCAAATAGCATATGAATGGCAAGCCAGTTGGTGATGGCGCCTGAAAACGCAAATAGTCCAGCGTATAAGGCAATTTGGTTGTCTGCTTGATAGCCACCTGCTAGTAAAGCGAGTGCGATAAGATTGGTTAGTAAGCTCTTGTTCATTGACAAATAAGGTGTTTATTTACGATGGAGAGGAGTATATACCAAGTCAAATATGAGATGTCACACAAATTGATTTGGCGCTCTGATGAAATCGCCAAATCGAATCTAGGATTTTGAGCTTATCGTTCTTCGGCTAATAAAATAGCTTGTTTGATGTTTTCAGGTATAGAAGCTTTGGTGTGGTGCTTAAAGTCAAACATGACGCAAGTGGCTGAACCAACGGTCGTCACTTTACCAGTGCTTTCACTTACGATCTGGTACTCCATTGTGAATCGGTCATCTTGCAAGTCAGTGACACGGGAACCAATTAACAGCGTATCTGGATAAGTGACTGGTGCTTTGTATCGACACTCGGTGTGGCTGAGCACAGGGCCTATATGGTTTTGTTGTAGGTTAACGAGCAGATTGATTTTGTTGAAGTAGTCGAGTCTTGCTGTTTCAAAGTAGCGGAAATAAACCGCGTTGTTGACGTGTTGCAAAGCGTCCATCTCGCCCCAAGCCACCTGAATTTTCGTTACTGTAGCAAATTCGGCCAGTAGTTCTTCCATGTTACATCTCCTTAAACTGAGCTTTTATTCTAGTGGCTAAGTGCGATGCTGTGCAGAAATTGTTATCAGTTTGTGATCCTAGTTGTTCGGTACAAGGCGATGCAACTGAAACGTTCGTCACAATGAAATAGTAAAAGAGTCGGTATCCTTGTTCGTGATGGAGGGGAGTCTGCAATACAGGGCAAAAAGAAAGGACCCGAAGGTCCTTATTGGTCTATTAAGTGCGATAGCCTTTTAGTATTTGAGCCAGAGATACGGAGGCTTTAGTGAGATTGGCTACCCCCATTGAGGATTGTTCTGCCACACTACGAATTGTATTAGATTGCGCTCGAATCTCACTCAGTTCTGAGGCGATGTCATTGGCAACCGCGCTTTGTTCTTCCGCTGATGTTGATATCTGAATGCTCATATCTTTCAGAGCGCGCGCTGATTCGGAGATGGATTGTACGTCATGGCCAATGTCTGCGACGATATCACTGCTGGTTTGGGCTTGGCTCACGGTTTGTTCAGTAATTGAAGCGATAGTGCGCGTTTCTGATTGGAGTTTCTCAATCATGGTCTGGATTTCGACTGTTGCGGCTTGAGTTCGTCCTGCCAACGTGCGTACTTCATCTGCTACTACAGCAAAGCCACGTCCTTGCTCACCAGCGCGAGCTGCTTCGATGGCGGCATTCAATGCTAGTAGATTGGTTTGCTCAGAGATAGCGTTGATGGTGGTGATCACTTCATTAATTTGTGTCGTGTTATCAGTGAGGCTAGAGACGGATTGTGACGCCTGACCAATGTACTCGGACAGCTTAGTGATTTCATTGATAGCGGACTGAACGCGTTGGTAGCTTTGATCAATATGCTCAGAATCGCGCTCAGTTTGTGCTGTTGAGTGCTGAGAAATGTTCGTCACTTCTTTTGCTGAAGCCGTCATCTCTTCCATGGCGGTAGCGACAGAATCTAATGAGGCGTATTGCTGGCTGATTTGGGTTTCGCTCAATTTCATCTCTTGCTCGAATGAAGCTGAAGTTTCACTCAGTGTTGTCGCATTATCTTTCACTGTCACGACTAAGTCGGTCAGGGTATCCATTGCTTTGTCTAGAGCACAGCCGATAGTGCCAAACTCATCACGCCCTGGATGGAAGCCGAGGCGAGAGGTTAAATCACCTTCACCAATGCGTTGTGTTGTGGTGTAGAGAACCCACAGAGCACCACCAAGGAATGTGGCGACCCAGTAGCAGAATAGTGCAAAAGGAAGCGCCCAGATAAAACTGAGGGCAAAACTGGTCATTGCTTCGGATTTTAACTGTTGTAACTCACCAGCACGATTTAATGTTAACTGATAGAACTTGCCATCTTGGGCTTGTGCGGTCGCTGTAACGATGCCGTCACGGAACGTCGCTGCTTGTGAGCGGTTGACTTGAGTCACATTAGACAGTGCGCCAAGTTTCTGTGGATCGGCGACTTTGGCTAGCTCAGCGATGTGCTGTTCAGCGGTGACAACGGCTGACTGCTCGAACATTTCGATAGTATTGGTATATCTTCCGCCAGCCAATGAGGCTACCGCTAGAATAAATAGGGCAAAAATGGCCCACATCTTGTCATTGATCGACATTTTAATGAACAAGCGATCTATCGTTCGAAACTCTACTTCTTTCATACTAGGATTCCTTTTCCGTCTCAGCCGGAAAGCTTACAGTTATATTGTAAAAATCTGATTACAAATTTATCGGCCTAAGGTGAAGAATTATGAGTCATCAGTCGCAATAATTTGTAATTAAAATTCCATTTTATCCAAGTAATGTGACGATGATCGTTATTCAAGGGAGGCTCTAGTTATACCCGTTGTATATCAATCGCTGTCACGATGCAGATGGAAATATTTGGTCTTTTTCTTGCTAAGTTAACAATAGTATTGAGATAAAGAGAATGACAATGGAAATTAAAACAGGCCTATTGGATCATCCTGATGTGCTATTGCTACTTGAGCAGCACCTCGCGGATATGAATGCCACTTCGCCCGCCGAGAGTGTCCATGCGTTGGATGTAACGGCGCTGAAAGCTCCTCAAGTGACTTTTTGGACAGGCTGGAGCAATGGAAAGTTATTAGGATGTGCCGCGTTAAAACACATTGATGATACCCATGGAGAGATCAAGTCAATGCGTACTGCCGAGACTTCGCGTGGCCAAGGTGTCGCTGCATGTTTGCTCAATCATGTATTGGAACATGCCCATCATTCCGGGCTGAACCGTGTCAGCTTAGAAACGGGCTCGATGGCCTTTTTTGCTCCGGCCCGTTCATTGTATGAGAAATTTGGTTTTGAGTACTGTGAGCCATTTGCAGACTATGAGCTCGACCCTAACAGCCAGTTTATGACGCGTAATATCTAATTTAACTTAGCAATAACCCAATAGTGCGAGCGCTATATATTGGTGCGTTGGTGCGCTTTAATAGTGCAACAATACAGGTCCAAATACCACATTGCTCTAACGGCAAGATGCCGCAAAGTGTCCAACATCAATTTGGATGCAATTTTCATCTGGTGAGAATTGCACCAATCTGATGGGTCGTTATTCTTATCCGCAGTTACTACTCTAGAGCCACATATGCCACCTAGTAGGTGTTCTACACGATGAATCTGATTGTTAATATTCAAAAAAGTGTGCGAAAGCATGGCTTTGAGATGGCCACGAGACAAGCTTGGCGTTGTGGGGTAAAAGCCAATTTAGTTAAGCGAGTTATTGGCGTTGCTCGTGGACAAATTGTGTGTGTCGTTGAAGGTGTTCGTCCTGAACTATCGACAGAGATAAATAACGCGCTTCACACTGATGACAAGCAGGGCAGATATGTGTTTGTCGGAGGCATTGTTTGGCTCCCCAATGATTTGCTTGCCCCCGGTTTTCCCGACTTTATGTTTATGCATGTTAGAAATTTGGGTAGCAAGCATAAATACATGACTGATGAAGAGCTGTTCTTAAATTTGGCGTAGGTAAGCGATGGTAGCGTTATTTTTTAAATGTCTGATTGGTGCCACCGCTGTGTTGGTGATTGCACTGCTGTCCAAATCGAAGAACTTTTTTATTGCTGGTTTAGTACCGCTGTTTCCAAGCTTTGCTTTGATCGCGCATTACATTGTCGGCTCAGAGCGGAATATGGAAGATTTACGAGCCACCGCCTTGTTTGGCCTCTACTCACTGCTCCCTTATGCTAGTTATCTGTTAGCCGTCTACTATTTCAGCTATCGCTTTAGTTTGGTTCAAACCCTAAGTATGGCTACCGCCGTTTGGGTTGTGTCAGCGATGATGTTGCTCGTAATTTGGACCAGAGCTTTAGCGGTCAGTTAGAAGAAAGCCTAGAGTTCGACTCTAGGCTTTTTTGTTAGAACGGATACCAGAACAATTCGGTTTCTAGATAGCGCTTAGCTACCGCCAATATGACGATGACCGCAATGGCTAGCAGGCAGAGTTTGTCCGTGTTGCCTAGTGGTCTTGAGCTATACCATGAACGGGTATTGTGGCGTCCAAATCCTCTTAACGTCATCGCGTTGGATATTTCATCTGCTCGGTCCAAGCTTGAGAAAATGAGAGGACCAAGGATCTTAGCCACGTTCTGTAGGCGCTGCATTAGAGGTGTGTTTTTTGATATATCAAGGCCACGGGCCTGTTGAGCGTGCATGATATTGACGAAATCGTTCTTGACCTCAGGAAGGTAGCGCAGTGTCAGACTAACGGCATACGCAATCTTGTACGGCACGCCAATGCGGTTCAAGCTGGCTGCAAACTCTGTCGGGTGAGTAGTAAAGACAAATACCAAGGCAATTGGGAACATGCTGAAGTATTTGAGAGTGACCGTAACCAAATAGAACAGAGTCTCTTGAGTTAGCGAATAGTGGCCAGGCAGATTAAACACAACAGTGCTTGATCCAATGTATTCACTGCCTTGTTGGGGAGCCAACAAAAACATAAATAGTGCGTTGAGTGTTAAGACACTGGCTGTACCAATGAGCAAAGGTTTGTAAACTTTGAAAGGTACTTTTGTGATTTTTAGTAAGTACAGGCCTGCCACAATCAGTAAACCAATCAATCGGATATCGAAAGTGGTCAGTACCACAGTGACCCAAGCCATAAATAAGGCGAACTTGGTAATGCCATTTAGTGCATGCAAAGGCGACTTGGTATCGACATAACTGATACCAAACTTCATTTTAGAAGCTTTCATGCTGCGTGATTCTCTAGTTGGATGAAGTACTGCATAAACGCATTGATATCGGCTACATCTAAACGCTCTGCCAGATCATATAGGCTAGTGGTGGTTAGATTGGCTTTGTCGAGTAGCTCGGGCTGGCTGAAAACTTCAGTCATCGGCGCATCTGCTATCAAGCGGCTGTCAGAAATAACAATTGAGCGGTCAGTGTATTCGAGCACAAGATGCATATCGTGGGATATGATCATGACAGTAATACCCAACTGCGAATTTAGTTTGCGAACAAAGTTCAGCATAGAGGTATAGTTGCGATAATCCTGCCCTGCGGTAGGTTCATCAAGAATCAGCAGCTTAGGCTCTAAAGCAAGGATTGAAGCGATGGTCACACGCTTTTTTTGTCCATAGCTTAGCGCTTCAATTGGCCAGTTTCGGTACTTGCTCAAACCACAGAGTTCAAGGGTATCGAGCACTTTCTTCTCAACCTGTTGTTCTGACAATCCTTTGTTGCGTAAACCAAAGGCAACTTCATCAAAGATCATGTGGTGTGAAATCATATGATTTGGGTTTTGTAACACCACACCAATTTGCTGGCTGCGCTCAAAGATAGAAAGAGTAGCAATGTCTTCTCCCTCTAAACAGATAGAACCTGAATCTGGCTCGATCACACCCATAATTAATTTGGTAAGCGTCGATTTTCCGGAACCGTTTTTGCCGAGTACAGACACAAATTCGCCGTGAGAAATAGTAAAAGAGACGTTTTCTAACGCATTCTTCTCACCATCGTAAGAGTAGGTTAACTCGTTGATGGTAAGTAGAGTATCTTCTGAGCGAGTAAGCGTTTTGGTTGGACTCTGCCAGTTGGCAAAGTGCGGCCTATAGCCAGTGATAGGCATCTCTTTAATAGAGGAGTAAGTGTCCAATTGTTCCAACGGACAATTGGCCGCTTTTAGAGCCGTTAAGTAGAGTGGTTCACGAATTCCATGAGTTTCGAGCAGAGTTGACGCCAGTAATGCGTCGGGTGTCATGTCTGCAACAATTTCTCCTTGTTGCATTAGAATGACTCGATCTACGGGGCGGTGTAGAACATCTTCTAGTCGATGCTCTATGATGATGACTGTCTTACCCGTATCACGATGCAACTGGTCAATGATCTCGATGGTTTTTCGGCTTGTCTTTGGATCCAAAGCGGCAAGTGGTTCATCAAACAGCAAAGTATCAACATCATCTACTAGGATGCCGGCAAGCGATACACGTTGTTTCTGGCCTCCAGATAGATCGTGTGGCGAACGATCAAGCATGTCACCGAGCTCTACCATTTGCGCCGTTGACTTGACGATAGGATACATCTCGATGTTCGAGGCCAGTTGATTCTCTAACGCAAAGGCAATGTCTTCGCCTACACTCAGCCCAACGAATTGGCTATCGGTGTCTTGTAACACCGTACCAATCTGCTCAGTGTATTGGTGAAGATCCAATTGAGTCGCCGCGTTGCCATTTAAAAGCAATTGACCTGAAGTCTCGCCCTTGATGGCGTGCGGGATCAGACCGTTCAGGCATTGTCCAAGTGTTGACTTTCCGCTACCACTTGGCCCGATAATGACGATTTTCTCTCCTTTCTCTATCCTTAGATTGATATGTTTAAGCGTCGGTTTATCCAGTGACTCATATCTAAAAGAGAAGTCAGAAAATTCAATGGTCATTATCGTTTAAGCCTCCGAAAGATTGCGGCTTTGTTTGTTGCGTTTTGCGACCGATTTAAGGATAAAGTAACCCACAACGGCGATCAGAACGGTGTTACCCGCAGCGATGATCGTCAACTGAGTAAAGACCTTGGTGAATGGTTCTGCGTAGAGAACGGTGTCGAGCAAGGCTGAACAGCCGTAGCCAAATACATTGCCAACCAAAGCAAGGAGAACGAAGAGAATAAAATCTTTGTTATCGAAGTGGCCTTGAGAGATACGCTGTTTGGTTAAGATAGGGAAGAAACCGATCACCAAGCCGACAATGCCTGAGCCCAGAACCCAAGTTAGCCATACGCCCCAGCCAGCAAATAAATCGGTCACCCAGTGGCCGATAAATCCAACTAGGAAGCCAACGATAGGGCCAAATAGTACAGAGAAAAGAGCTAATACAGCCATTGCTGGTTTAAGTGTTGTATTGGCGAAAACTGGAATACCAAACATAGGCAGGCCGCCGATACCGTAGAGTGCTGCGCCGATCGCAATGACCACGACTGTTTTTGCTGAAAAGTTCATAGATAACCTTTTGTATTACATCCTTTCATCCGTGCTTTTAGCGATGAACAACGAGCGAATGAATGGCAATGAAATTGTAAAAGAACGCAATGATAGGTGCTTTATTTGATTGAGTTTTATACACCTATGTTCGTCAGGTGCAGATTATACCTTCAGAGTTTGAGCTTGGAAAGCTAACTATCTGGATGGCTAAAAAGTAGCTGGTTCTTTTACTGATTAAAAATGCCGTTCTTAATCCTGCCAATGAAAAAGGCCTCTATGGTGGAGGCCTGTTGATTGGTAGGGTTAATGATCGAGATAGAGGTAGTTTTGCCAGCTCTTCATTCGAATCAGGACTTTACGCATGATAGAAACATGGCTGAACCTATCTGAATAGACGGCCACTTCAACTGCAGTACCTAAAGGAAGTTGGTACTCAGTGAGGTCGTCAGTAATTTTAAGCGTCACAAAGACTCGTCCACTGGTTCTCAATGCTTCAGTACCAAGTAAGCTACCACGAGCTTGGAACTGGCTTTCGCCTATGGCGGGTAGAACCTCTATCACTTCGCCTTTAAACACTTTTCCTGGTAGTGCTCTGAATAGAAACTCAGCTTCAAAACCTGGTTTTAGTCTTTGTAGCGAATTTTGGCGAAACGCGGCGGTATAGATTTTTTCTTCGGTATGGACGAAAGTCATAACCGGTGCCAGCGGTAGCGGTACGGCCATTACACCAGGTCGCAGCGCAAGTTGTGTGGCAAAGCCATCTGTGGGCGCTCTCACGACGGTCTGCTCTAAATCAAACTCGGCTTTGCGAAGGTCAGCTAAAAGGCGAGCGACCGTGGTGTTTTCACCGCCGATCACAGAGTCTAGCGCTAGCTCAGCTTGTTCAACGCCCGCTGCTGCGGACTCAACGGCTGCTTGCGCTGCTTTGTAGGCTTGACGGCGAGTATCAAGTTGCTGCTCGGTAAACGCACCTTTATCGTAACCACGTTGATAGCGCGAGAACTCTCTTTGTGCTTTATCTCGTTCAGCAATCGCTTGTAATTCTGTGGCTTTGGCGGCCTGAAGCTTAGACTCTAAGCCAAGGGCTCCCTGGCTTGCTTCTTTGATTTGAGCTTCTAACTTAGCCACTTCGGCCTGATAAGGGATGGGATCAATTCGAAACAAAATATCGCCTTGTTGCAATGGCTTATTTGCTTCGACAGGGACCTCAATCACTTTACCACGCACGCCAGACACGATCGGTGTTGAAGAGAAAATCTGATTGCCGATCTGAGTAAATGGGTGGTTGAAGTTCATTAATAGAATCAGCGTACCGATCAAAACCACGCCCCCAAGCACTGCTGTTGGGACAGTCCACTTATTCAATGGGATATTGAATACTTTGAAAATGGTAATACATAGCGCGGCATAAGTCAGAATGAGTAGTAAATCCATTATTGCTCCTCCTGCTTATTGTTATCATCAGACTTTTTCTGGCTCTGGGTTGCTTTGAGGGTTGCAATTTCCTGCTCTAACTGAGCAACCTGATCGATGAGGGTGGAAACTCGATGGTGGATATCATGCTGCTCTTCTTCGAGCTTTTGAAATCCCCAGCCCCGCTCTTTTCGCCAAATGGTGGCCCAAATCCACAAAAATGGCCAAATGGCATGAAGAGTAAAGAGGCTAACCCAGCCCGCGTAGTGAATGGCGTCTTGGTGGGGGTGCCCGCGCTCTTTAGCTATTTCATAGGGAATATCGTGAATAACGATAATGCCATAGAAGATAACTAGGGCAACAAAGACCAACAGCCCTAAGGCGAAGTAGTCTAAAAACATAGCTAAGTCCCTGTAGTTGTGTTTCTAAATTTAAATCGTACGGCGGTTGAGAAATAAAGTATAGAAATAAAAACAACAAATTAGCGATTAATTGGTTACAATTTTGTCAAAAGTTAACAAACAGCAACGTTATGCGAGGAATGATGGGTTTTCAGGGAGAGATTGCCGCAATTGGCGCTGCAATGGTGTGGGCGCTTGCTACTTGGATTTATAGCCAGTTTAGCCATCGTTTTTCAGCACTGCAGTTGAATATTCTAAAAGGCGTCATTGCTTCGGTTATGATGCTGGTCGTACTGCCGTTTGACGCACAGTTTGACCAACCGATCTCTAAAGAACACTTGCTGATTTTGGCTCTATCTGGCGTGATTGGAATTGCGGTGGGCGACAGTGCGTATTTTGCCTCATTAAAGCGGATTGGTGCCAACAAAACACTCCTGCTGGAGTCATTGGCTCCGCCGCTCTCCGGTGTACTAGCCATCGTCGCTCTTGGTAGTACACTGTCATCCCAGAGTTGGCTTGGTGTTATGATCACCACTCTTGCGGTGACTTTCGTCATCTTTCAACCCACTGAAAACAGCCGCAATATGTCTTGGTCAGGCGTAGCTTTCGGTTTGTTGGCGAGTGTCTGTCAGGCGACAGGCGTGGTTATTTCTCACTATGCTCTCGTCGCCGGTGATCTTCCGCCGCTACTCGGTGCATTGATCCGACTCTCTGTGGGAGTCATTGCGGTGATAGTGGTGATTCAGTTTGTTGAAAAAGCCCCTTTTCGAATGATAAAACACCACGTAAAAGAACTGACATCACAAGCATTTTTGTGGCTGCTGGGGGCGATTTTTGTTGGTACTTTCCTTGCTCTATGGTTGCAACAGGTATCACTCAAATATGCCAATCCAGCAATTGCGCAAACCTTGATTGCGACCAGCCCTTTGTTCATGCTTGTGATTTACTTGTTTAAAGGACAGCGAATCGACGCCAAAAGTGCTGTAGGCACAGTGGTCGCGGTGGGGGGGATTTCTTTGTTCTTTATTCAGTAGTTGACTACTCAGTGCAGACTTGATTGCGCCCATTTGCTTTGGCTCGATAAAGTGCTTTATCTGCTCGGTAAAATGTGCGCTGGGTGTTTTCGCCCTCGCGATGGAGCGTGATGCCAATACTTACGGTTAGTCCGCGTTCGCCAAGAATATTTTGCCAACCAAAATTGAAAATACGCTCACGGTAGTTTTCGGCATGCAATTCAGCCTGCTCGAGTGTAGAACGTTCGAGAATCACCAAGAACTCTTCTCCACCAAAACGCACACATGAAGCGCCACGAAACTTGAAATAGGTTGAAAGTTCGTGGGAGACGTTAACAATAGCTTTGTCGCCAACCAAATGGCTCAGCTCATCATTGATCGACTTAAAGTGATCGATATCGACGACCATCAAAGCAAATGGCACATCATGCAACAGCAAGTCTTTCAGTTTGACATCCAACCAACGGCGGTTGTGTAGAGAGGTCAAAGGATCGGTGAACACGTCTTGTTGAAGCTGAGCTACGGTATGCTTTTGGCTTTCTGTAGTCTCTTTCAGCTCTCGGTTCTCTTGCTCCGACAAGATCAGTTTTAATTGCAACTCAAAACGAGAAAGTCGACGTAGTTGACTGGCGCCTAACTCCCCGATTGGGATCTTCTTCATTAGATCACTCTCAATCCGGTAGGCGCTTTTTTGGTATTCTAGGGCACTTTTGAAATCATCTCTCTGCGCGCTAATTTCCGCCAGCGAGTTACATAGCTGAAGGTTGAGGATCGGAGACGCGTATTGTTTGATTCGTTTTCGGGTTGATTCTAGAACCCAATTTGCAATATGAGGTTTATTTACTTCACACAGGCAGGCAGCAAGTTCTAAACGGATCATGTTAGACAGCCAAGTCGAGTGAATGTTACCTGTCGTGTACTGTACGTTGCCAAGACAACGCATCGCTGAGTCTAGTTGTCTGCTTTGTCGATATAACTTTGCTTGGTAGAGAAGAATTTGGCCAGACAGAACTTTGTCACTGACTAGGATGCTTAACTCTTCACACTCTTTAATCAGATCGCTTGCAGCGGTGGTTCGATTGAGTTCGATATAACAGGCCAACATATAGAGTTTGTAACGCAAACGGAGCGAACGACTACTAATGGCATGGTCGATACTGTCAACTTTTTGATAATAACGCAGTGCGCGGTTGTGATCGCCATAGGCATCGCATAAGTTGCCCATACCTATGACCGCAAGAACATAAGCATCAATGAAGCCGTTATCGACCGCTATCGTCGATGAACTGCTGTATTCACCAAGAGCGCCATGGTAATCCCCATTTTCTACCAGTTTATCTGCAAGTGCGTTACGTACCTCTAAAATGAGCTCAGCGTCTTCAGGCAGAGAGAGATACCTTAACGCTTGTCTAAGTTCATCTATGCTGGCTTGCAACTGCTTCAGCTCAAAACGAAACTCAGCGCTAATGATTAAACACTGTGCTTTTTCCTGCGATGTGGTTGCTACATGTAGTCTGACATGATCCCAAAATATCAATGCCTCTTCACCGGACACGGAAGCTGCATCTAAACCGGAGTCAGATATCTTTTTAAACAATGCTTCCATCATGATCTTCCTGTTGCAGGCTGTCTTCGAGCTGCTCTAATGTGAAAGGGAAAGAGAGGATATCTTGGTATACAACCTTAGGTAAATCTTGGTTGAGCCCACGACGGTGCCATGGGTAAATTTCAATCATTTTTGCAAGGATATGGAAAACGTTAAGCGCTTCTTCACCTTTGTCGGCCAGAAGTAATCCGATGCGTTCACTGCTCAGTCGAGCCAGCAGATCTTGTTTATTACAAATCGAGTGTGTCAGTTCCGCACAGACATCAAGGCAGTTGGAGTCATGGTGTTGGATGGTAATGACGGCATGGTTCGATCGTTTCAGTTCAGTCTTGAATAGAACTAACTGCTCCCACCAATAGGTTTCCGATACCATCTGACTTAACTGTTTGTCTGGGTCAAATTCATGTTGACCACGAATTCGGTTGATCAGCTTGCGGGCGCGTTGTTCGAGCTGTCGTTTAGACGCGCGGGCTTTGTCGTTACTGACTCTTGCTGTTTGCTCGCGGAGCATAGCAATAGAGTGTTTACGATATTTTTGAAACGCTTGAAGGGCAGTTTGGTAGTCACCCGACTCTTCAGCGACACGAGATTGTTGGAAACAGATTTGCGATAGCAACTCGCCATTGTCGAAGGAAATGGCAGACTGTTCTGCCTGTATGAGTAATTCTGCGGCTTTTTCAGGTCTTTTACGGAGAAGTTCGACTCGCGCTCGGCTAATGAATGAGTGCGCCTTCATCCAAATGAGATCGTGGCGCAGGGCGAGTTCGTGAGCTTTGCTGGTGGCTTGTTCTGCATCCTCGATGCGCTCAAGTCCTAGCAGGGCTAATCCTCTAAAATCCCACACTTCTGCTTGCCATGTTTTATCTTGATGGTCTTTTAACACTTCCATCGCACCATCGAGAACCGAGAGCATTTCTACATAGTTGTTGAGTAAATACAGATCCCAAGCGAGTAAGATTCGTGCCTTACCTTCGAGCCAGCCAATACGGCTGTTATTGGCCACCTTAACGGCTAATTCATGGGTAGATTTGGCAAGTTGGTATTCGTGGGTGATACGCCAGACATTACCAAGGCCAATCAGTGCTTCGAGTTGGATTTCTGTTTCATCAACTAGGGCAGACTGCTCTAGCGCGTTGATCCAAAATTGTTGTGCGGAGTAGTATTTGGCTTCTCCCCAGTAATGCAGGGCGTGAATGTGTAAGATTTCTGGAAGGAGGTCGTCAGTATCAAGTGCATTGAGTTTACTATGGGCGTCTTTTATGTACTTTAAGCCCTTGCGGTACTCCATTGTGCACCAAGCACAACGAGACATGATGATTAGACACTGGATTTCACCTTCAGGGAAAAGGATCTGCGATGAGCGAGCGGCGCATTGCTCAGCAATCGCCCACACTTTATCGGGTTCCGTTTCAATTCGCCCTTTGAGTTGCTCAATTTCGACTTCTAACAGTCGCTGGCTTTTATCCAATGAATCAATCCTTTACTGCATCAGTGTTCACATACTTACTGGTATTATATTAATTGCTAAAGAATGAACACTACTAAAAGTGCTAAAACAGAAACTGTTTACGGGCATTCGTCACATTACTGAGAATTATGAAAGTAGTTCGCGCAAAGTCAAAGGTGATTGAGTTAATTCTAAAGTTTGAGCGGCTGTCCTTCCTGTCTTATCCTGATAGCATAAATTATGCCATGCTCTGAATATATCAAGCATTGGCATCAGTCCACCTGGACGTAACTTGCGCCTAGGTTCATTGATAAAGCTCTCAAACAAAGTTTGAAAACGATGTTGATAAAACTCTGTTTGGCGGATTGAAGCCTTACGAAGCCACTGTTTTGGTTGGTTATTATTCCCAGCTAGGTAACAAATACCTTTAGAGGCTTGTTCGCCAGACACTATTGCCCACCTATCGCGCCACCATCCCATGTGAACAATATCGATTTTGTCGATTGGGTTTTCTTCTCGCCACGTTTTATCTTCCTCAACGTACATAAGGTCGATATTTTGACGCTGTATTCTCGGCAGGCAAACACTCAAGGCCGCAGAACGTAGTACCGGATCTTGTGGCAAATATATGGAAACTTGACGCTCACTGTGACACATATCCATCACGTGCAGAAAATGCGCGTAGGAAGTATAGGGTGGACGAATCAACGCACCCTTCGACGGGTAGTTAAATACCGTAAGATTTCCCATTGGATCTTCAACGTTACCGCGAGCCAAAATGGTTTGATATTGCTGATCAATGCGCTCCCTTAAAAACGGTGAAGGGGTTGGCGCTGGCATATTGGCTTCGGATGAATGTTCACGTGAAACGAATCGTGCCGGAAACTGATACGGATCGTGATCGACACTTCCACTAGGTTCTTCGTCAGCAGAATAATTGACGTGTTGACATAAGATGTAACCACTGTGCGCTTCACCAGTCGCTATCCACAAAACGCCATTATTGCTTTTGGGCTGGAGAGACACGTAATGAGAGGCAAGCTGATAGTCTTGAGCGTGGTTTACCCAACGGGCGTCAAACATGGCCAGTTTTCTACGACAACGACTTGCGATGTGATCGAGGTGATCGTAAAACGTCTTTGGATTGATCTCTAACTTGCGGCATATTTCGCGTACGGAATAGCCCATAAAGAGCAAACCAAGTAGGTTTTCTTGGAAGTGCAGTTTTTTATTGGCACCTGACCATTTATCGACAAACGTCGACTGACATGACTTACAACGGTAACGCTGACGGTCACCGCTATAGCCAAAGGCATGGTATAGATGTTTATGGGTGTGGACAGAAAGTCCGAAGTTTTGACAGTCGTCATTACGACAGGCGGGTAGGCCGTCGCTGTGGAGATGTCTAAGGCGGTGAAGTTCATTTAAAACTTCACGGTTATTAAGTAAGGGGGGGAAAGCACCACACTCCCGACATACCATCGCAGGTCGCTTAGGGTTAGCATGCTGCACAACGTAACGATGCGCTTCACTCAATCCAAAGTTGTCACACGCCAATGTTTTACAAAAGTTGAGCTGTAACCCGTCTGCTTCCTGTGGCAGTTTGCCAGTAGTCACTATCTCCCCCTCGGGATATTCAGGCCACCAAAGACAACTTTGGCGGCAATAAGAATAGAATTAGATGTTGATCGCTGTTTCTAGAGCCACTTTCATCATGTCGTTGAATGACTTCTGACGCTCTTCTGAACTTAGCTTCTCACCACGGATGATATGGTCAGATACGGTTAGGATAGTTAGTGCTTTCGCCCCTAAGTCTGCAGCAACACCGTAGATACCTGCTGCTTCCATATCAACACCTAGAATGCCTAGCTTTTCCATCTTCTCGAAGATGTCCGCTTCTGGTGTGTAGAATAGGTCTGCAGAGAATACGTTACCTACTTTTACAGGAACTTGTTGAGCACGCGCTTGGTTCACCGCTTCTTCAAGTAGACCGTAGTCAGCAATCGCCGCGAAATCATGGTTGTTGAAACGAATGCGGTTAACTTTAGAGTCAGTAGAAGCACCCATACCGATCACAACGTCCATTAGGTTTACGTCGTCACGTACCGCGCCACAGCTACCTACACGAATTACGTTCTTCACGCCGTACTCAGCGATAAGTTCGTGCACGTAGATACAGCAAGAAGGGATACCCATACCGTGGCCCATAACCGATACTTTTTTACCTTTGTAAGTACCAGTAAAACCAAACATATTACGAACGTCACAAACTTGCTTGACATCTTCTAGGAAAGTTTCAGCGATGTACTTAGCGCGAAGCGGGTCGCCTGGCATAAGTACTGTTTCTGCGAAATCACCAGGTTGAGCGTTAATGTGTGGGGTTGCCATAGTTATTACTCCAAATTTATTAGTCAATCACGGTGTTGATTACTAATTGTGTTGATTTTGAAAAATCTGTTGAGGCAATACTAGCTATATCTGCCAATACTCCATGAGAAGTATGTCACAAAAGAGCGGCTATGTGTGTCAAATGTGCCTATTGATAACCAAATGTGTTGAAACTGGTAAAGCAATCGATTCGGAAAAACGTTTGCTTTATGTGGTGAACCAAATAAGCAATTTTTTCGTACCATTTCCCATGATTGTACAAACACTATTTTTGTACAGTTGAAGAAAATTATGCTAAAACTTGTACAGGATTTTTACTTGTATAGCCACAAAGTTCGTAAGGAGCTCGCTATGGAACAGAAGATTAAGATTGGCATCAGTGCTTGTGTATTGGGCGAACGAGTGCGATTCGACTCCGGCCATAAAGTCAGTAAGTTTGTGACCAAAGAGCTCGCGCCTTATTTTGATTTTGTATCCGTCTGCCCTGAGGTGGGAGCCGGGATGCCAGTACCAAGACCGACGATTCGCTTAATTTCGAATGAAGAGCGAATTGCTTTGGTCGAAACGAAGGATCCAAGCAAGGAACATACTCAACAAATGCTCGACTTTTCCAAAGCAAAAGTAGAGGCGCTAGCGAGTGAGCAGTTATGCGGCTATATCGTCTGTGCTAAATCACCAACTTGTGGCATGGAAAGAGTCAAAGTCTACAAAAATGGTGGGGCTGAAAACATTGGTGTTGGGCTTTATACCAGAGAGTTAATGGAACGAATGCCATGGCTACCGGTAGAAGAAGACGGTCGGCTCAATGATCCTGTGCTCAAAGAGAACTTTGTAACTAGGGTCTACACCTTACAAGATTTCTATCAGTCTATGGGTGATGAACCGACAAGAGGGAAAATCGTCGCATTCCACTCTAGATATAAGTTGGTACTGATGGCACACCATCCTCAGTCCTATAAAAAATTAGGCAGCTTAGTCGCCAATATAAAAGAGTATCGGCTTGATGAGTTTTACTCTCTCTATCGTGAAGGGCTAATGAAAGCGATGTCGTACCGAGCGAGCAGAAAGAATAACACCAATGTTCTTCTCCATATTCAGGGCTACTTTAAACGTCAATTAGGTAAAGCCGAGAAACAAGAGCTGCGTCAGACCATCGATGATTATCGTGTCGGTTTACTCCCTTTGCTTGCCCCCCTAACTCTGCTTAAACATTACTTGTCGGCGCATCCTGATCAGTACCTTTCTCAGCAGGTGTTCTTCCAACCCCATCCTCAGGAGTTACGTTTAAGATATGGATTGTGAACAAAAGCAGTATGCAATTAGAGAAGTGTCTCAACTGACTGGTGTAAAGCCCGTGACATTGCGGGCTTGGCAACGGCGCTACAATTTAATTCAGCCACACCGTACGGAAAAAGGTCACCGAATCTATACTGAGCAGCACATAGCGCTTATTGGGGAGATACAGAGTTGGCTGAGTAAAGGAGTCTCTATCGGTAAGGTCAAACAGGTTTTAGATCTGAATGACGCCGGCGAGGCAAATGAGCTGACCGTTGTCAATCATTTGGATGAGGTACCGTTGTTGTTAGAGGCTTTAGCTAAGCTCAGCAAAAACAAAGCGGACTCCATCATTGCCACAGTGCTGAAAGAGTACCCGATTGATATTGTAGAGCGGCAGTTCATTCAGCCCACTGAAAAAGCGCTTTCCGTGGTTCGGTTCGGTTTACGATCACTCCAAACTGGGATGATGAGAACCTTATTAGTTGCACGGCTTAACGAGATTTTAGAAGCAGAAAACAAAGTATCTAGCTCTAAACGTTGCTTACTTATTTGTTATGAAAGCACCAACGATATCGAGTCTCGCTTGTGGGCATTAACGCTTTCTCAGTCAGGTCTGCATGTCGTTATTGTCGATGGTGTCGATGACTTGTCGGGATTAGTAGAACACCCTGACTTAGATGTTTATGACACATTGGCGATTTTTAGTGGACGTCCAGTTACCGTAGCCCAGCAATCTCATATTGAGAGAATTAAGCTCAGTTTTAGCGGCAACCTGGTGCTATCCGATATGGTAGAAAGCGAGTAAAACGATGAAGTTAGTATGGCTACGTAGAGACCTGCGTGTCGAAGATAACCGCGCCTTGAACTTAGCATTAGCATCAGGCCAACCTGTCGCAGCCATTTATGTTGCAACTCCTAAGACTTGGCAGCGTCACGGCTTGGCACCTATTCAGGCAGACTTGATCTTTCGTCGCTTATGCGAATTGCGCAATGATCTTGATTTACTCAATGTCCCTCTATTCTATGTGCAAGTAGAGACGTTTACACAGGCGGCAGAGAGAGTGGCTGATTTGGCACAAGCTAACTCAGTGAGCGGCGTTTTCTACAATAAGGAGTATGAAGTTGACGAGCGAAATCGCGATTCATATTTAGAACAGCAACTGAGCGATTCAGATATCGAAGTGATAGGGGTCGATGACAAGTGTGCGTTGAGACCGGGCAGTGTGCTCAATAAACAAGGGGACTACTTCAAGGTTTTTACCCCGTTTAAACGCGCATATCTTACCAAATTGTACCAACAGCCTATTAGCGTACTGAAAGCAAAGCCTGTCGACTGCAAAGCTGAGCTTCAATCCATAGATGGCATAGAACGGTTTTCGTCGGCTTGTGCGCTAGATTACCCTCGCGTGTGCAGTGCAAGTTACTCTGTCGAAACCAATGCTATCATTGGTCAACTTCGACGTTTTGTTTTTGAACGTTGTGATCAGTATGATCAGCAAAGGGATATTCCATCGATCAACGGCACCAGTATGCTATCTCCCTATTTAGCTATAGGGGCCTTATCGATACGTCAGTGCATGGCCCGTCTCCATGATAGTCAGACATTACCACTTACCGCAGGAAGAGAAGTTTGGCTAACTGAATTAGTCTGGCGCGACTTTTATCAGCACTTGATCTACTTTGAAGATAAGTTGAGTAAAGGCAAGAGCTTTGTTGAATGGGGAGATTCACTTACTTGGCGAGATTCAGCCAGCGCAGTGATAGCTTGGCAAACAGGACACACAGGCTATCCCATTGTTGATGCAGCAATGAGGCAGCTAAACCAGACTGGCTGGATGCATAATCGATTAAGAATGATTGTGGCCAGTTTTTTAGTCAAAGACCTGCATCTAGATTGGCGTGTCGGCGAACGATACTTTATCTCGCATCTCATCGACGGTGACTATGCGGCCAATAATGGTGGCTGGCAGTGGTGCGCTTCTACCGGTTGTGACGGCCAACCCTATTTCAGGATCTTTAACCCCATTTCTCAGGGAGAGAAATTCGACCCTCAAGGTGACTTTGTTTACCAATGGATTCCTGAGCTAGCCAAAGTACCTCGCCAGTTTATCCATCAACCCTGGAAGTGGAGTAAAGCAAAGGAATTGTCATATCCGTCACCAATAGTTGATCATAAGACCGAAAGAGAGATAACCTTAACCCTTTATAAAGATGCTAAGGACAATGTGAATGGTACGTAAGTTTATCGCGTTCTTTTGTTGTATAAGTTCGCCTTTATTTGCGGCTACTTACGACTTGCCTGCCAAAGAAAGCAGTATAGTAGGCAGAACTCAATATCATAAGGTGCAAGAAGGTGACACATTGGCGAATATCGCCAAGCAATACGATGTTGGTTTTCTCTCTCTTATGGCTGCAAATAAGGGGGTAGATCCCTTTCTTCCCACTGTAGACTACGTATTGACTATTCCGACCCAAATCATTTTGCCTAATGTTGAACGTCAGGGAATCGTGATCAACTTAGCTGAGTTACGACTCTACTATTTTGAACCTGAGATCAATAAGGTACATATTTTCCCTGTCGGCATTGGACGTATAGGGCGTGATACTCCAGAAATGGAGACTAAAATCAGCCAGAAACGTCCAAATCCTACGTGGACTCCACCAGCATCGATTCGAAAAGAGTATCTTGCCAAAGGCATCGAGCTACCAGCGGTTGTACCGGCCGGTCCTGAAAACCCACTAGGAGAATACGCGTTACGCTTGGCGTACGGCGCTGGAGACTATCTAATTCATGGGACCAACAAAGATTTTGGTATCGGACTTAGAGTCAGTTCAGGTTGTATTCGCATGGATCCGAAAGATATCGAGTGGTTGTTTTCACAGGTTCAGTTAGGGGAGAAGGTACGTGTGATCAATGAACCTATCAAGGTGGCATTAGAGCCAGATCGAAGTGTCTTTCTCGAAGCTCATGAGCCTTTGACTCGTAGTGATGGCATCAAGAAACCTTTAATCATGCCGCAAGAACTGACATGGTGGTTGGAAGAATTTGACCAGTCGGATGTTAAGGCTCGAGCCGCAATCCTTGCTCAAAACGGTGTTCCCGTCGAAATCGTCGCACCAAGCTTTATCAACTAAAGAACAAAAAAGAAAGGGTCTGCATGCAGACCCTTTCTTTTAAAAGACGTAATTACTTAGTGTAAGACTGAGCAATGTTGTCGATACGCTCATTTGCACGAGCTGCTTCTTCTTGAGCTGCCATAGCCGCATCACCAGACTTACGAACTTCTGATTGAAGAGCTTGAACGTCTTGGCTTAGCTGGCTTACTTGATTGCTCAGTTCATCCATTTTCGCAGTAGTAGCTTCGTCTGGACCAGACGCACAACCAGCTAGTAGAAGCACAGAAGATGCTGCAGCTGCGATCAACATTTTGTTCATAAGTGAACTCCTTGCATGTATAAGTATCAATAAAATGTCCTATACCTTTTTGTGTATAGTAACGTCAATTAGTGTAGCCCTAATCTTACGCTTCCAAAAGTCAGAAAAAGTCAAAAAAACCCAAGATTTTAGGTAATTATCGAATTAGTTGACCCACGTCTCATTGGTGAGAGCAATGAATGTAAGGCAATAAAAGTGATACTTTTATCGCATTAGTGACATTCGATATTATTTTATGTGATCTCTATCCTCCTTGAGCGAATCCAGTTATCATAGCCTGTTTTTATTAATTCCCGTGTTGTAAGGCTCCATCATAAGCTTCGCCTGCGACACTTAATGATCAAATGGAGAATACTTTGCAATTTAAAGATTTAGGTTTAGACAATCGCTTACTCAAGAACTTAAAGCATTTTGACTTTAAGAAGGCGACAGAAATACAGCAACAAGCGATCCCGGTCGCGATTGCAGGTAAAGATCTGTTGGCTTCTTCGAAAACGGGTTCTGGTAAGACGTTGGCTTTTGTTTTGCCTATGTTGCACAAGTCATTAAAAAACAAAGCATTCTCTGCAAAAGATCCTCGCGCATTGATTCTTGCACCAACGCGTGAGTTGGCAAAACAGGTTTACGGCGAACTACGTTCTATGCTGGGTGGCCTGACGTACGACGCGACTCTGATTGTTGGTGGTGAGAACTTTAATGATCAGGTGAAAGCACTACGCCGCTACCCTAAGTTCATTGTTGCGACGCCAGGGCGTTTAGCCGACCACTTAGAACATCGTTCACTGTTCTTAGATGGACTTGAAACACTTGTTCTTGATGAAGCAGACCGCATGCTTGACTTGGGCTTTGCTCCTGAACTGCGCCGTATTCACCTTGCTGCTAAGCATCGCCGTCGTCAAACTCTCATGTTCTCTGCCACACTTGATCATGCTGAAGTGAATGACATCGCTTTCGAAATGCTTGATGCGCCAAAACGTATTGCGATTGGTGCAGGTAGCGCAGAGCACACAGATATCACTCAGAAGTTTTACTTGTGTGATCACTTAGATCATAAAGAAGCGATTTTAGAACGTATCTTAGAGCAAGAGAACTACAAGCAGCTGATTATCTTTACGGCGACCCGTGCCGATACGGAAAGACTGACCGCCAAGCTGAATGAGAAAAAGCTGAAAGCGATTGCGCTTAGCGGTGGCTTAACTCAGACTCAGCGCAATACGATTATGAGTCAGTTTGAACGTGCTGTGTTTAAGATTCTTGTCACAACCGATATTGCTTCTCGCGGTTTGGATATTGCTAGCGTTACGCACGTGGTTAACTTTGATATGCCGAAACATACTGAAGAATATGTTCACCGAGTCGGTCGTACTGGTCGAGCAGGTAATAAAGGTGACGCAGTTTCTTTGGTTGGGCCAAAAGACTGGGATAGCTTTAAGCGTGTAGAGGCGTTTTTACAGCAAGATTTAGCATTCTCTGAGCTTGAAGGGCTGAAAGGTAAATTTAAAGGCTTACGTCCTAATAAACCCGATTATCGTGGTAAAGGTAAGTCTGCGAAGAAAGCGGCACCACAAGCCAAGAAAGCAGCCAAGAAACCCGTTAAACGCGATAAGAGTTTCCATCAGAATGTTGCTGTGGGTGATACGGTATTCATTCCGAAAAAGAAAGTCGCACCGAAAACAGACGACGAATAAGCCGTCAGATAACAAGATAATGTCACGAAAAAGGGTTGCTGTAATGGCAACCCTTTTTGATTGTTCACCACCCATTTTTGGGCGGGGATTATCACTGCGTTAGGGCAGTGTAGTCGTTAGACTTTAAAGAAACCAAGTTGTTGCTTTTGGTTTTCTGCAAGGGTTGAGAGTTCTTGGCTCGCCGCCGCAGACTGAGTAATACCTGTCACGTTTTGGCTTACTAATTCATAGATGTTGCCAAGATTTGTATTGATGTCAGCAGTGACTTGACCTTGCTCTTCGGAGGCGACAGCCACTTGTGCGTTTAACGTGGTGAGTTCAGAGATAGACGCACTAATGTTGTGCAATGCACTACGAACTTGCTCAGCTTGTTGTTGATTCTGTGCAAGCAGATCCAAGCTTGAACTCATGCTGTCGTTTGCAGTACCTGATTGTGTTTGCAGCTCTTCAATGATGGTCTGAATCTCTTTGGTCGATTCTTGAGTACGTGCGGCTAGCATACGAACTTCGTCAGCGACTACGGCAAATCCACGCCCACTCTCGCCCGCACGCGCGGCTTCGATTGCGGCGTTAAGAGCCAGCAAGTTGGTTTGCTCAGAAATGCTTTCAATCACTTCAATGACTTTGCCAATTTGCTCAGACTGTTCTTTAAGATTAGTGACTACGTTTGCAGCTTGGGCCAGTTGGTCAGCCATCTTGATGCTTGCACGAGTGTTTTGCTCAAAAATCTCTAGACTTTCGCGAGCAAGTTTATTTGCACTGCTTGAGGCTGCATCTGCTAGGTTAGCATTTTGTGTTACTTCCGAAGCGGTGGTTTCCATTTGGTTGATAGCCGAAGCGACTTGCTCAACTTCATTCTTTTCTTGATCTGAGTTCACGCTTGATTGAGTCATTACCGCTGCGAGTTCCGTTGACGCAGAAGCCACATCGACACTGATTCTAACCAGTGAGTCTACCGTTGTTTTCAGTTGAACAACGGTCGCGTTAAAGTCGCGCGACAGTGCAGTAATTTCATTGTTGCCTTCTTCAGCTACAGTGATACGTAAATTGCCTTCAGCGAGCTCTTTCATTGCTTTCTGAAGTTGCTTAATTGGTGTCACGATGACGCCAGCAAGTAGCCAACTGATTGCACACGCGGCCAATAGAACAATAGCCAATCCTACCACCGAATTAAACATGACGCCTGAGTGAATTTCTTCATTCTGTTCCACTTCAGCGAGAGCAATCTGGTTTAGCTTTTTCGATAGACTGTCGATAGCGTCTACCATCTGTTTACCTTTATCACGGTAAATGCCAGAAGCTTGATTGTACTGGTTATCAAAATCACTAGAGGTCACAGATTGACCGTGTTTTTTGTTGAGTAACGGAATCATCGTTTCTATCGAATAGCTAACGTAATCCTCGATAGCGAGTTCCATTTGCTCGATCTCACGCTGGAGACCGTCTATATCACGCAAATTATCGAGTAGGCGCAGATTCTCTGTCTGTTTCGTACGAAGCGTGACTTGTAATTGCGCAACATCTTCCGCGCGGAACAGGCTGTAGATAGCCTTAATGCGCATTCCGTAGGTATTATCAATAATCTTAGTCAGCTCATCTTTGTGCTGAATAACATCATGGGTAGAAACGGTCACTTGGTTAAAGGCATTCTTCAGGGTAGAAGTGCTGTAGCTGATGCCTGCAATAAGGAGCAGTATTGTAAATACTACAGGCACAACAACTTGCAGCTTGATAGATAAGCCACTTAATAACTGGCGCATGAATAGTCCTCTTCTGATAAAAGATATTATTATATTTGTTTGATAATCATTCTAATTTGCATTATCGATAATGCAATCAATAATTCGCGCTATTGTAAAACACTGCACGGTGCAGGGTCACTAAGGAATTATATTATTTAACATAGTCTTACAGGATGTTGCTTGGTTTGTGTGAGAGGGTACTTATGTTTGGTTAACCTAGGGTTACAATTTTATTTTGAGTATTGAAAGATTTTCACCTTTGTCATAGAGGCTTCAACTAAGTGAAACACAACTGTCATATTCGAGTCCTAAAGTGGGCAGCGTTCAAGTTAAACACAACGGCAATAACGCCACTTAAGGATAATGTGATGAAAAAGACAGTAATCGGTGCAATCGCACTTCTAGGCGCAATGGCAGTGACTTCAGTTTCTGCTAAGGAAACGATCTCTGCTGTAGGTTCTAGCAGCGTAACTCCACTGATGGAAGTTTTCTCTGAAACATACATGAAAACAAACCCAAACATCTTTATTGAAGTACAAGGACCTGGTTCTTCTGCGGGTGTTAAAGCGGCCAAAAATGGCAGCGCGGATTTAGGCATGTCTTCGCGTAACCTAAAAGATTCTGAAAAAGAGCCTGCTCTTAAAGAACTAACAATCGCGCTAGACGGCATCGCAGTTGTCGTTAACCCAAAGAATGGTTTAGAAATGTTAACTGGCGAACAAGTAACGGCTATTTATAAAGGCGAAATCACTAACTGGAAAGATGTTGGTGGTGCAGATAAGCCAATCGTCGCGATCACTCGTGATACAGCGTCTGGCACACGTGGTGCTTTCGAAGACATCATGCAACTTAAGAAGAAAGTTTCTGGCAAGAGTGTTTCTGCAATCTCTCAGCGTGCGCAAGTGGCAAATGGTAACGGTGCACTAAAAACAATGGTTGCTTCAAACCCTTACGCGATTGGTTATATCTCTTTGGGTACAGTAGATAACACAGTCAATGCACTCTCAATCGATGGTGTACCGGCAAATGTGGACAATGTTAAGAACGGCTCTTATAAAGTTGCACGCCCATTCCTAGTTCTTTACAAAGAAGGTAAACCATCAGCAGAAACTCAAAAGTTCCTAGATTGGATGGTGACGCCTGAAGCACAAAATCTAGTAGGCAAAAAAGGCTACATCTCAGTTAACTAATCTCAGTTGGCCCCCTTAACTTTGCTCAGCCCACTTTTTCGGGCTGAGCGTTTTCAATCCATTTCGACTCTGCTTTGCAGCTCGAACTGCGAGATTTTCATATGACCATCGCAAATAGTGAAAAGCTTATGAATACTGAATTGACTCAATTGAATAAGCCAGGTCTGCGCGCTAAAAAGCGTGTGGATTGGAAAGAACGAATTTTCCACGGACTATTTCTTACCAGTGCGGTTATCGGTATTGTCTCTCTAGCGGTTATCGCTTACTTCATCGTTAAAGAAAGTATCCCTGCGTTCCAAGAAGCGGGTGTTTCTGGCATCGTGCTTGGACAAGATTGGTTACCACCTGCACTGTATGGTGTGGCAACCATGATTGTCGCCTCTGTGGTTTCTACCTTAGGTGCGGTTGTGGTAGGGGTTCCTATCGGTGTTTTAACGGCAATCTATATTGCTGAAATCGCACCAAAGCGTGTGGCGGATATTATTCGCCCTGCGGTAGAGCTACTCGCGGGCATCCCTTCTGTGGTTTATGGTTTCTTTGGTTTGGTCATCATCGTTCCGCTGATTCAAGAAATCTTTGATGTGCCTGCGGGTAACACGATTTTGGCGGGTATTATCGTACTTGGTGTGATGATTCTTCCTACAGTTATCACCGTATCTGAAACGTCCATTCGTGCGGTTCCACGTACCTACAAAGAAGGCTCATTAGCACTTGGTGCCTCGAAAATATTTACTATTTTCAAACTGCTAGTTCCAGCTGCGCGTAGCGGTATTATGACAGGTGTGATATTAGGTATCGGCCGAGCGTTAGGTGAAACCATGGCGATCATTATGGTGATGGGTAACGCCCCTGCGATGCCAGAAGGTATCCTCGATTCAGCACGTACACTGACTGCTAATATTGCAATCGAAATGTCTTACGCAAGTGGTGTTCACGCCAACGCTCTATACGCTACAGGTGTTGTTCTACTGGTATTTATTATGTCTCTTAATGCCGTTCTGCTTTACCTGAACCGTGAGAAGGCGAGGTAATAATCATGTCTGCTATTAAATCATCACCTAATCAGTCAAAGGTCTCGCAAATGGACACTGCAAAGCTGAAAAAGGCGCGTCAGACAAAAGATAATATCTTGAATGCTTTTGTTTGGGCTTCTGCCGCACTTACCGTTGGATTCCTGTTTTGGATTATTTGGTACATTCTGTCGAACGGGCTAAAGCACGTAGATTGGGCATTCATTACCGATAGCTACACCGCAACGGGTGAGGAGAAAGGTATTTTTCCTATGATTGTGTCGACCATATATATGGTTATCGCATCGATCGCTGTAGCTGCACCACTTGGCATTATGACGGCAATCTACCTAACTGAGTATGCCAAAGTCGGAAGTCGTCTAGTTAAAGTAATTCGTTTCTGTACCGAGTCATTAGCAGGTATTCCATCGATCATCTTTGGTCTATTTGGTATGACATTCTTTGTGGCGATCCTTGGCTTGGGTTTCTCGATTCTATCGGGTGCTTTGACTCTAAGTATTCTTATTCTTCCGGTGATTATCCGTACGACGGAAGAAGCACTCATGGCAGTGCCTCAAACTTATCGTGAAGGTTCTTATGCATTGGGATCTTCAAAAATTTACACTATTTGGCGTCTTATCTTACCAAGTGCGACACCAGGTATCTTAACTTCGGTCATTCTGAGTATTGGTCGTGTAATTGGTGAATCTGCGCCTGTTTTCTTAACCGCAGGTATGGTTGCGCGAATCCCTGATTCTTTACTGGATTCGGGACGCACGCTGACGGTTCACCTTTATAAGCTAACTACCGAGCTGTTCACTATTGATGAGTGGAATCAGGCATACGGTACAGCGACAGTGCTGATTGTTGTGGTCTTACTGATCAATACGGCAACGAAATTTATTGCGAGCTACTTTAATAAAGCGACGTACTAACCCTTTCAGCACAAGTTAAACACCAATTACAGAATTTAAGAGATTAAGAAAATGAACAAATTTAATATTGAAAACCTAGATCTTTTTTATGGTGAAAACCAAGCCCTGAAATCGATTAACTTACCTGTACCAGAACGTCAGGTAACGGCGCTGATTGGCCCTTCTGGCTGTGGTAAGTCAACATTATTACGCTGCCTTAACCGTATGAACGATCTGATTGAAGGGGTTAAGATTACCGGTCGTCTAGAGATGGATGGCGACGATATCTACGGTAATATCGATGTTGCAGACCTACGTATAAAAGTAGGAATGGTGTTCCAAAAGCCAAACCCATTCCCAATGAGCATCTACGAAAATGTCGCTTATGGCTTACGTGCTCAGGGGATTAAAGACAAAAAGCATATTGATGAAGTGGTCGAACGTTCATTGCGCGGCGCGGCGTTGTGGGATGAAGTGAAAGATCGTCTTAAGTCCCATGCGTTTGGTTTGTCTGGTGGTCAGCAGCAACGTCTTTGTATCGCACGTACCATTGCGATGGAACCTGATGTTATTCTGATGGATGAACCTACTTCAGCCTTAGACCCAATCGCGACGCACAAAATAGAAGAGTTGATGGAAGAGCTGAAAAAGAACTACACCATTGTCATCGTGACTCACTCAATGCAACAAGCGCGTCGAATCTCAGATCGCACGGCCTTCTTCCTCATGGGTGAACTTGTAGAACACAATGATACGCAGATTATTTTTAGTGAGCCAAAAGACGACCGCACAAGAGGTTATGTCAATGGTGACTTCGGCTAACCAGTTACTGGCACAAAAATTATAACTATAAGCGATGGAACTTTGCCCCTCATTTGAGGGGCTTTTTTATGTCTTTAAGAAAGAAATGGCTGTTTCACATGTGTCTCACCTGTCTCACTACACTGTCTCATGTGAGACTGATATATCTAACTTTTTATCATAAGGTGTTGATTTTTAGTTGTTTATTTTTTGGCATGAGCGTTGCTCTACCTAATGTGAATCCGAATTGGCTTCAGGTTAGGGATAATGCAAAAAGTAATTCTGATAATAACAAGTTTATTTAGCCTTCAACTCTCAGCACAAGAGTTAGTCACTTTAGGTCCGTCTACGTTTCAAGGGGCGGAAGGGGCTATTACCGTCAATATCGCTGCTGGTGAGCACAATGTTCAAAGCAGTAACTTTGTCTACTCAGCTCAGGGTGACTATGAGTTAACTATCATCTCTTCAACACAAAGTTCAAAGATCGCTTCTTCTGCTTCGGCGTCTATTGAATCAGCTGCATTCGATAGTGCTGGTGGCTATATCAGTGCCAACCTAGCGGCTGGTAACAGTAATCAACAGCACAACATCATCATTTTCGCCCCTAGTTCTGAAGTGAGCTGGGAAGTGGCTGATCTCAGCTCTCAGTCAGCAGCGATCTCTGATAGAGGATATTCAGAGAAAGGTGATGACCTTTCAGTCGACATCGCTCCACTTGCTCTAAACGGAGCTAGCGGAGTTATTCAAATGAGCCAAATCGCCGGTAGTGGCAATACCGTGCGCAATACATTCCAAATGCCAACAACCATAAATTAATCTCAATGAAATGAGGAAAAAACACCATGGAAAAACAATGGAATAAGGTACCGTTAGCGGTAATCATCGGAACGATCCTATCTGCGCCTGCCTATGCAGATGGGCTTGAAGTAGAGGCCAATAATTTACAGGTCTCTGCGGACAACTGGGTGGATGTAACATTTAATGCTCCAGGTGTTTCCGATACGGGAATCACAAATAACGCCTCATTAAGCAGTGGTGCATTTGATGATGCAAGAGGGGTTGTGCATTCAAACGTTGCTGCGGGATTTTATAACCAAGGTAGCAACCAAGCCTCTATGGGTACACGTGCTGAAGGTAATTTAGATGAGGCTGCTTCAGTTAGAGCTGGTTCTGCGCAAGCGAGCAGTGGTGAAAACCTGTCGATGAAAAAAGACTTTGGTGGCGATAATGACAACAGTGCAACTTTAGACGGTGCATTTAAGGGTGCCAAAGGCGTTATCGGCACAAACGTTGCCGCGGGTGTATCAAACTTGCAGACCAATAATGTTGCTATGGGTAATGCCGAAGATGCTAGCGAACTAACATTGACAGCAGCCTCTGAACAATACCTTGGACTTGCCCGCACTGATGGTGGTGAGGTTGAAGGAAACACGGTGAACTCACTGGGTGCGGACAATGTCGCAAAAGTTCAGGGTGACGCGTTTAAAGGTGCTAATGGCATTGGTGGGGCTAACGTTACTTCAGGAATGGCTAACCAACAAGCGAACTCTGTCGCTTTAGCCAACTTTGTTACTGTTGGTTCAGGTGATCCGTCTGAAGGAAATCCAGCTGCAAATATTGGTGAGACATTAGGTGTTGATGGACTACCTGCTAACACTAACAACAAGCAACCTTTAGATAACCAGACTGAAGTGACAAGCGTTACTCTGACATCGAAAGGTAAACAGACTCTGGATGGAAATAGTGTAACTGTTGATGGCGACCCGCATCAATTCCAAAACAACACTTCACTGATCGATAATGTGTTTAACGCTGTGAAAGGCATTTTCGGTCTTAACGTGGCTTCCGGCGATCTTAATGCACAAAGTAACAATGTATCGCTAGGTGTGACGGCGCTACCTGATCCAGATACTGGTAGTACAGTTAACGTCAATGCCCTTGCCGAGCAAAGTGTACAAAACAACTCTGTAAGCTATACCAATAACGATGGTAACAACAATAACCCATCAACCAATGATGCCACGATTTCAAAGAGTTTTGTTGGTGCGAATGGTATCGTTGGTGCTAACGCTGCCGCGGGACAAAATAATGCTCAAACCAACAACGTTGCGGTAGCGGTGACTGAGCCTAATGGTAACGGGCCTGTTGATGCTGTCAGTGTGGTTGCATCGTCAACTCAATCTGTCACATCTAATACATTAACTCAGACGCAAGACGCTAGCCTTGGTCAGGTGACCAACAATGCCACTATTAATAAAGGTTCTTTCTCTGGTTCACAAGGCATAGTAGGCGCTAACGCTGCAGCTGGTCAGTTCAATGCCCAGTCTAACCAGGTGAGTGTTGCCTCCGTTGCTGGTTGGATAGACTCACAGTCTGGAACTAGTGGAGTTGTTAAGGCTAATTCTGAACAAACAGTTTCAGGCAACGCCATGGCGACAGAGGGAGAGGAGAACTACGAAGTAACTTCAAACGCGACATTAACTGGTAATGCACTAGATAATATTACCGGTATTACTGGCGCGAATATCGCAGCAGGTCAAGGCAATGCTCAAACCAACAATGTTGCAATGAGCAGTGCATACGGTGATGTCGACTCTTCTGAAGTAGTGGCGGAGAGTACACAAAACGTCACTCAGTCAAACATTTCACCGGACAGTGAATCGGACTTAACGTCAAGCGCAACTATTAGTTCTAACTTCTCGAGTGACATTTCAGGCATCATGGGTGTCAATGTGGCGTCAGGTCAGTCGAATGTGCAATCTAATAACGTCGCCTTGGCTTCGTATAACGACCAGAATGAATCTACAGCAGATGCACTTCAAGTTGAAGCAACCAGTCAGCAAGCCGTGACTTCAAATGATGTCTTTGCAAGTGGTAATGGCTATATCGATAACAATGCATCGATTGATGGTTCGTTTAAGGGTGGAGTCAGTGGTGTGGTTGGCGTGAACGTCACGTCGGGCCAAGCTAATGCAGCAAGTAACAACGTTGCACTTGGTTTATATGCAAGCAATCAGCAAGATGACTCTCAGGGCGATTTAATCAAAGCCAAAGCTAGCTCAGAACAATCGGTTGTTGGGAATACTAATAACATCGATCAAGGTAGCGAAGCTCCTATCAGCAATACAGCGTCAATTAAGAACTCATTCACTAATGGAGCGTCTGGCGTGGTTGGCGTGAATAACGCGGCTGGTCAAGGTAACGCTCAGGCTAATAACGTAGCGATTGCCTTAGATGAATCATCGGATGACGGTGCTGGCGCTGGTTCAGTTATTGCCGCATCAAATCAGGATGTCATCAGTAATAATACCATTTCGGATATCCAAGAAGGCATTGCCGTTTCGAACCAAGCAACGCTAGCAGGCTCATTCACAGATGTGTCGGGTGTTGTTGGAGTTAACCTGTCTTCAGGCCAAACTAACGCGCAAGCTAACAATGTGGCGATTAGTAATGGCTCTGGCGGTGGTGAAACTAACCCATTCTCTAAACAGGACGGTATTGACACGACATCAAGCTTTAGTGGTGTGCTAGCGGCAAGCATTCAAGAGATTGATGGTAGTGATGTGACGTTAGGAGCGAGTGATACGGTTTCGGAAAATGTTGCAACACTTACAGGTTCGTTTGCTAAAGCAAGTGGTGTAATTGGTGCTAACGTTACTGCTGGGCAGGCTAACGCGCAATCGAACAATGTGGCGATTGCGGCTGACGGTCAATCCGGTGCGCAAGATGGCACATTAGCAGCGGCGGCAGTTAGTCTGCAAGAGTTCGATGAAGTGGATGTATCGCTAGGAAGTGGTTTCGAAAATAGCGCGACACTAACCGAATCGTTCAATAATGGTACTAAAGGCATTGTTGGCGCGAACGTGTCTTCTGGTCAGGCAAACGCTCAAACCAACAACGTAGCACTTTCTTCAAATGATGGTCAGCCGTCAGTAGCGGTTGCGGGTAGTGCTCAGGTTATTGGCGCGCAGCTAAATGGTGCAGGTACTGGTAATACGGGTACCAACAATCCAATGACTGTGACTAATGAGCTGTTTGCAAGTGAAGCGACTCTGTCGAACTCATTTAAAGACGCGAAAGGTATCCTAGGTGTCAATATAGCTTCAGGCCAGTTAAATGCTCAGGCAAACAATGTTGCGGCTTCAGTAACTGGTACCGATGCTGGTGCTCCTACTGGTGCAGTCAACGTCCAGGCTGCGGTTATTAATGAAGTGAACTACAACGCCACAGGTGCTTATACAGCAGTACTTGGTAGCAATGCATTCAACGGTGCGACGGGTGTGATTGGTACCAACATGGCGGTCGGTGTTGCGAATGGTCAAAGCAATAACGTTGCAATGCAAATCGCTGATGGCAATACCTCTGGTCCGGCTGTAGCAGCTAACATTCAAGGTTCGTTTGCCAATGGAGCAGCAACCAGAACAACAACTGGAGCGGTTGATGTTGATGGTATGGCTGAATTCGCAGGTCTTGCTGTTGAGAGTGTACAGCTAAGTAAGTTTGCAGTGTCTGATAATGGTACTGGTAGTAACAGTGACCTGGTCAGCGTAGGCAATACAGCGACAATCACAAACAGCTATAAAGGTGCTAAAGGTGTTATCGGCGTTAACGTAGCATCAGGCTTAGGCAACTTGCAAAGCAACAATGTTACGCTTGTCGCTTCACGCGGCAACTAACGACATGGTGTAAATATCGAAATGCCCTCTTCGGAGGGCATCCTTTTAAGCTTAAGGATAAGTATGAAATTTTGTCTTTTGACTGTTGGATTATGTCTGTCGACCCTGACTCAAGCGGCCACGGTTTACCTTGATGGTTTGGTACCTGGGGTAGGTTCGATGCAGAAGGAAGTGGTCAGCATCAAAGAGAGAAAGTTTCTAAATATCGTACGACAACAAACCGACTTTTCTTGTGGTGCCGCCTCACTAGCTACCTTGCTTCGTTATGGATACAACATCGATACCGATGAACAAAAGGTAATGAACGGAATGTTTCAGGTATCGGATGCGACAGCGGCGAGAAAGCTTGGTTTTTCAATGTTGGACATCAAAAACTATGTCGAACAAGGATTGGGCATGAGGGTTCAAGGTTACAATATTCCGGCGGATAAGCTTAGTGCCTTGCCTATTCCAACCATCGTCTTGCTAGACATTAAAGGATACCGTCATTTTGTCGTGCTAAAGAGAGTGGATAAGAGTGGCAATGTCTATATTGCAGACCCTGCACTCGGCAACCTGACTATGTCTGTTGAACAGTTTACTCAGGGTTGGCAAGGAGTCGTTCTGGCCGTGGTTGGTCAGGGGTATGATCAAAGCTCACCTTTAGCCATGCCTTCTCCACCGCTCACGGTACGTTCCCTGGAGGATCAGTTTGCTCCGGTAACGGCCTTTAACTTAATGGATTTTGGCTTCAATGCATCGGAGTTGTTCTAAAAGGGAAATACAATGAAGATCAAATGTTTGGCAGCTTGTCTGTTTACCTGCTTTCAGGCTAATGCGGCGGTTGACTGGCAATCAATGCAAGCAACCTTGGTAGATGAGCAGCAACTATCGACGATGCGGGGTAAGTATCGAGTCGCGCGTTCTGGAGAGGATCTCTATTTTGGGGTACGAATGATCACCCATTGGAGTGATTCGAATTCATCAGGTTCAGCTGGCATGGATGTTGTCGTAAATGGCAACAATGTTAGTGTTACTCCATTAGATGGCAGTGATTTACAAAACAGCATTAATGACAACGGAATCCATGGCAATGGTTCGGGAATGGTTCAATTGGTTCAAATTGCAGGGAATGGCAACTCGGCAAGCAATGACTCTGAGCTGAAGTTGGTGGATAGTGGCGGGTTAACCTCAACGTCGTTATCGGGTTCCTCGCAAGTTGAATACTATCAAGTCTCTGGTGGTGAGAACCGTGTCGGATATAAAGTGACCATCGGAGAAAGCATAGCAATCCAAGAAATTCGTAGCTTGAAATCGGCACATGGAGCCTATCAAGGTATAAAACTCAAAGGTGACGATTTGGTGGTTCAGAACCAAATGTTAATGGAGGTGAAGATTCCCGACTCGTGGAAGCAAAGTCGAGACTTGATGGTATCTCATTCATTATTAAAGGGATTATAAGCAAACCGCATATGCTTCTAATTGATATCTCACTTTTGAAACAGTAAATAATCATAAATTAACTTAACATCAAGCGAGTTCATATCCGGGAGGTGAATATGAAAAGGAGCTCGCTTACGATAAGTTGCCTGATCGCAACTAGCAGCCCTGTCATGCATCTGCATGCCAATGATCAAGTGGACGCTTTATCTCAGCAACTGGCTGAACAAAAAGCGGCGAATGAAGCATTAAAAGCTCAGTTGCAGCAACAGCAGCAAGTGATGCAGCAGGTTATTCAGGCAGTTAATAACCATCAACAAGTGCTTATCAATCATCAGGGAAATATTGATAGCCTAGTCAAAAAGAACCAGCGCGTTTCTGCGGAAATGAAATCTCAACTTAATGGTGATAAGCAACAAAACGTCCTATCACGTCCTGAGAAAGTTGCTATCGATGCAACAGCTGGCTCTTCCCAGGTAGCCCGCCCAGAGACTCAGACTGCCAACACTCAAACTCCGAAAGCTAAGCCGACTAATGCCACTAAGCCTCAAGAGTCGAGCCAGAAAAGCCGCAGTGCAGAAGATGTATACCAAGAAGCGGGTAATGTCTTTACACGTAAGTTCACTCTGGAAACCGCTTTTCGTTACAGCTATTTTGATCGAAAGGATCTTGCATTAAGTGGCTTTCTGGCGCTGGATTCGATTTTTCTTGGCGACATCAACTTAGATAGAGTTCGTTCTAACACCTTCAACTTAGACTTTTCTGGACGTTACACTATCGATGATCGCTGGCAGGCTGAACTCAGTGTTCCGACGGTTTACCGCTGGTCAGATTATGAAACTGTGGGTCAGAATAACTCTAGCGACGGTTTAGAATCAGGCAAGGTATCGAGTTCGGGCATTGGGGATATCAGTGCAGGTATATACTACCGTGTTCTAAAAGAGACCACAGACTCGCCTGATTTAGTATGGAACTTTCGGGTGACCGCACCAACCGGTAAAGATCCATATGGTATCGCGACCTCATCATCCCAGTCTGGCAACCTTAACGTTCCCGATGACCTGCCAACGGGTAATGGAGTGTGGGGGTTAGGTACCGGGATCTCGATTGTTAAAACCTACGACCCTGCCATCGTATTCTTAAACCTTAATTATACTCACCAGTTAGAAGAACAGTTTGACGACATCAGCAGTGCAGCAGGTAATCAGTCTGGCAGCGTTAAGCTTGGTGATAGCTGGGATTATGGTCTGGGCGTGGCTTTTGCTATAAGCGAACGGATGAGCCTCGCAATTAACTTTAGTCAATCTATGAGCAATACCTCTAAACAAAGACTTGATGGAGGAGATTGGGTAGAAGTTATCGGCAGCGATGGCAATAGTGCCACTTTGGGTATTGGTTCAACCATGGCTTTGACCAAGAACTTGAGTATGGTGACACAAGTAAGTTCTGGTTTAAGTGATGATGCTGCTGATTACGCAATCAGCATTCGCTTCCCTTACCGATTCTAAAGGTGATGAAGGTATTATTATGCGAGAAGAACAAGCGGTATCGATATTAGTTATTTCGCGTGATCATCAACTATGGTCAGGAATTTTGTCTGCTCAGGGATGGAGTTATCGAATTGTAGCATCGGTTGATACTGCGAAAAAGATATTAAAGAATGTACACAGACTTGTGGTTGTATTCGACTTTTCATGTGGTCGATACCAATGTAAACAATTAGAAGTACTCCATGGAATCGGCTTGGGAGTTCGCACTATTGCTTACTTGGACAAATCTCAAAGAGAGCTGATGACCTGTGAAGATCTCAACTATATTTCATACTATTGTGTTGATTATTACACCAGTCCTTTGCCTAGAGAAATGGTAGTAAAAACTCTAGGTCATCAATTAGGAATGCTCGATTTGAAGAGCAACTCACTGACAAAATCGAAAGTAAATGTTGTTGAAGTTAAGACGACAGCGTTGATTGGTGATTCTCCTGTTGTACATCGTCTGAAACGACAAATAGGCAAAGTTGCGCCAACGGACGTTAACACGCTAATTTGTGGTGAAAGTGGTACAGGTAAAGAATTAGTTGCTAGAGCTATTCATGATGCATCCTCACGAGCGAATGAGGCATTTGTAGCGGTGAACTGTGGTGCTTTGAATGAACAGTTAGTTCATTCTGAGTTATTTGGTCATGAAAAGGGGGCTTTCACAGGAGCCAGCACAAGCCGGACGGGTAAAATTGCGCTAGCACATAATGGCACACTATTTTTGGATGAAATTGGTGACTTGCCCCTAACTCAGCAAGCCAATTTGCTGCGGTTTCTTCAAGAAGGAACGATCGACGTACTAGGAGGTCATGAGCCGGTCAGGGTAAATGTGCGGGTGGTTGCGGCAACTCACGTTGATTTGGAACAAGCGATTAGGGAAGGCCGTTTCCGACAAGATCTCTACTTTAGATTGAATGTGCTTCGGGTTAATGTACCAGCGTTAAGAGAGCGAGATCAGGACATATTAGTCTTGGCTGAATTTTTTATGAAAAAGTTTAGTGCTGAATATAATTGTAACGTCTCTCATTTTGATGAGGGAGCAAGGCAAAGATTGCTTGGGTACCATTGGCCGGGAAATGTAAGGGAACTAATCAATATTGTTAAGCGTGCCGTGCTGATGAACGACATTGGAGTGATTTCAGCACAAGATCTTGATATATCCGCCAATGTGGAGTTTTCTACACCTAACAACGGTCATAAAGGTGAAAGCTTACGTGATGCCTTACTCCTTTATGAAGGTAATGTCCTAGAAGCCTCGAAATATTTAGGAATATCAAGAGCGACCGCCTACCGGATTATAGAAAAGTACGACCTAAGATCAGCATTGGTTAGGGCGAGAGGCCTCAATTAGTGATTGCTGACGGCATGTATTTCGTGTGATCGTTTGTCGGAATACATGCTTAGGTCTGCATGGGTTAACAACTCAGCGACATTAAGTGAATCTTCTGGATATCGAGCGATACCGATGCTAGTGGTTAATTCGAATTGCGTGCCATCTTTGATTTTAATTGGTTTGAATACGTTTTGATGGATTGTATCGATTGTCTTATTTATTACAGCCAGATCAGTTTGATTTGATATGACGGCAAATTCATCACCACCAATTCGGTAGCATTCTAGCCCGAGACGACTTAAGCGCCTAGTGACTGCTTTAATTACCTGATCCCCAGCATAGTGTCCATGATAATCGTTGATTTGCTTAAATTTATTTAGGTCAAGTAGCAAAATACTGAATGGTGTATCAGAATCTGTTCTCCGTTTTAATTCACTAAACATCGCCAAACGATTAGCAATACCTGTTAGCGAATCTGTGAGAGAGAGTTGCTTATGGTACTCCGACTCTTTATGGAAGATGTACATTGCTAGACAGACGCACAACACAAGCAACATCAAGGAGGCAAACTGGATATCGTTAAGATTCTGTGCTTGCTTCATCTGATCGCGATAGAGCGGACTCTTGATGCGAAAATTGGTGTTTACATACTGAATCATAGACATGTAAAGAGTGTTGAACTCGTCACTGACCTTCTCTACGTAATCAGGATGATTAAGAAGTTCCAAACGGGATTCGAGTGCTTTGAATTGGCTAAATAGTGTCAAAAAGAAAACTCTTGCTCCCGGTAACGCAATGTAGGTATCCGCTTCTCTACTGGTCAGAAGGAGATCAAAACGACTCCAAGTGAGCTCGTACTTAAGCAGGGCTCGTTGATGATAATCCTCATCCGTTGCCGCAAAAGGAAGAATGGAATTGAGCTCCGAAAACTCCTTACTCAGTTGGAATAAAAACCATGTAGCTTGATTTTGCTGTTCGCTGTAGGACTGAGCGTGTTGTCGAGTCGCACTAAGAAAGTAGAGATTCGCGATGATGACCACAAGACTGAGCAAGAGCAGTAAATACTTGGCCCTTTTGAGAATAGCGGATGATTGGTTGTAATTATTGCGCTGCCACATCTTGGTTTCTATGTATGAGTATCTCGTCTATTTGCCACACCATTTGAGCGTGGAAAACAGCATTATCAATTTCTGGGTATTGGTCTAAATTAAAGACCAGCCAATAAGGACCTTTATTTCTAACTTTAATGGGTTGATTGTCTATCTGATACGCCACAATAGGCTGATACTTTTTGATATCTTTGATTTGTGAGCTAGCCGCGTAGTCATTGAGTGCAAGGAAAGAGACAGAAAAAGCGTCGTTAATTCCAAGGTGTGTTAGGAGATCAGAAACCTTGAATCCAGTAATGTCTTTCTTATCTTCGAACCAAGGGAGGCTGGTGGTAAAGCTCGTTGGTGGAAAGAGAGATGTGACTTGTTCATGGGTAAGAACAATAGGTTGTTGATCTGCTGCACGAATGACCAACTGAGAGCCCAATGTTTGGAAACTCAAAATCGAGGACAACAAAGCAGCCCAATACCACCTCATAAGCTCTCCTTGGATTATTTATTTAGATAAATATCATTAATTATATTATGAGAACTGATGGATTAGAAAGCTTTTAGGCAAACAGTGAGAGATGACGAGGGTGCTGTTGGATATGATGAACAACAAAGCCCCTAAAAGGGGCTTTGTTCATTACGACAGAAACGGTGCGGATTAGAAAATCAGGTGAGCAACCGCTGCAATAACAGGTAATGTGATAAGAGTGCGCAAAATGAAGATTGCGAACAGCTCAAAGATATTCACAGGGATACGGCTACCTAACAGCAGAGCACCCACTTCAGACATGTAAATTAACTGAGTAACAGACATCGCTGCGATAACAAATCGAGTCATCTCGTTGTCTATTGATGCTGCTAGGATTGCAGGGATAAACATGTCAGCAAAGCCTACAACCATGGTTTCGGATGCCGCGGCTGCTTCAGGAATACCGAGTAGCTCAAGGAATGGGATAAAAGGTTGGCCTAAGAAGCTAAATACCGAAGTGTATTCAGCGATAATTAGTGCGATAGTGCCCAAGCCCATAACAACAGGCAGTACGCCAAATACCATATCGATAGCATTGTGGACGCCTTCTTGGAATACACTTTTAACTGACTTAACTTGGCTCGCTTTGTTCAGTGCCAGTTCCATACCCCAAGAAAAACTTGTGTGACCTTCTGGGATTGCATCTGCATCTTCACTTGGCTTAGAGCCATCGATGAAGGCATCTTTTTTGTAGCTAAGTGGTGGAAGGCGAGGGATGATCACCGCTGCGATGATACCAGCCAAACAGATAGCGCCATAGAAAGGCAAGAACAGATGTTCCAACTCCACTTGCGCAATAACAACAAGGCTAAAGGTAATGGAAACCGCAGAAAAAGTTGTACCTACAACTGCCGCTTCGCGTTGGGTGTAGAATTTGTTTTCGTACTGCTTGCTGGTCAGAAGAATACCTACTGAACCATCGCCTAGCCATGAAGCCATACAGTCGATAGCACTGCGACCCGGTAGGTTGAACACAGGACGCATAACTTTGCTAAGAAGAGTACCGAATAGCTCTAACAAGCCAAAATTAAGAAGTAGAGGAAGGAGTAAGCCTGCGAAAATGAACACTGAAAATAGAGTAGGAAGCAAACCTTCAAGTACTAAGCCGCCAGTGTTCTCTTCCCAAATTGCTTTAGGACCAATTTGGAAAAACGTCATTACAACAGCTGCACCGCCAATCAAGCGTACCGCCAGCCACAATGGGCTTGGGTTAAACAAGCTGTTTAAGAAATTACTCTTGGCAATAAAAGCGGGTGTCTTAATTCGACATAAAGCTGAGGCTGCAGCCATAAATGCGATGATCGTTGTGACCATAGCAACTAGGTAATCGCCAAATACGGCTTGGATGGATTTAGCTAATACAGCCACAGGGATGGTAATATCACCCTGATAGCTAATCGGTGCCATAAAAACAAAAAGGCCAAGTAGGGATGGAATAAAAAACATCCAAAAATTGCCTTTACTATTCACTTGCTTCATCGTTTGTGCGCTGTCTTGCATAAGTTTCTCGAGTTACAACTAGTGTAATACCTAAACCAACCTTGTTGGCATAGTTATTCACTAAACATCCATATATTATCAAATCTGAGCAAGGTTAATGGCTTTCCATAGTTCTTGCAATACTATTCAATAAAAATCGCTAAATATTCAACTAAAAATGTCAACAATTTTACCGTCGATGGTTATATGTGTCGTGGATGTTAAATTGTTTACTCTAATGTTTCAAGTATCAGTTAGGGTTGAGCTCGAGTTGGATGGCTTGAAATGAAGACCCAGTAAGCTATTGCAAGGCATAGAGCCAGTATGATTGGAGCAGCAAGGGCACCGATTGCATAATATGCGAACAGCTTGGCACCGATGATGCCACCGGATAAAAATCCACAGAAGATAAACATGAAGAGTTTCGCTTTGCGATAATCGAATGATTCACCCCGAAGCTTCGCGCCAATCATGATACCAAGGTCAGTGATGATGCCAGTCATGTGCGTCGTGCGTACCACTGCTCCGCTAAACGTTGTGATCATCGCGTTTTGTAAACCACAAGCAGCGGAAGCTAAGTATTGCCCTGCGGTGATGTTTTCTTGCAACAGAATGTAAGCGCCAAAAAGCAGCAAGCTTTCAAAGCAGAGTGCCACGCCATAGCGTCGCCCAAGTTTGAGTGCCGTACTCTCAATAAAAATACCACTTAGCACCGCGCCAATCAGAAAGCTTAGTAAGATAAGTAAAAGGTGGCCTGTTTGCTGATCAAAGGCTTCGATTGAGGTGCCAAGCAGGGTGACGGTACCAGAAATATGCGATACAGCCTGATGTTGAAAACCTAGCAATCCTATTGCGTTTACAATGCCTGCGAGTAAGGCGAGTAGAAACGCTCCATATTCTACCCAGCGTGGAAGTTTGGAAATCAAAAGTTGCTCCTTAGATCTAAGGTGCAATTATAGAGCGAGTTCGCGTTTGTCGATAGGAAAAATCGAAGTCAAAAGTTGATCAAAGATAACTAAAGATAGCGTTCCATCTGGCATTCAAAACAATGACAAACTGAACTACGCTCAGGTTCTCCACGACAAACCAAATTATCTTGACCACAGCTACAGTCAGCTATTCTAATTTTATGCTGTTGTTCCATTTTATCTCCTTGCGGTAGCCTGCTAACATGCTGTTTGATTATTCTATGATTCCAATAAAATTGATAACCCGATGAAAAAACGCTTATTACCGATTCCCCTCATCCTTTTGATTCCTGTTGTATTGCTAATTATAGTCACGGTTGCAGGCATCTATCGTTTCAGCCTTACAGATGAAGAAATTCTAGCCAAATTTCCCAATCAAGGGCCGCAAAATAATGCCATTATGGCGCAAGTTTTTGGCATTAAGACAACCAATCCATGGACAGTCAAAGTGCCTGACAGCAATGCGTTTACCTTCATAGAAGATCTAGAACATCGACCAATCGCGGCAGGTAGTTATGAGGATGGCGCAGTCCGAGGTCGCGTTGCGATAAACACAGAACAAATCGTTAAGTTAAATGACACCACCTATGCTGTGATTCTTGCGGTTAGCAATCAGGGGTCAGGGGTGTTCTATTATCTTGCAGTTTCAAAGTATGACGAGTTTAGACAACGCATGATCATCAACGGCGGAGCATTGTTAGGTGATCGAATTAAAGTGGCTGAAATTTCCGCTGTTGATAGATTGATTACTATTAAGCTATTGGAACGTGAAGCGAATCAGTCTATGGCTGAGGAACCGTCACAAATAACCACTATACTGTTCAAGTTAACTGAGCAAGATAGCTTAGAACTGCGCTAAACCAATCAATTTGTTAAGCGTGCTATCAAAGACATTGAACTGCCTAACCCGTTATGAGATGGATTTTAATTGTGTTAATGGAGTGATATATGATCAATAAGCGTTTCTTTAAAACCAAGGATGAAGTTGAAGTAACTTTTGAGTTTGCAGCGGATGAGGTTGGGCATAGTGTGGCGATTGTCGCCGATTTTCTTGATTGGCAGCCGCTCGCCATGAAAAAAGTGGCCAAATCTAAGTCATATAAATTCAAAACTCGTCTACCTAAAGACCAAGAATTCGAGTTTCGGTATTTGATCGATGAAGAACGGTGGGTGAACGATCCTGCTGCCGATCTTTATCGTCCAAATGGTTTCGGTGAAGATAACGGGCTAATTTCTACTTATCAGTAAGTTCTGACAGGAAAAAATAAGTTTTGTACAAAAAAACAACAAGGCGCATAGCGCGCCTTTTGTTGTAAACCTGACAATTGACAGGTGACAAGCCTGAGACAAATTTGTACTCTTAGGGCTTTGTTTATTTCGATTTATAGGTCAAATTGTGCAAACTAGAAGTTTGAAGTCTCGCTTCCAAGAGCTATCGAGGCCGAAAAAGCTGATGGTATTGAGTTTGCCGATCCTCGCGGCAATTGCGGTAGCAAGTACTTCGCAACATGGTCGATACCAACGCACCATTGATCTCTCCCTACCTGAGTCAACTTTGGTTGATCGCTTGCTGATCGATACGGATATTGCACGTGATGTGCCGGATTACGAGTATGTTATTCAAGCTGGTGATAACTTGAGTAGCATATTTAATCAGTTAGGCTTTGGTTACAGCGAACTGATGAAAATCATGGAAACCGACCTCAACTATCTTGCTCTGGATACGCTCAAACCAGGAAACACCTTACGTTTCTGGCGAGACGAGGAGAGTAAGCATCTGGCAAAAATGGAGCTAGAGTTCAGCTTGGTGGAGCGTGCAGTTTATACACGAGTTGATGATGGTGAATACGAGTTCACGGATGTAAAAATTCCAGGTGAGTGGAAGTCTTTTGCATTAGTAGGTGAAATCAACGGCAGTTTTTCTCAGTCAGTCAATGCCCTTGGCTTGGGTAAGAGTGAGATTGAACAGGTCGTGAATCTACTTAAAGACAAAGTAAACTTCGCGCGTGATTTACGTGCAGGAGATAAGTTTGAAGTTGTCCAATCACGCCAATTCGTCGATGAGCAACTGACGGGAAATCGCGAAATCCAGGCTATCAGAATCTACAACCGCGGGCGTGTGCTTTCGGCTTATCTGCATAGTGATGGTCAGTATTATGATTTCAATGGTGATAGCCTACAGAGAGCTTTCCAACGCGAACCAATTACTGGGCGTTACCGATTAAGTTCTCAATTTAACCCTAATCGTAAGCACCCAGTGACAGGGCGAGTCTCTCCTCACAATGGTACCGACTGGGCCGTACCTATTGGTACACCGATCGTGTCGACGGGAGATGGTGTGGTGGTGATGACGCGTAAACACCCTTATGCGGGTAATTATGTTGTTATTCAGCACGGCAGTCGTTACAAAACTCGTTACCTACACTTGAGTAAAATTCTCGTACGTAAAGGTCAGAAGGTGTCTCGTGGGCAACGAATTGGCTTATCAGGGGCGACAGGTCGAGTGACGGGTCCACATATTCACTACGAATTGATTGATCGTGGCCGACCAGTAAATGCGATGAAAGCAAACATCCCCATGGCGAATTCAGTGCCGAAAAATCAGATGGCGAGTTTTAAAGCCAGACGAGATGAGTGGGATGCGATGCTTAAACAAAGAGAGATAGAACTCGCCAGTCAGCCTCAGACAGAGACAACCAGTTAACCAAAAGCTCCTTCGGGAGCTTTTTTTATGCGTGATGAACATAAAAGTTGCATTACATAAATGTCACTAATGTTGCAAATTTTAGTGATCGCTGAAATAAAAAAGATAAATCAATACTCAATAACTTTCACAAATTGATTTCCCTCAATTTTGTAGGGTTTTTATGTGCTACTTTCCAGCGCAAATAATTCAATAAAACAACACCCTACAAAAGGAAACAATAATGAAAAAAACACTTTTAAGCCTTGCCGTTCTGGCCACTCTCGCTTCTGCTAACGCGTTTGCTCACAAAGAAGGTGAGTTTGTGGTCCGTGGTGGATTAGCGGCAGTAGTGCCAAACGACAGCAGTGGCAATGTGCTGGATACTCCTGGAAGCTCTTTTTCAGTTGACTCAAACGTACAGCTTGGTTTGACTCTTGGCTACATGATTACTGATAACATCAGTTTTGAAGTGCTAGCGGCAACGCCGTTTTCACACAGTATCTCTACTAACCTACTTAACCTTGGAGAAGTAGCAGAGACCAAACATCTACCACCAACCTTTATGCTGCAATACTACTTCGGTGAAGCAGGAAGCGCTATCCGCCCGTATGTAGGTGCCGGTATCAACTACACTGTCTTCTTCGATGAAGAGCTAAATAGCACCGCAACAACGAATGGATTAAGCAACCTGTCACTGGATGATTCTTGGGGTCTGGCTGCGAACGTAGGTGTTGACTACATGCTTAACGATGACTGGTTCTTAAACGCATCAGTTTGGTATGCCGATATCGATACGACAGCAAAATACACAGCGGGTGGTCAAGAGTACTCTACTGACGTAACCATCGACCCATGGGTATTTATGATTGGCGGCGGTTACAAGTTCTAGTTGTACCCGAATATAAAAAGGCTTCCCACGGGAAGCCTTTTAACATTTACGAACGATTACTTATTGGCTTTTCCAAGCTGTAGCCAAGTATCGATAACCGTATCTGGGTTGAGGGATACTGAGCTGATGCCTTGTTCCATTAACCATTCAGCTAAGTCTTCGTGATCTGATGGTCCTTGCCCACAAATGCCGACGTATTTACCCGCTTTCGTGGCCGCGTCAATCGCCATTTTAAGCATCGCTTTTACCGCCGGGTTACGTTCATCAAATAGGTGAGCAACATCGCCTGAATCACGGTCAAGACCAAGTGTAAGCTGAGTCATGTCGTTGGAACCGATAGAGAAACCATCGAAGTACTTCAAGAATTCGTCTGCCAAAATCGCGTTGGATGGCAGTTCGCACATCATGATCACTTTCAGACCCTGATCGCCACGGCGTAAGTCGAATTTAGCCAGCAAGTCGATTACCGAAGCCGCTTCGCTCGGCGTGCGTACGAATGGGATCATGATTTCTACGTTCTTCAGCCCCATTTCGTTACGAACACGCTTAATCGCTTGTGTCTCTAACTCGAAGCAGTCTTCAAAGACTGGAGAGATATAGCGTGAAGCGCCACGGAAACCTAACATAGGGTTCTCCTCATGAGGTTCGTAACTTTGTCCACCAACTAGGTTGCTGTATTCGTTCGACTTGAAGTCAGACATACGAACGATAACACGTTGAGGCCAGAAAGCCGCTGCGATTGTCGCGATTCCTTCAGTCAGTTTGCTTACATAGAAGTCGATAGGATCTTTGTAGCCACGAATTCGTTGGGTGATCTCGGTTTTCAATTCGTCGCTCTGCGCATCAAAGTTGAGCAGTGCTTTCGGGTGAATTCCGATCATCTTGTTGATGATGAATTCCAGACGAGCCAGACCGACACCTTCGTTAGGAATCTGCGCAAAATCGAACGCACGATCTGGGTTACCAACGTTCATCATCACTTTGGTCGGCAGCATTGGCAATTCATCCACAGAAGAGCGCTTGATTTCGAACGCTAGCTCACCTTGGTAGACATAACCTGTTTCACCTTCTGCACAAGATACGGTGACGGTAGAACCATCAGTGAGAGCACTCGTTGCGTTACCACAGCCAACAATAGCCGGAATACCAAGCTCACGGGCAATGATTGCTGCGTGACAAGTACGGCCGCCACGGTTAGTCACGATTGCAGAGGCTTTCTTCATCACTGGTTCCCAGTCAGGGTCGGTCATGTCTGTGACTAATACATCGCCTTCTTGTACCAGTGACATTTGGTCTAATGAATCGACCAGACGTACTGGACCAGAACCGATACGCTGACCGATGGCACGACCTTCAATCAGAACCTGCGCTTTATCGTTTAACTCGTAACGCTCAATCACATTTTGCTCGCTCTGAGAACAAACCGTCTCTGGACGCGCCTGAACAATGTATAGCTTGCCGTCGATGCCATCTTTAGCCCACTCGATATCCATTGGACGTTGGTAGTGCTTTTCAATGATCATCGCTTGCTTGGCCAGTTCTTTGATCTCTTCATCACTCAGAGAAAACTGGTTTTGCTCCTGTTCGCTGGTATCGATGATCTCAACTTGTTTTCCAATTTCTTGGTTAGTCGAGTAGATCATTTTGATCAGCTTTGAGCCAAACGTCTTTTTCACAATGGCTTGTTGACCCGCTTCCAGCATCGGCTTGTGAACGTAAAACTCATCTGGGTTAACTGCGCCCTGTACGACCATTTCGCCCAGACCCCATGAAGAGGTGATGAAAACCACTTGGTCGAAACCTGATTCCGTATCGAGAGTAAACATTACACCCGAAGAGGCTTTGTCTGAACGAACCATGCGCTGGATACCCGCCGATAGCGAGATGCCTCGATGGTCAAAACCTTGGTGAACGCGGTAAGAGATTGCACGATCATTAAATAATGACGCGTAAACATGTTTAGTTGCTTCTAAAACCGCCTCAATGCCTTTAACGTTGAGGAAGGTTTCCTGCTGACCCGCAAATGAAGCGTCAGGTAGATCTTCTGCTGTTGCCGAAGAACGAACCGCAACAGAAAGTTCTTCATTGCCAGCAATGAGTTCATGGTAGTTATCACGTATATCCTGCTCTAGATCAGCAGGGAAGGGGGCTTCTAAAACCCATTGACGGATGGTAGCGCCTGTCTTACGCAGAGCTTCTACATCATCAACGTCCAGTTCATCAAGCAGTTGATGTATGCGGTCATCCAGTCCTTCGTAATCTAAGAACTGGTTAAACGCGTAGGAAGTGGTCGCAAATCCATTGGGTACAGAAACGCCAGCATTAGCGAGGTTAGAAACCATTTCACCAAGCGAAGCATTTTTACCGCCGACTTTGTCGACATCTTCCATCGATAGGCCATCGAACCAGAGGGTGTTGTTTTGCATGTCTTTCTCCAGAAACATTGCAGCTTTGTAGGGAGTAGGCAAACGATTACGTCAAGGCTGAAAAAAATTCGCTATGAATTTCTAAAGCTGTGGGGGGCGTAACAGCAAGCCGGGCTTTATTATCGATATTATGGCGACTATCCTACTCAAAAGAATTTGAAAGTTTAAAATAAAATGCAAATTGATATTCAAAGTCGTGATGTATTCTATGTTTCTGATGGAACCGCGATAACATGTGAAACGTTAGGGCACGTTGTTCTGGGACAATTTCCTTTCCAAGTGAACGAGAAAACGTTTCCGTTTGTCGAAAGTGAAGATAAGTTGACGGAATTGCTCAAAGAGATTGAAGCGTCTTACCAAAAAAAAGGCGTTAAACCCTTGGTGTTTTTTTCCATGGTGATACCTGAATTGCGCAACAAATTATTGGCCTCTAACTCTTACGGTTACGATGTGTTGGAGAGTATTGTCCAGCGAGTTCAAGACGATACTCAGATGAAGCCAAAACCCAAATTACAACGTTCTCGCAGCGTCAGTAAGGATTCGGACAAATACTTTGACCGCATAGCCGCTATTGAATACACCTTGGCTCATGATGATGGGATTACCCTGAAAGGGCTTGAAGAGGCGGATATCATCTTACTTGGCGTATCGCGCAGTGGTAAAACGCCAACCAGCCTTTATATGGCGATGCAGTTTGGCCTGCGAGTCGTTAACTATCCATTTATTGATGATGATTTGAAACGCTTAAGATTACTGCCTGAGTTTGCAATTCATCGTCATAAGTTGTTTGGTTTGACCATCAATCCTGAACGATTGACAGAGATTCGAGAAAACCGTCTAGCAGGAAGTGACTATGCGAGTAACGAACAGTGTTTACATGAACTGCAAACCGTTGAGGCGCTATTTCGTCGCGAAGCGATTCCTTATATCAATACCTCTTCTTTATCGGTAGAAGAGATCTCGACCCGTGTTCTAGAGCGTTCAGGACTACGTCGTCGCCTTCTGTAATTGTCAAAAATGATGGCCGAGGACTATGGACCATGCCGATGACCGTGCTTTTGATATTCTCATCGTTTTGTCATTGGTGCTCGGCTATGGTGCAGTCTGGTTGCCTTGTAAACTGATTAAATAGTTATCAAGCACCTGTTTGAGTTTGGTTTGTGCGGGAAATTGTTTCGAAATCAGCATATAGAACTTGTGTGGGGGCATGTTGGGTATCGCCTTAGCTACTAAGTCATCAGTAATGTATTCGATCCCCCACACCGATTTTAAACCATCAATGATTTCCAGCCAGTTTAAATAAACTTCACATTCACCTTGTCTTAGTTTGGTGAGGACGTCCTTAACCGAGTTTCCTTCACGGACAATATTATTAAGTTCAAAGTCAGCGTAATTGTAGCCATGGTTACCACATACTTTGTAAGCGGATAGGTCTTGCACACTGGTTATCTCTAGACCCTGCGGAAATCGAGTGGAAGAGTAGATATAGTATGGGGTTATGCTGTAGTACCACTCTGTGTAGAGAAAGTCCTTTGTTCGGGTATCGCTGAATGAGGCACTAAGCGCTAAGTCAAATTCTCCACTTTTGGTCCCCCTCAAGCATCGAGACCAAGAGGTCATTGTGATGTCATAGCTAACGCCATTTTGAACTAATACCCTATCGAGAATGACAACATCGGAACCGTAAGCGGCATCATTTACAACGTAAGTATAAGGGGACCAGTCAATTGCATCACCACAGACTCTTACATGGGTCAATTCAGTGTTATGAGCGTAACTAGCGAAGCTCACAAACGTGATGACACAGGCGATAATGATGTCAGTAAACCGAAGCATTATACAATTTCCTCAAGCGCAATAACCTGAGTATAGCTAAGGTTTTCTAACCTATCGAACCAGATTAGGATGCAGGAAAAATCAATGGAAAGTCTAGTGTTGGGTGTGACGTGATAAGAGCGTCGTAGCCATAGACTTGCTTAATCAAATCGACATCTAGTGCATGCCAAGGTGCTTCATCACATGCAATTTTTCCCTGATGCAAAACAACCAGACGATCTGAATATTGTGCAGCTAAGTTTAAATCATGCAAAACCACTACTACGGCACAATGTTCATCTGCCAGTCTGCGGGCAATTTTTAACGTGTTGTGCTGGTGGGCCAAATCCAATGCCGAGGTCGGCTCATCAAGCATCAGGATTTTTTCGCGCTCTGAATGTGCGAGTTGAACCAATACTCGAGCTAAGTGGACACGTTGCTTTTCGCCACCCGATAAAGAAGGGTAGAGACGTTCGCTTAGATGACCAACATCGGTCATCTCCATATATTTTTGCGCCAACAGTTTTACTTGCTTATTTGGTAGATTCAGCGGGATCCCACCAAGCTCAACAACCTCGTGAACCAAAAATGGAAAACTGAGTGTACTGTGTTGAGGTAGCATACCTAAGTGCTGTGCCAAATCACCTGGCTGCCACTGCTCTTTACTCCGTCCAAAATAGCTTATATTGCATCGTGATGGGATCTCTCCACACAGCAATTTGAGTAAACTGCTTTTACCCGCCCCATTGGGTCCCAAAAGCGTGGTAACTTCTCCGGCTCGGATATCGATACTGATATTATCGAGCACTTTACGTTGACCATACGACATAGAAACTTGTTGGGCAGACAACACGATGTCATTGATCATAGGATTGCCCCTTTTTGCTTGAAGAGAAGATAGATAAAGAAAGGAGCGCCGATAAGGGCAGTCACAATGCCGACAGGCAGTTCAGCGGGGGCAACGGCCACTCGAGAAAACATATCGGCTAGAGTGAGTAGCAGTGCGCCCATTAATGCAGAAAGCGGCAATAAGGTTCGATGATCAGGCCCTGAGATCATCCTACCCAAGTGAGGAATCACCAAACCAATAAAGCCGATCATGCCAGATACACTGACAGTCACACCAACACCGATCGCGCTAAGCAGGATCAGCTGGCGCTTTAGTTTTTGTACAGGAATCCCAAGGTGTGCGGCCTCTGCCTCACCAAGCAGTAGAGCATTGAGTGCCATCGCTTTATAAGTGAACACCGCCATCAGTAAAGTCAGCGTGGTCGCGCACAGCAGAATGCTAGACCAGTTTGCCCCCGCCATAGACCCCATCGACCACAAGGAGAGATCACGTAGCATCTGATCGTCAGCGACAAAGCTCATGTAACCAATTCCAGCTCCTGAAAGCGCACTGATAGCCACTCCTGCTAGTAGCATGATGGTGACAGAGGTTCCCATCTTGGTTGTGCCTAACCTGTAGACCAACACCGTTGTTAGTGCTCCACCCAGAAAAGCGAACAGTGGGACGGCGGCTAAGTTCATAAATTGAGGGTGATTGTGACTGACGCTTGAGAACAGGACTATCGCAGTCGCGGCGCCGAGGGAGGCCCCTGCCGAAACACCAATGATTCCGGGTTCGGCAAGTGGATTGCGAAATAGCCCCTGCATGACGCTGCCACACAGTGCCAGAATCGCTCCCACTAACATACACAGAAGTGTGCGTGGAAAACGGATTTCATGAATGACGAGATTGATGTGAGGAGCGAGATCTTGCGATTGGAACATCAGGCTTTGAACACTTTGCCAAAAGCCAATATGCATTGGCCCCACGGTCACTGAACTGATGGCAGTCACAAGCAGTGTAAGCCCACCCAGTGCCCAAATTGTCGTATTACCCAGTCGACGAAGAAACATGGTTGTAGTGCTCTTATCTCAATATTGTACTTAGCCGCTCGGCTTCTGAAAGACTCTTCAACCCAAGTCCCCCAACCAAAGCACGACCATCAATTTGAATTATTTGTCCATTTTGTCCAGCGGGTGTTGCTGCCAGCATAGGCATACTGGCGAGAATGGCGTCCACCCCCCCTAGCTGTTTGTAGCTACGTCCACTGACTAGAATCACATCTGGTTGCATCTCTACAAGGGCTTCCGTTGAAAGAGGTTTGTATGACGTCACACTCTCCGCTGCAGGATTGCGAGCTCCCGCTAACTCTATGATTGCATTTGGCGTGGTATCTCGGCCAGCGACATTGGCGGGGCGCCCTTCATGAATGAGCAAGAACAGGACTTTTTTCGCTGAAACTTGATTGTTTTTGTTGGCTTGCAAAGTATGGATCTGTTTAGTGATACTTTGCTTCAAGTTTGAGGCTTGTTGCTGAGCATCGAGTAAAGAAGCAATTTGGTCTACGCGCTGCAGCAGACCCTCTGCGGTTGGTTTTGTGTTAACAATATCCACCGTCACCCCTGCTGCACGAAGTTGGTTTAATGTCGTGTCTGGTCCCATCTCGTCAGAACCGATTAAACGAGTTGCACCGAGTGCAAGCAGACCTTCTGCGGATAGTTGTCGGTGATAACCTATATTGGCTAACGATAAATTGGTTGGACGTTCACTCGTGACATCAACCGCAACGAGCTTATCTTGTTGTCCCAGCGCCACAACCAGTTCGGTGACAGCACTGCCTGCACTGATGACTTTTTCATCGGCGAAAGAGTGAGCGGCAATGAGAAGCAGGGAAAGTGTGGCGAAGCGCTGAATGAAGGCATTTTTATACATAGTTGACTCGGCTATTTAGAATCTTGCGTGAGTAGTTGAGTTGCTTGAATACCGTTTTGCTGCAAGAAAGCGAGCAATTTGACCAAATGTTGAACATCGGCGGTTTTTTCAGCACCAACCACTATCGGCTGTTTGTTGGTACGGTGCTCTTCGAGCAAGGCGAGAGTGAAGTTATTCCAGTCGATATACTGTTTACCATCAATGGCCCAATGGGGCGCTTGTTCAAGAATATTGATGGTCAGAGAGGTATTTTCCACCACTGAAACCGCAGGGGAATCGACGCTAGGTAGGTCGACTTCGAGGGAGTCCAGTTTGACGGCTGCTGTGAGCATCAAAAACACCATGACGATAAAAATAATATCGAGTAAGGGCGTTAAGTCTGGTACCAATCCGTTGTGGTTTGCTTGCTGTGAGACTTTAATCATTAGTTGGCCTGAATTTCTAGTTTAGCGACTTTTTCACTCGCGCTGCCCTTGCTGGATGAAGTCTCTCCGAGGCGTAGCCCTTCAAGCCATAGATTTACGTAGTTCAAGGTGTGCTCAAGCTTCGCGATAACACGATCTGCCCATAGCCCAAGCAATTGAGCTCCGGCGATGGCAGGCAGAGCAATGATCAACCCTGCGGCGGTTGTCCGCATTGCGATGCCAAGACCGTCAGCAAGATCATTGGGCGTAATGTTACCTGTAGAGGCGGCAACGCCTTTAAACATCTCTATCAAACCTAGTACGGTACCAAGTAGCCCAATCAGAGGGCTAATCACACCGATTAGAGAGAGCAAACGCAGACCAAATTGAAGTTGGTGACGCTTCTCTTGTAGCCACATACCTGCCGCATCTTCACGCAGTGTTTTATCAAACGAGTGGTGTGCGAGTAGCATAGCGACGCCCGTGTAAAGGAGAGGTCTACGCACAACCAGTGCCTTTGATAGTGCTTCTATCTGTTGAGAGTCTGTTGGTGTGATTTGCTCTAGTTCAGCGCGAATAGCGTGTTTGCCAGCCCCTAAACTGAGGATGACATGGAAAATACGCTCGGCGATGATCATTAGGGTGAGCCCAGAGCAAAGAATTAGCGGCCAAGTCATCAGGCCGAGCTGTTGTTGCAACTGATTTATTTGTTCCATTATTGGTCCAACTTAAAACGAACAGGGATTTGAATGCGGTGTGCAATTTGCTGACCGTCAACAGATTGTGGGGTGAACTGCCACGTTTTGATGGCGTCTAAAGCGGACTGATCAAGTATCGTCGCTCCTGAAGAGGAGATTAGGACTTGCTTAACCTGATTGCCGTTTTTATCAAGCCAGACCTCATACAAAACCACGCCTTCTAAGCGGCGCTTTTTCGCCAATCGCGGATATTTAGGTGCAGTAGGTTTAGTCAAAAATGACGCCTTGGTGACCATTACGGGCTGCGCATTTACGCCGTTGTTAACGTCCTGCGGTAGGGCATCATCGGACGCCTGCTCTGGTTGTGGCTCAGCGAGAGGCTTTTTGTCTTGCTTTGCCACGCGTCGATTCTCTGCTGTGTGCTCAGGCTTTTTTTGTGCAGCTTGTTGCTTTGAAACTGGAGTTTTGACGGTATCCACTGGCTTTGGCTTTGGCTTTGGCTTGGCGAAGTGTTTTTCTTGTTTAACTGCGCTTGATTCGACTAACTTAGGTTGCGTTTTGATTTGAGCTTTTTGTTCAACAACAGGTTGAACCGAGCTTGGTGGAGCCGTCATTTTTAGATTGAGAGAGACTGAATTGGAGGGACTGCCCGCAGGCATAGCCATGGCTTTGGGTTCTTGTGTAACAACAACTAACGCAGCATGCACAGCAACAGATAGACCTGCGGCAACAACGTATCGTTTAATGTTCACTTTATCTCCTTATCCAATCTCGCTACTCAGTTACGGCGAGATTATTACTCACAATGTAAATAAGATCAATTATCAATTGCATTCTCATTTTTGACAATTTATGATCCCAACCATCAGTGGAATAAGCAACAGTATGGAAAGAGTATGCCCTCATTAAAACAACAAGTGGTTCAGCTATTGGAGCAAGAGCCGGCTTTGCTGCCTGCGGATTTGGCGGAAAAACTCAACGTATCAGAATTTCAAATTGTTGCTTCTTTGCCTGATGGCATGGTGACTCTTGTCTCTGGGGAACAAGCGCAATGGGTTTTGGAGCAATTGGTTGGTTTTGGCCCTGTGACGACTATCGTTCATTCATTTGGCTCAATTTTTGAAGTCAAAGCCCCCTTTCCTAGAGGGAAAGAGACCAGAGGTTACTACAATCTCATGGGGAAAGAAGGTGAATTACATGGTCATCTCAAGCTAGAAAATATTAAGGATATTGCTTTGGTAAGTAAGCCTTTTAGAGGACGAGAAAGTCATTATTTTGGATTTTTTTGCTCACAAGGTAATAATATCTTTAAAGTCTATTTGGGACGTGATGACAAACATCAACTGTTTGCTTCTCAAGTCGAGACATTCAAACGCTGGCAGCACGAGTTGAGCCAATAACAAATACAGAAAAAGAGAACAGATTAAGGAGCCTCAAATGGACCAACAAGTGAAACAAGAGCGTTTGCAAGGTCGTCTAGAACCGGAAATTAAAGAGTTTCGTCAAGCGCGACGTACATTGCAACTCGCCACCGTCGATGAAAATGGGCGTCCGAATGTGAGTTACGCTCCTTATGTGCAGAATCAGGATGGTTACTTTGTCTTAATCTCTGAAATCGCTCGCCACGCACGTAATTTGCAGGTCAATCCAAGTGTGTCGATTATGATGATTGAAGACGAGGGTGACTCGAAACAGCTGTTTGCTCGAAAACGCTTAACGTTTGATGCGATAGCGTCAGTGGTTGAACGCGATAGCAAGCAATGGAATCTTGTGATTGCACAAATGAAAGAGAGATTTGGTGAGATTATTGATGGCCTTAGCCAATTACAGGATTTTGTTTTGTTCAACCTAAAAGCGGAGCAAGGTCTGTTTGTCAAAGGCTTCGGTCAGGCTTATCAGGTGTCGGGTGATGATCTTGTTGATTTTGTTCATTTAGAAGAAGGTCATAAAAAGGTTTCCAACCAGTAGTGATTCAGATAGCTTAGATTCCAATTAAGGAGCCATAGTGGCTCCTTTCTGCTTTAGGAGAGGAATTACGATGCGCCCCGTCAGCAAAGATCACGGAGAAATCTGCTACCCATTCATCTATGAAGATAGCCCAGTGTGTGACTTTGAGATCGCCAGTGACGAGTTGTGTAGCAGGATTGGTTTAGTGCTGACGTATGAGTTGGATGACGTTAGCCGTGATATATTGCTGCGGCTTCAACCGAATGTATATCACCTCAATGGTTCCGTTCGCGGGAAGATGGCGATTGATGAGTCAACCCTGCATGAACTCTATCGTGACTACAACCAGTTAAGAGAAAAACTTGATGGTGGCTTCAAAGGGTTTGTATTACCCGGTGGACACCGAATCTCAGCGGAGCTACATCTGTGTCGTACTCAAGCTAAGAAAGTGGTTCGCGCGTTGGTGGCAATTGAACACTCAGGCAGAAAGTCGCCGGATCCGATCTTGTTCCGCTACGCCAACCTACTCGCCAATATCATGTATGCGCTAGCCTCATACACAAACCGTGTCCATCAGGTAAATGAAGTGGAGTTTGTCAGTCACAGTTACTAGCTGAGTAATGCCCCCTAATGTAGAGGGCGTGACACCGAGGCGATACGAACGATCAGAGCGGCTATAGCATATCTCGGATTCTGAAATAGGACATCGCCAGAACGAGAGCAGGGGTGCGGAACAAGCGACCACCTGGGAATGGGTGGTGAGGAATTCGGTCAAATATGGCAAAACGTTCGGCTGTAGTGGCGATGCACTCTGCCATTAGGGTTCCCGCCATACCAGTGGCTGCGATGCCGTGACCTGAAAAACCTTGCGCAAAGTAGACATTTGGCTTTAAGCGACCAAAATGCGGTGCTCGGTTGAGGGTAATGGCGACATTACCTCCCCAAGCAAAGTCAATCTTGGCGTCTTTCAGCTGCGGATAGATATCAATCATTCTCGACTGCATTGCTTTTCTAAGGTTAAAAGGTGCAACGCCTGAATAACTGACTCTGCCACCAAATAACATGCGGTGATCTCCTGAACAGCGGAAGTAATCGAGTACAAAGTTAATATCACACGCTGAAATATGATTTTTCATCAGATCATTGGTGACCGTTTCACCGAGCGGTTCTGTCGCGCAAATATAGGTGCCAACGGGCATGACACGATTTTCTAACTTGCTCTCCAACCCATCCATATAAGCATTACAGGCTAAAACAACGTGGTTGGCTTCAACGCTGCCTTGTGCCGTAAACAGTTTGGCAGGATCGCCATGCTCAATCTTCTTACATTCACTCTGTTCGTAAAATTCAACCCCCGCATCTTGTGCGGCTTTAACCAAACCAAGCGTATAATTTAATGGGTGGAGGTGACCGCTGTTAGAGTCAAATAAACCCGAAGTATAACGATCGCTTGCGATGTGTTCGCGTGTCTGTTTTTGATCCCAAAGTTGCAGTGATTGGTAGCCATAATTCTCGGTGAGATCATCGTGCCACGCTTTGAGCTCGCGATCGTGACGTGATTTGACGCCTAGATGGACCATACCATCACGCCAATCACACTCAATGTTGTATTTTTTTATGTTGCCTTTGGTGAGTGCCAAAGCGTCAACGGACATATCCCATAGTTTACGTGCGTCTGATTTACCGACCAGTTTTTCGAGAGTACTTTGCTCTGAAGCCCAACCGAAAATCGCTTGACCGCCACTACGACCTGATGCACCCCAACCGACGCGTTTGCCCTCAAGCACAATGACTTTAAAACCACGATTGGCAAGTTCAAGTGCCGCTGTTGCACCAGTAATACCTGAACCCACCACACAAACATCCGCCTTGTGTGCGCCTTTTAACGTTGGAAAATCAAAGTGTTGATTTGCTGACGCTGCGTAGTAAGAGTCGGTGTGCTTTGCTTTCATAGCTTTGTCCTTAAAACTAAAGTTGAACTTACTTGTACCATTGGTACTCGAGTGGCGATACCTGAGCGGAAAAATGCTCCTGCTCATGTTGCTTGTTTGCCAAATAGATTTTGCAGAACTGTTCTCCAAGTTGCTCTTTCAAGAACAGACTCTGGTCGAACAGTTCGAGTGCCGCTTGCCAAGAGGTCGGAACCGTTGGTGCGTCGACAAGTGTGGCATCACCTTCAATAGGTGCTGGTGGAAGTTGCTGCTTTTCAATGCCATCTAACATAGAAGCGAGAATGACAGCGGTCGTTAAGTATGGGTTAACATCAGCACCTGCAAGTCGATGTTCAATCCGACGATTACTATTTTCACCGGCGGGAACACGAACTGCGACGGTACGATTATCCCATCCCCAAGTCATTTGGAGTGGGACAAACATATTCGGTTGCAAGCGTCGATAAGAGTTAGCGTTTGGAGCCAAGACCGCCATGCTTTCATCCATATGGTCGAGAATGCCTGCAATGGCGTGAAGTAGGGTATTCTGATCGTCAGCGAAGATATTTTCTCCGTCGCGATCGAGCAGACTAACGTGGACGTGGCAGCCGTTACCTGCGTGCTCTGTGTAGGGTTTAGCCATGAAGTTGGCATAGAATCCGTGTTTTTTTGCAACGGCGCGTATGACTCTTTTCAACAGCATTGCTTGGTCACAGGCTAAAAGCACATCCTCGCAGTGGCGCAAGTTAACTTCGAACTGGCCTGGAGCATATTCGGCGGTGATATTGTCTGTTGGAATATTTTGTATTTCACATGTCGCTAAGACTTCGTCAAGAAATGCCTTAAATTCATCAAGCTCATCAAGTGAATAGACTTGAGTTTGCGTCATTCGCTCACCACTGAGTGGCATGATAGGTGGCTGTGGTTGTCCGTCTGCATCGGGCTTAACGTCTTGCAGATAGAACTCAAGTTCTATCGCGACGCACGGGGTTAAGCCACGTTGAGTGAATTTGTCTAATTGCCCCTGAAGGACGTGACGAGGATCGGCGAAAAAGGGCTGCTGGCTGTCGGGCTCATACATGGTAACAATGGCTTGAGCACTGTTCTCAAGCCAAGGCGTCAGTTGCAATGAACTGTCAACCAGCATGCAGAGTCTGTCTCCATCACCTTGCTCAAATCCTAGCCCTGTTTCTTCGACGGTTTCGCCACATATATCGAGGGCGAAAACAGAAGCGGGTAAGCATATGCCTTGCTCGGCAATTTTATCCAGTTGTGAGGCATTCACTCTTTTACCGCGGATGACACCGTTAATATCAAACAGCATTAAATCGACGGTGGTGACGTTGGAGTTTTCGCGGATGAATTGCACGATGGCGTCAGCATTGCTGGAAACTGAGCAGGCATCGTGATTGGTCGCAATGGTTTGTTTGACTAGCTCGTTCATTGTTAATTCGCTTCCTTTCAGTTGATTACCGCTTATGGGAATAGGCAAGTGCGTCCTTACTTTCCTTAGCGTGTTCGGTAACACGTTAGCCATATTTCGTCGATAACATTCCTACTTAATAGTGATGAAAAAACATCCAACGCACGGTATTACCCTTACACAACGTTTAGTAAAACACAACACTCTTGTTAATTATTTGTAAAATATAAGTATCAAATTATCAAAATAATTAACATTCATGGTTGACATTTGACCAATTCAAGGTCAATTCTATTCCCAGTCGCGGACAAAATTGTCGCCAAACAATAGGTGAATAAATCATGGAAAAGATAACGAAATGGATTGAGAGTAATAGGATTACTGAGGTGGAATGCCTCATACCTGATATTACTGGTAATGCGCGAGGTAAGATCATGCCCGCCAAAAAGTTTCTTCGAGAGGGAGGAATGCGCCTTCCCGAAGCGGTTTTTTTCCAAACGGTAACCGGTGACTGGCCTGATGATGAAAGCATGATTGACCTGACTGAGAAAGACATGCTGCTAGAACCGGATCCGGATACGATTCGTTTTGTTCCTTGGACTAAAGAGCCCACAGCTCAAGTCATCCACGACTGTTACACCGTGGGTGGTGATCCAGTAGATATCTCGCCTCGTGCCGTTCTAAGACGCGTTTTAGATCTCTACAAGAAAGAGGGATGGAATCCTATCGTTGCACCAGAGTTGGAGTTCTTCCTCGTTAAGAAAAACCTCGACTGGGACTACCCACTTGAACCGCCAATTGGTCGTAACGGTCGTCCAGAAACCGCGCGTCAGTCGTTCAGTATTGATGCGGTAAACGAGTTCGATCCAATTTTTGAAGATATGTACGACTATTGTGAAGTACAGGAGTTGGATGTTGACACCCTGGTGCACGAATCTGGTGCCGCGCAAATGGAACTCAACTTTGACCATGGTGAGCCACTTGATAGAGCTGACCAAGTGTTTTTGTTTAAGCGTACGGTACGTGAAGCGGCATTAAAACATGATGTGTATGCGACCTTTATGGCAAAACCAATGGAAAATGAGCCAGGTAGTGCGATGCATATTCACCAGAGTCTAGTGGATGACAACGGTCAGAACCTGTTTGCGAATGATGATGGCTCTAACAGTGAACTCTTCATGAACTATATCGCTGGTATGCAGAAATACACGCCTGCCGCTATTTCGTTTTTTGCGCCGAATGTGAACTCCTACCGCCGTTTGGTATTTGGTGAATCTGCGCCTACCAACGTGGCTTGGGGGGTGGACAACCGCACCGTTGGATTGCGAGTACCTATTTCAGATAGAAATTCTCGTCGAATCGAGAACCGCTATGCGGGAGCTGATGCTAATCCATATTTGGCGATGGCACTCACCCTCGCTTGTGGTTATTTGGGCATGAAAGAGAAGCTCACACCAACGCCGGAATGTACAGGTGATATGACAACTCAACCCTATTCTCTGCCACATACGCTGGAAGATTCACTGGTGTTATTGGAGCAGAGTGATGAGCTTCGTGAAATTTTAGGCGATCGTTTTGTAGCGGCTTATGTCGCCATTAAGCGCAAAGAATACAAAACGTTTTTCCAAGTGATCAGTTCATGGGAGCGTGAGTTCCTATTATTGAACGTGTAAATCATGACTCGAGTCACTTGGCATTATTAGCCAGATGACTTGAGACAAGGTGAGCTAGTTTGTGGTCAGTTTACCGAGTTTATTTCGATATCTGAAAAAGATGAGAGTTAACTATGTCTACATGGATTGAGCAAGACAGTGCACATTGTTTGCACCCTTTTACTAACTTTAAGTCATTAAATGCAAAAGGTTCTCGCGTCATTACTAAAGCTGAGGGCGTTTACATTTACGATGAGGACGGTAACAAAATTCTTGATGGTATGGCTGGGCTTTGGTGTGTAAACCTTGGCTACAGCAGTCAACCACTCATTGATGCTGCAACGGCGCAGCTCAAGGAGCTGCCTTATTACAATCTGTTCTTCCAAACTACTCATCCACCGGCGGTAGAATTATCAACATTACTGGCTGAAATCACGCCAGAAGGAATGAACCACGTTTTCTTCACGGGTTCTGGCTCTGAGTGTAATGACACCGTACTGCGCATGGTAAGGCACTACTGGGCAAGCAAAGGCAAAGCCAGCAAACAAACTGTGATCAGCCGAAACAATGCTTACCATGGAAGCACCATGGCAGGTGCGAGTTTGGGTGGTATGAAGTTTATGCATGCGCAAGGTGGTTTGCCACTACCCAATATCGTTCATATCGATCAGCCTTATCACTTTGGTGAAGGTCAGGGGCAAGATGCTAACGAGTTTGGTCTAGAGCGTGCTCGCCAATTGGAAGCCAAAATTCTTGAGTTAGGTGAAGATAATGTTGCTGCCTTTATTGCCGAACCGATTCAGGGTGCGGGTGGCGTGATTATCCCGCCAGATAGCTATTGGCCAGAAATTCAACGTATTTGTGACAAATACGAAATCCTATTGATCGTCGATGAAGTCATATGTGGCTTTGGACGCACAGGTGAATGGTTTGCCAGCCAGACCTTCAATATCAAACCTGATTTGATGTGTATGGCTAAAGGTATTACTTCAGGCTATCTGCCTCTAGGTGGTGTGATGGTCCGTGACCACGTCGCTAAAGTTCTCACCGATGCTGATACGGAATTTGCCCATGGCTTTACTTATTCCGGACACCCAGCAGCGTGTGCGGTAGCGATTGCCAACATCAAAGAGATGCAACGCCTTAATGTCGTCAACCAGGTTCGAGAAGAGACCGCCCCATACTTTGCTCAGCGTTGGAGCGAGCTTGCACAGCATCCATTGGTGGCAGAAGCCCGCTGCAAGGGGCTGGTTGGTGCTATCGAATTGGTAGCGGATAAAGAGACCAATCAGCGTTTTGATAAAGAGCTAGAAGTCGGTACTCGCTGTCGTGAGCACTGCTTTAATTCAGGCGTCGTTTTACGAGCGGTGGGAGACACAATGATCTGTTCGCCACCACTTATCATTAGCAAGGATGAAATCGATCAACTGGTCACTAAAGCGAAACAAGCTTTAGATAACACATTGGCGGACGTCAAGTCTTAGTCGGTCACGTACACGAGCAACAAGCAAGAGGAACGGAGATCCAAATGGTTAAACTAAAATCATATATCGGCATGGCGCTGGGAGCAGCAATGGTTACTGCACCGGCATTAGTGCACGCTGGCGAAGAGAAAGTTCTTAACGTTTATAACTGGTCAGATTATATCGCGGAAGACACGATTGCCAAGTTTGAACAAGAGACTGGTATTAAGGTGGTTTACGACGTTTTCGACTCTAACGAAGTGTTGGAAGCGAAAATTCTCTCAGGCAACACAGGATTTGATCTTGTCGTGCCGAGTAATGACTTCCTTGGACGTCAAGCTAAAGCGGGTGCATTTCAGAAGCTGGATAAAAGCAAGCTGAGTAACTACAAAAATCTAGATCCTAAGTTGATGTCGATTCTGGCTGATACGGTTGATCCGAACAACGAGTACGCGATTCCTTACCTATGGGGTACCACAGGTATCGGTTACAACGTAGAAAAAGTACAAGCAGCACTTGGTGAGAACGCCCCTGTCGACAGTTGGGAGTTGGTGTTTAAGCCTGAAAATATGGAGAAGCTAGCTCAGTGTGGTGTGGGCTTCTTGAATGCGCCAACCGAAATTATGGCGGCGGCACTTAACTATTTAGGTAAAGATCCAAACAGTACTAATGCGGATGACTACAAGAATGATGCACTCGCATTGTTGAAAGACATTCGTCCTTACGTCACATATTTCCACTCATCTCAATACATCAATGACTTAGCAAATGGCGATATCTGTGTCGCTATCGGTTGGTCTGGCGATGTTCTTCAAGCGGCAGATCGTGCGGCAGAAGCGGACAATGGAGTCGAAATTTCTTACTCAATTCCAAAAGAAGGTGCGCTTGCTTGGTTCGATTTGATGGCGATTCCTAAAGAAGCGAAACATCCAGAAAATGCACATTTGTTCATCAACTTCCTGCTGCGTCCTGAAGTTATTGCAGAAATTAGTAACTACGTTTGGTATGCGAATCCAAATGTCCCGTCTCGTGAGTTTATCGAACAGGAGATACTAGACGATCCGGGTATCTACCCTACGCCAGAGGCACAAGAGAAGTTGTACAGCTCGAAAATGCTGCCGCATAAGGTTTCACGAACTATTACACGTGCGTGGACTGACTTTATTAAAAACTAAGTTGTAAGGCGGGCACTTTCGGGTGCTCGCCGCTGTAGGGAGAAAGATATGAGTGTGATGTCTATTGAAACCGAGCTAGTGCATAGCCATACAAAATCTAAACCGCCTAAACCCTTGTTAGAAATACGAGGTTTGACCAAGAACTTTGATGGCCATGTTGCGGTAGATAATGTCGACCTGACCATCAACCAAGGTGAGTTGTTTGCCTTATTAGGTGCCTCGGGTTGCGGTAAATCAACACTACTTAGAATGCTAGCGGGTTTCGAACAGCCTACGGAAGGGCAAATTATACTCGATGGTGAAGACTTAGCGAATGTCCCGCCGTACCGTCGTCCAGTCAACATGATGTTTCAATCATACGCTCTATTTCCCCATATGACGGTAGCCAAAAATATAGCTTACGGGCTAAAGCAAGATGGCATGCCAAGCAAAGAGATCGACGCGACAGTAAAACATATGCTTGAGTTGGTGAGGATGACAGACTATGCCAATCGTAAGCCACATCAGCTATCTGGTGGACAGAAACAAAGGGTGGCCTTGGCGAGAAGCCTAGCGAAGAAACCTAAGTTACTACTTCTTGATGAACCAATGGGTGCATTGGACAAAAACCTCAGAGAAAAAATGCAGCTTGAGGTTGTGGATATTCTTGAGAGCGTCGGCGTGACATGTGTCATGGTGACTCATGACCAAGAAGAAGCCATGACGATGGCGAGTCGCATTGCCATCATGAACAAAGGTCAGTTTGCTCAAATCGGCTCTCCCGAAGCCATTTATGAACACCCGAACTCAAGATACACCGCTAGATTCATTGGTTCAGTTAACGTATTTGAAGGTGTTTTGGAGACCAACAACAACGATAGCGCAACGATTGCTACACCGGATCTCCCTTCTCCAATCCGAATTGCACACGGTGTATCTGGTGCTCCAGGGATTCCTGTTTATATCGCCATACGCCCCGAGAAGATGATGCTGTGCGACAAACCATCCAACGCGGAGAACTCCTGTTCTGGTGTTGTTGAAGATATCGCTTATATGGGCAATCAGTCGATTTACCATGTACGCTTAGAAAGCGGTAAATTGGTGACCGCCACTTTGCAAAACACTAGCCGTCATCGCAAAGAAATGCCGACTTGGGAGCAAAGGGTCAACCTATGCTGGGAATTAGAAAGTAGCGTGGTACTTAAGATATGAAAACTCATGCCAAATTGAACTTCTGGCGTGTGGTTCCGACGCCAAAGTGTCTATTGCTGTCGATTCCCTATGGGTGGTTGTTACTGTTTTTCCTGCTACCTTTTCTTATTGTGTTCAAAATCAGTTTCGCCGAAGCACAAATTGCTATCCCGCCATACAGTGAGCTGTGGAGTTATGCGGAACAGAAAATACAGTTGCTGCTCAATATTGGTAACTACCAGTATCTTGTTGAAGACGATCTCTATATCTCGTCATATCTAGAATCGATTCGCATCGCACTAGTGTCGACCGCTTTATGTTTGTTGATTGGTTTCCCGATCGCTTGGGCGATTGTTCACTCAACACCTGCGACTCGAAACATCTTACTGATGCTAATCATTCTACCGTCATGGACCAGTTTCTTGATTCGAGTTTATGCGTGGATAGGCATCCTCAAAAATAATGGATTGCTTAACAATGTCCTGCTGTCGTTAGGAGCCATTGATGAGCCATTAAAAATACTTCACACCGATGCTGCCGTTTACATAGGGATTGTCTACACCTACCTACCTTTCATGGTTTTGCCTATCTATACCGCTTTAATGCGCGTCGACTATTCGTTGATCGAAGCGTCTAGCGATTTAGGTGCGAAGCCATACACGACCCTATTTAGCATTCTTGTCCCACTCACTCGTGCGGGGATCATTGCTGGCTCGATGTTAGTGTTTATTCCGGCTGTGGGTGAGTTCGTTATCCCTGAGCTCCTTGGTGGGCCGGATTCGATATTGATTGGTAAAGTTTTGTGGCAAGAGTTTTTCAATAACCGAGATTGGCCCGTGGCGTCAGCAGTGGCTATTGTCATGTTGTTACTGTTAATGATTCCGATACTGTGGTTCCACCGTTATCAGAAACGTGAGTTGGAGGCAAACTAATGGATGCGATTCCTGTATATAAAACCAAATGGAAGTGGGCGATACTCGCGGCAGGTCTTACGTTTCTATACCTACCGATTCTAATCCTCATTATTTACTCGTTTAACGAAAACAGATTGGTAACGGTTTGGTCAGGTTTCTCAATCAAATGGTACTTTGAGCTTCTCGAAGATGACCTATTGATGGGAGGGGTCAAACTGAGCCTGATGATCGGTTTCTTGTCAGCCAGTGCAGCTGTTGTGCTTGGTACTATCGCTGCTTTTGTCTTAAACCGATTTGGTAAGTTCAGAGGTGAAACCGGTTTTGCTTTCATGATCACCGCTCCACTGGTTATGCCAGAGGTGATTACCGGCTTATCCTTGCTATTGCTCTTTATAGCGCTAGGGCAAGTGTTCGACATCTTCTCACAGCGAGGCATGTTGACGATATGGATAGCGCATGTGACTTTTTGTACGGCTTATGTCACCGTTGTAGTCAGCTCTCGTCTACAAGAAGTGGATCGCTCGATTGAGGAGGCGGCGATGGATCTTGGGGCGCCGCCTTGGAAAGTCTTCTTCCAAATCACCTTACCCACTATCGCACCAGCAATTCTCGCTGGATGGTTACTGGCATTCACATTGTCATTGGATGATTTAGTTATTGCGAGTTTTGTTTCGGGGCCAAGTGCTACAACCTTACCTATGGTGGTGTTCTCTAGCGTTCGTTTAGGGGTCAGCCCGAAAATCAATGCTCTAGCGACCCTCATCATATTGGCGGTAGCGTGTGCGACCTTTGTCGCTTGGTGGGTGATGGCGAAAGCAGAAAAACGTCGGCAACTTGAGATGAAACTTGCTGCTCAATAGTGCTGTTCAAGGTGGTGTGGTATAGCTTGCTATGACATCACCTTTCTTTATAATTGTTGGCTTAATTTTGCGCGTTGATAGTCAATTTGTGTCATTAGTGTTGCAATTACTTTTTCAGAGGATAGGCCATGGATGTTGGGAAACAACTAAAAACAATAAGAACGATGCGCGGGCTTTCTCAAAGAGAGTTAGCGAAGCGCAGCGGTGTCACCAACTCAATGATCTCCCAGATTGAGCAAAATCTCGTTAACCCATCTGTGGGGTCACTAAAGAAAATTCTCGATGCTATTCCAATCTCAATGGGAGAGTTTTTCACCATAGAAATCGAGGCAAAAGATGAAATCTTTTTTACACTCGGGCAAATGGCGGACCTTGGTGACGGCACAATTAAGATGTTACTGGTTGGGGCCAAGCGTGAGGGGCGAAAACTGGCGATTTTGCGCGAGTTTTATCCACCGGGTACGGATACTGGACCGGACTTCTTGCAGCATGACGGTGAAGAGGGCGGGATAATCATTAGTGGTGAAATTGAAATAACTGTCGGAAGTAAGACGCAACTGCTTAAAGCAGGCGACTCTTACTACTTTGAAACCAAGAAGCCTCATCGTTTTAGAAACCGAGGCAAAGTTGAATGTGAACTGATTAGTGCGGCTACGCCACCCACTTTCTAAAGCCATTTCTATATTTCTACTCAACCGAACCTCATGATTGTCCTGTGATACCCTTGAAAAAGGTATCACAGGCTTTGTCATTCTAGAGACGGTTCGCGTTAATCCAACTCTATCCATGTCGACTTCATTTCGGTGTATTTATCGAGTGCATGAAGTGATTTGTCACGGCCGTTACCGCTCTGTTTATAGCCGCCAAATGGCATTGTCATATCACCGCCATCCCAGTTGTTGACGAATACGGTACCCGCGCGAAGCGCTCTTGAGCAGCGTACAGCGGTTGAAATATCGGCAGTCCAGATACCTGCGGCTAGGCCATAATCGCTGTCGTTGGCGAGCTCAATGGCTTCTTCTATCGTGTCGAACGTCGAGACACACAAAACGGGGCCAAAAATTTCTTCTTGGAAAATACGCATATCACGAGTGACTTCTGTAAAAATCGCTGGTTGGATAAAGTAGCCCCCCGTTTCCTGACGCACTGGCTGACCACCACTGATCAATTTCGCCCCCTCTTGTTGACCGATGTCGACATACTCTAGAACACGTTTGAACTGAGATTCATCGACAATTGCGCCCACACGGGTCGTTTCTGATAGGGGATCGCCTGGTTGCCAATTCTTGACGTTTTCGAGCAGCAGTTCGATGAATTGATCCTTGATGGAAGAATGAACCAATAAACGGGACCCAGCAGTACATACTTCCCCTTGGTTGTAACAAATGGCAGAAACGGCAGTCGCCGCAGCCTTAGCAAGGTTCTTAACATCGTGGTTGACAATATGAGGACTCTTACCACCACACTCCATAAAGGCGCGTTTAAGGTTTGATTGACCTGCAAATGCAAGTAACTTCTTACCAACAGCGGTCGAACCCGTAAAGGTGATGCAGTCGACATCGTTGTGCAGTGCAAGCGCTTGGCCTGCTTCATGTCCAAAGCCTGGTAAGACTTGTAACACGCCATCAGGGATGCCTGCTTTCTTGGCAAGCTCAGCGAGTAAGATCGCCGTCAGTGGCGATTTCTCTGAAGGCTTAATGATGACGGAGTTGCCCGTTGCTAGAGCGGGACCGATTTTCCATGCGGCCATCACAGTCGGGAAGTTCCAAGGAACAATAGCAGCGACGACACCAAGTGCTTCTCTGGTCACGAGAGCGAGCGCGCCTTCTGTTACAGGGGCAACTTCGTCATAAATTTTATCAATGGCTTCTGCATTCCATGCAATACAGCGAGCTGTCGCAGGCGCATCGTAACCGATAGCATCACCAATTGGTTTCCCCATGTCCAGTGACTCTAAAAGAGCAAACTGCTGTTGGTGAGCGTCGATTTCGTTAGCATAGTTTAAAAGGATGGCCTTTCTTTCCGCTGGTGCAAGCCCTGCCCATACACGACTTTCGAAAGTTTGGCGTGCAACTGCGACGGCGAGGTCGACATCCTGTTGATCACATCGTGCCACAGAGGCGAGAACACGGCCGGTTGCAGGGTTGATGATCTCAAATGTTTCACCACTTTTTGCGTCTTGTAGCTGTCCATTGATAAACGCCTGAGTCGAAAACTTGATCGTCTCTGCCTTGTTCTGCCAGTACATAGTATCCATATTATTGCCTTATCCTTAAAAGCTTGCTGGTGAATTCGCGCTAATGATGACGCAGTCTTCTTCAGCCGTGTTTCTAAAACGGTGAGGACGGGTGCTATCAAAGTAGTATCCATCCCCTACATGGAGGGTAACGGTATTGAGATCGACGGTCAGCTCAAGTTGGCCTTGAACAACGACACCACACTCTTGTCCTTCATGAGTGAGCATTTCCTCACCGGTGTCAGCATTCGGTTTGAGAGTTTCTCTCAGCATACCGATATGACGATCACCGTGGAAATGTCCGACTTGTCGATAACTAATTTCTCCTTGGCCAATTTCTGGTTGTTCTTCTTTGCGAGTGTAAAACTGTTCAGGTTGTGGATCGTCTATAGCGAAAAACTCCGCCATAGAGGTTGGTATCTTACTCAGTAACTTGCTCAAAGAGGCGACGGATGGGCTGACCGCGTTACTCTCTATTTGAGAGATGAAGCCATTTGTTACTCCAGCACGCTTTGCCAACTCTCGTTGAGATAATCCGGCTTTCTCGCGTAAAGCTTTAAATCGAGTGCCGATTTCTGTATCCATGATATGAATCCTCCCAAAACATCTGTGATTATTAAATTAAACACGCTTTGATGTTTATTTCATCATATTTAACCCGTAACGTTTAAAATTTAAACATTGCATGGCGTAAATTTCCAAGCTATAGTCGTTTTTGTTAAGTATTTTATAACATAGTTTTAACATTATGGTTAGGCGTTTATTAAAAAAAACGCCTTGATCGATATCACAGACAACAAACTCTTAGTCATTGATTGAGGAAATGCACATGCAGGATCTCGCAAAAACACACAACTTAGACGCATTTTGGATGCCGTTTACCGCCAACTCGCAGTTTAAACAATCACCACGGATGATGGTGTCAGCTGAGGGGATGTACTACCGCACAGACGACAACCGCAAAGTGCTCGACGGTACAGCAGGGCTATGGTGTTGTAATGCAGGACATGGACGCAGAGAGATCAGCGAGGCCGTGAGTCAGCAAATCCACAACCTAGATTTTGCACCGACATTCCAGATGGGCCACCCGTTGCCATTTCAGTTTGCTGAAGAGCTTGCGGAGATAGCGCCAGCAGGGCTGAGCAAAGTCTTTTTTACTAACTCAGGCTCGGAATCCGTCGATACCGCATTGAAAATTGCTTTGGCATACCAACGTACAATTGGTCAAGGGACGCGAACGCGACTGATTGGGCGTGAACGAGGCTATCACGGGGTAGGATTTGGTGGTATTTCCGTGGGGGGAATCGTCAATAACCGCAAAACCTTCGGTAGCCTTCTGACTGGCGTAGACCATCTTCCTCATACACTCAGTATTGAACACAGTGGGTTTAGCCGTGGCCTGCCAGAATATGATCCGGGTTGGGCAGAAAGCTTGCAAAATATTGTCACGCTTCACGATGCGAGCAATATCGCCGCTGTGATCGTAGAACCAATCGCAGGCTCCACTGGGGTTATCTTGCCGCCAAAAGGCTATTTGAAAAAGCTAAGAGAGATCTGTACCCAGCACGGTATCTTACTCATTTTTGATGAGGTAATTACTGGCTTTGGTCGCCTTGGTAGTCCATTTGCTGCACAAGAATTCGATGTGATTCCAGATATCATCACCAGTGCTAAGGGGTTAACCAATGGTGCAATTCCTATGGGCGCAGTATTTGTTCGTGATGAAATCTACGATGCGATGGTAAGCCCAGAGAGTCAGGCGATAGAGTTGTTCCACGGTTACACCTATTCAGGTCATCCAGTGGCTGCCGCAGCGGGATTAGCGACGCTGAATATCTATCGTCAAGAGAGTTTATATACTCGCGCTTCAGAACTTTCCCAATACTGGGAAGATGCAGTGCATAGCCTAAAAGGGCTACCGCATGTTATTGACCTGAGAAACTATGGATTGGTTGCTGGTATTGAGTTATCGAGCATTGCCGGAAAGCCGGGTTCGCGAGCGTTCCAAGTTTTCCAAGCGTGTTACGAGAAGGGGGCGTTGATTCGTGTCACAGGGGATATCATTGCCCTGTCGCCACCACTGATTATCGAGAAACACCATATTGATGAACTGTTTAATATCTTAAGTGATGTGCTGAGCACGATTGAATACAAGGAATAATTATGTCGATTTTAGTTTCAAACTTTATAAATGGATCGGTAGTTGAAAGTAAAAGCACTCGTAGCGCGGATCTTTTTAATCCGGCGACGGGAGAGCGACGTGGTCAAGTGCAGCTATCTACAGCCCAAGAAGCTGAAGAGGTGGTTCAAATAGCGAAAAAGGCACAGGTTGAATGGCAAGCGACACCGCCACTCCAGCGTGCGCGAGTGATGTTTAAGTTTAAGCAGCTATTAGAAGACAACGCAGATAGCTTGGCGACCTTGATCACGCAAGAACATGGAAAAGTGCACAGCGATGCACTGGGTGAACTGACTCGAGGTCTCGAAGTTGTTGAGTTCTCATGTGGTATTCCGCACCTGTTGAAAGGTGAACACTCACTTAATGTTGGTCGTGAAATTGACAGTTATTCAATGATGCAGCCAGTGGGTGTTTGTGTTGGTATCACCCCTTTTAATTTCCCAGTTATGGTTCCGCTTTGGATGATTCCGGTCGCGTTGGCTTGCGGTAACAGCTTTATCTTAAAACCGTCAGAAAAAGATCCGAGTGCAGCAATGGTGTTGGCGGATCTTCTCAAACAGGCAGGTCTACCAGACGGTGTATTTAATGTTGTCCAAGGCGACAAAGAAGTCGTTGATGCGCTCCTTGAATCACCTGATGTTGCAGCGGTGAGTTTTGTCGGTTCAACGCCGATTGCTGAAGCGATTTATGCAAAAGGTAGTGCAAATGGTAAACGCGTTCAGGCGCTAGGTGGCGCGAAAAACCACTTAGTTGTGATGCCAGATGCTGATTTAGATCAGGCTGTAAACGCGATTATGGGCGCGGCATATGGTGCGGCAGGTGAACGTTGTATGGCAATTTCGGTTGCCGTAGCGGTGGGTGATGAGGTTGCAGATCGCTTAGTCGAAAAACTTAAACAGAAGGTTGAGGCGCTACGCGTTGGCCCAGGTATTGGTGTAACACCTGAAAATGAAATGGGTCCTTTGGTCAGTGAGCCACACAAAAATAAAGTGGTTGACTACATTCAGTCAGGTGTAGATCAAGGCGCGACACTGGTTGTTGATGGGCGTAACTTTGATGCCGGTTCTCCTGGTTACTTCGTCGGTGGTACGCTATTTGACAACGTGACGGAAGACATGACCATCTATAAAGAAGAGATCTTTGGTCCCGTTCTTTCAGTAGTGCGAGCCGATGATTACCAGCATGCCGTTAATATGATTAACCAACATGAGTTTGGAAACGGGACAGCGATCTTTACTCGTGATGGCGATACGGCGAGAAACTTTACAGAACAGATTGAAATTGGCATGGTAGGTGTAAATGTTCCAATTCCAGTGCCAATGGCGTTCCATAGTTTTGGTGGCTGGAAGCGTTCAATCTTTGGACCACTCAACGTTCACGGCAATGATGGCGTACGTTTCTACACACGTATGAAGACTGTGACAGCACGTTGGCCTAGAGGTCAAAGGGATAGTGAATTTGTTATGCCAACCATGAAATAGGTGAACAATGAAGATAGGAATCATTACTTGTGGGCACGTAGCCCCACCGTTGTCAGACCTCTACGGTCAGTACTTCGATATGATTGCCGCTTCTCTCCATGAAGTGAACAATCAGTTTGAGTTTGTTGATTTTGATGCAACTCAGGGGGTGCTGCCGTGCCTTGACGAATGCCACGGTTTTATCATTACAGGTAGTGTTCACAATGCTTATGATGATGATGCTTGGATCCTTGGTCTCATGGAGTGGATTCAACGATGTGAGGCTGTTCGTCGACCATTGGTCGGTATCTGTTTTGGTCATCAGGTTATTGCTAGAGCACTCGGTGGCACCGTGATGAAGTCTGAAAAAGGCTGGGGACTGGGTAGTTACCCTGTCAATGTAAACGCGCAGAAGAAGTGGATGAACCTATCCATGGATAGCGTGCGTATGCTGGTCAGTCATCAGGACCAAGTGGTGATAGTTCCTAAAGGTGTTAAGGTCATCGCAGGTAATGATTTTTGTCCTAATTTTATGCTGGTGAAAGACAACCACATTTTTACTGTGCAAGGGCACCCTGAGTTTAGTAATGAGTTCACTGGCAAGCTGGTTGAAAAGCGTCGCGAAATCATTGGTACTAAAAAGGCTGATGAAGCTTTGCGTCAACTGGAACAACCACAAGATTCGGCACTGATTCTCCATTGGATTGATTCGTTCCTAACCATGGCGGAGCAAGCAGAGCGGACTCATAAGCTGCATAAAGTGCTATAAGTTTACGTCTTAGTCGTAACCTAAAAACCTATCAACTTTCGGAGTTGGTAGGTTTTTTTGTTTTACTGACACTTTGTAGGTATTGGTTGCTCCAAGAAGCTATTGGAACTGGTTGATTCTGAGCTGACTTATTGGGAATCTGCGCTCAGGCGCGGAGTGACACCTCAGTTCGATGAGATTCGTCGTTTTGGCAAGATGTGTACTAGCGTCAAAAGGGGGGGGAGCCGAAATGGGCTAATATAATTTACCTTCTCCCTTTAGAACTGCTCTGCTGTAAGCTAACTTTAAGGTTAGTAAGGGCAAGATAGGGAGCATTCACAATGCGACGACTGGTGTGCGTTATTTTCGCGTATCTTGTGTTCTTTAGTGTGAGTTTCGCTGAAGACGATCTACGTGAAATATCTTTCTATACCGAATCCTACCCGCCAGCAAATTTCATAAAAGACGGCCAGGTAACGGGTTATTCGATCGACATTCTTTTGGCCGCAAGTGAACTGGTTGGAGAGCCGATAGAACTTAGTCAGGTGACGTTACAACCTTGGGCGCGCTCTTATCGGACGGTTTTAACGAACAAAGACTCAATCCTTTTCTCAACCACGCGCTCTGAACATCGAGAGAATCTTTTTAAGTGGGTTGGGCCAATTCTTGATATCAAAGTTGTGGTGCTAGCGCGCAAAGATTCAAATATAAAGATTAATTCGCCGATGGATATGGCCAATTACCGAATTGGTGTCATTCGTGATGATATCGGAGAACAGAGCCTGCTTTCACTTGGTATTCCTCGCAACTCAATGCAAGAAGCCTCCTACGTCACTGTGTTGGCGGAACAGTTGATGAAAAAGCGAATCGATCTGTTTGTCTATGCTGAGCGAGCGGCGTATTGGTGGACAAGGCAAGCCAAAGTTGACCCAGATCTGTTTGAACCTGTTTATGTCGTGAGTGAAGGTGAAGTCTATTTCGCAATTAACCGAGACACAGACGACGCGATCGTCGAAAAATTGCAAAAAGGGCTCGACATGCTCAAGGAGAAGGACGCGGCTGGACGTAGTCAATATCAAGATATTGTTGATAAATACTAGCTACGAGAAATAGTAAAAAGGGCACCTGAATGATGCCCTTACCGCTTATACTTTTGCTTTCTTGACAAAATAGGGGTTATCAAACTTCTTCGCAGGGCCAATTTCAGAAACGACCAGCTTATTCCATAGCTGGACATCAAACTCACCTTTAGGGATTGAGGGATAAAGCGTTTCTACCTCTTCCATTGCAAAGCGAAGAAATTGCTTTTTCTTTATTTGATTGTACTTTCGTGCGACGCGGTTGTGTTTTGAAATCCACTCTTGCTTGAACGCGATGATACCAGGTTCTGCCTGCTCTAAAGGAACACGAGACAGATAAACTCGTTTGTAGGACACCTTTCTATCCAGCATGGTACGCATCGCCGTTTGAATATATTTCCCGTGATGCGTCACTGAAATATCATTATTGTCGAATAATTGAACGCTCCAGCCCGTTGGGAAAAAATCAGGTTTACGGTACTGCTTGTTCCGCACTTCGATTGCTTGGTGCATGACAATATCTGACGTGCCATTAAAGGTTTGTTGCCATTTTCCAATGCGGATCTGCACTGCTGTGGGCAATCGATAAATATTGGTAAATTTATCCTGTTCCATACTTTTATACACTAATTAGCGTCGATGATACAAAAAACAAGTAAAGTGAGGGGCGAGAGAGCCGCCTTGGGTTCAGCGCCGTAGGTTAACCGCCTTAGTGTAGTGAAAAGCGTGCTTTCCTGCTAGTGGCCTAGGTCAATATTTGGTTAGAGTGTGACGGCTTAGGCTAGCGTTGATAGCAACAAATGTTGCTTGCTAATTTTGTTTGCGGGCATGAATAACAAAAGCCCTTACCAACGGATAAGGGCTTAAGTGATGTTTAATCGTAGATAGTCGGGATTGGTTGGCGCTTATGCTGAGTTACCGTGTAGATATGAATTAGACGCTCAGTCACCTCTGGAGAGACAGGCTTTCCTTCGAGGAAATCATCGATTTGATCGTAAGTTAGGTTTAAAGCATCTTCGTCAGCTTTTTGAGGCGCAAGTTCTTCCAAGTCTGCCGTTGGAACTTTTTTCACTAGAAGTTCAGGGGCACCCAGTGTCTCAGCGACTTCTCGAACTTGACGCTTGCTTAGGCCGAATAGCGGAGCCATATCGCACGCGCCATCGCCAAACTTAGTGTAGAAACCGGTGATGTTTTCTGCTGAGTGATCCGTGCCGATCACCAAGCCACCGACGTAACCTGCGATTTCGTATTGTGCCACCATGCGAGCGCGAGCCTTGACATTCCCTTTGACAAAGTCAATTTTTGCTTTGTCTTGCGGTAGAAGCCCAGTGCCTTCAAGTGCGGTGTGGCTTGCAGCGTGTAATCCGTCAACACCTGATTTGATATTGACCGAAACAGAATGTGTCGGTTGGATAAACTGGAGAGCTAACTGAGCTTCGTCTTCATCTTTTTGCTCGCCGTAAGGTAAGCGAACGGCGATAAACTGATAGCCACCGTTGGATTCTTCGTTAAGCTGGTCAACAGCGATCTGAGCTAGACGACCGCAAGTCGTGGAGTCTACGCCACCACTAATGCCAAGAACGAGGGATTTACAACCCGCTTCTTGGAGCTTTTTTTTGATAAAGTCGACGCGGCGGTTGATTTCAAAGTGAGGGTCGATTGACGGCAGAACGCGCATTTCATCGCGAATCAACTGTTCCATTATGTTTCCTTCCTGCAAGCAATGTAGTTTAAAATTTTGTGGTAATCCTGATAGCCTTAACAGGTCTATCTCAGCAAGACTTATCTCAACTGAAGTGGACGTGTTAAAGTCACCTTGCTATATCATACCTCAATCAAAGAATTAGAAAACTGTGATCACAGTTTTCGCCACAGAGTGAAGAACAAAATGAGCAAAATTGCAGTATTTGGAAGTGCTTTTAATCCGCCTAGTTTAGGGCACAAAAGTGTTATTGAGTCATTAGGCCACTTTGACAAGGTTTTGCTGTTGCCAAGTATTGCTCATGCTTGGGGAAAACAGATGCTGGATTATTCAGTCAGATGTGAGCTGGTGGGTTTATTTATAGAGGATTTGTCGGTCTCTAACGTTGAGTGTTCGACAATCGAAGAAACATTATATAAACCGGATGCCAGCGTTACGACCTTCGCTGTACTTGAAGCGCTACAAGCTCAGTATCCGGACAGTCAACTGACCTTTGTTATGGGGCCTGATAACCTGTTCAACTTCGCCAAATTCTATAATGCGCAAGAGATAGTAACTCGTTGGTCGTTACTGAGTTGCCCAGAAACCGTCCAAGTAAGAAGTACAGATATTCGTCAGGCTCTGAGTGAAAAACGGGATATTTCTAACCTGACGACTGAAAAAGTGTGTCGCAGATTAGCCGAAATGGAGTATTATTAAACGGGCTGGTGTGCGATATATAAGAGGTGTGAATGTCAAAGCTCGGACTTATAGCGTTGACGTTATTTTCGTCATCTGCATTGGCTGGATGCGAGATCTACTCCTCGACTCAATCAGTCATGTTTGGCAAAACACAGGGGCTTTGTGTTTCCTTAATCCAAGGTATTGAATATACGACAAAATCGCTTGATTCATTCAATGATCTAACCACCAGTGATAACCAAGATTACAGTGAATATTGGGCGGATTGGAGTATGAGTGAAGAGGTTAACCCGATCTTGAGCCGCAGTTTGGCCTCTAACTATGTCGGTATCGGAGTATGGGTACCCAGTGAACTCGAGCAACAGTTAGAGTCTATGAGTGCCGAAGAGTGGCTAAAAAGTCACGGATTGTTACTGAGCTTGGGATTTGGTGACATGAATTCAGGTAAACCAAGAATGAGGCTCGATTATCGCTGGCATGAAAAATACGATGGCGATGTCGTTATGCAAGTCGAGTTACCCTTCTAACACCGACAACACTTCACCGCCAACATTACTAGCCGTTTGACACTTGCTGCTGTTCGCTACGTTCAAAGTTTTTGCTAACCAGTACCTCTGGTGTTTCAGGACGCGAAAAATAGTATCCTTGAATGAGCGGACACCCCATCGCCGTCAACTTGTCCAACGCTTCTTGATCTTCTACCCCTTCAGCCACGAGCGATACGCCAAGCTGGTTAGCAAGCTGAACGATCAACCACACAACCCGTTCCGCAGTCTCGTTAGTTAGCATGTTCTTGATGAAGGTCGCGTCAATTTTGATGCAGTCGATAGGATAACTGTGAATATAGTTAAGGCTCGAATAGCCAGTGCCGAAATCATCTAACGCGACCTTAAACCCGAGTACACGCAGCTTATTGAGGATCTCTTTCACTTCTTCCGTCTGTGAGAGCAGCACGGTTTCAGTTAGCTCAATCGTAAAATCTTGTGGCGCAAAGTCATACTTACGAATGGTTGTAAGTATGTGCTGAAGATAACGAGTCGAGTTGTTGAGCTCATGCGCTGAACAGTTAATCCCCAACTTGACGTTATGGCCTAATCCCTGTTCCAGCTTTTGTTTTGCTTGGCATGCCAGTTCGACTATTCGCTCACCAAGTTCCACAATTAATCCTGACTGTTCGGCTGCTTCAATAAATTCGATCGGATATATTGGACCGAGTGTTTTACTTTGCCAACGAGCCAGAATTTCAAAGTAGTCCCACTGGCTACTGCGCAAATCGACTATCGGTTGAGCAACAACATAGATCTCGCTCTGGTTGAGGCATTTTATCTCCAGTTCTTGACGAAGGGCGTCGATCACTAAAGCGCGGCGATAATATTGAGCGCTCAAATGAGTATCGTAGCATTGAATATGGGTATGACGAGATTGTTTACAGTCTTTCAGAGCCAAGCTTGCATTAAGGATTATCTGATCTGAGCTAATGTTGTGCCCGTTGTTTCTTGCCAGACCGATACTGACACTGAACTTGATGTTGTGCGCTGGATCTTTGTAGCCTTTCTCTAAATTTTTAATCAGAGCGTAACACAGTTCGAAAGGATCACCGGACAGCGTGATAAAAGCAAATTCATCACCGGAAATACGAAATGCGAGTTGCTTGTCTTTGATGGTTTCTTTGATGGTATTGGCAACAAATTTAATTATCTGATCACCAATATAGTTACCATACAAGTCATTGATTGATTTGAAATTATCAATATCAATATAGGCTAGAGTAAAAGGTTCATTTTGCAGTTCATTTAGTCGTTCTAGTTTATCCGACAGAAAGCTGCGGTTGAGAAGCCCAGTAAGATTGTCATGGGACACTTCGTAGCTCAGTTGCTCGACCAGTGTATCTGAACGAGCTGACAGCCATTTCGACCTCAAGCTATGAGCGATAAGGTTGCCAAACAGCTTATGGTAATAAATGAGTTCATCACACTGGTTGCTATCTAGCGCGGTTGTGTAGGTGGACAGCAAAACACCCAGCACTTCACCGTTATGTGTCTTGAGCGGTACGGCAATGTAAGCCTCTATGCCGTGTTCAATAATGTACTGCTCTTGAGGATTTGCTTCATGGGCGTTGCTTGCACATACGATGGAATCCTGCTCGGTTTTGGTGATTAAGGTACAGGTCGCTCGTGTCAGAGGTGAGGTGTAGTTCTCACGTAGTAACCGCTGATCACTTGAAGAAGCGAGCAAAGTGGGCTTTGAGGTAAATGGGTCTAGCTCGATCACACATGTACACAATGATGATGAGATACGACTCAGCTCAGACGTGGTTTTGTTGAGCAGATCTATCCCATCTAAACGTAACGTGGCATTGAGAGTCTCAACGCTCAGCGGAGCATGTTGATATATTGTCCTAACCATAACGTAGTAACTCACTCTTATTGTGAACTTTGTCACTTATTTATTGATCGGGGTTACAAACTAAATATGGTATGAGATGCATACTATTGCAAATGAATAATCCAAATGACGTGCGTTTGGAGCTAACTTATTGACCTTTAGATAATCTTTCTTTCAAATAATCGAGAAACAGCTTAGTTCTTGTGTGCTGATAGTCCAGTTTCGGATAGTAAGCATAGACAGTTGCCTCATCAGCAGTGATGTCTGGAAGAATCCGCTTTAGCGTTCCCAGTCGTAGTTCTTCTTTAATCATCACATCATTACTAAGTAGTACACCCATGCTGTTTTTGGCCGCGTAATATAGCGCTTCAGGGTTAGTGGTCGCAAAATTACCTTTGAGTTGCAGCTTCTTGCCATTGGCCAAGGTGATCTCTCTATGTGGGCGTTCACCCCAAATGAGCATATTGTGATGAGTGAGATCTTGAGCTAATTTGGGTTCACCATGTTTCTTAATGTAGTCAGGAGCTGCATAAAATCCCGCTCTATGCTCAAAGAGTGCGGTGGCTTTAAAACTCAGTGAGTTGAGTTGCTCTATCTCACGGCTGATAAACAGATCCAAGCTTAGTTCGGGCAACTGACCTGGGGTCGTCGTGGTCAATTGAATGCGAATATCGGGATACATCTGTAAGAAGTCATCCAGATATTGAACGAGAAACTTGGATCCGACAGCTAGCGTTGCTCCGATCCTTAGCAAACCTGCTGGTGTTTGCGAGACTGAGCGGGTTTCGTCAACAATCGACTGCCAGCCATCAAGTTGCACTTTAGCTCGTTCATAAAACAGAGCTCCGGCTTCGGTTTGTGTGACTGAGCGAGTGGTTCGTTTCAGAAGCTGAACACCGATTCGTTCTTCGAGCCAGTGGATGCGTTTACTAATCGCAGAACTGGTGGTGTTGAGCTTTCTTGCAGCGCCATTAAAACTACCTTCATCAACGACACGAATATAACTCTGAACGCTTTGAATCCAATCCATAATTCTCTCTAATTATTTCCACCTTGGAACCAATCACTTTCCAATTCGCTATATTATCATTTGATAGTGGCCAATTTAAACTGATTTGAACCCACCCAATTCAGGAAATGCCATGAAAAAAACACCAATCTTGCTTGCAATGATGATTATCGCTACCGGCCAAGTTGGGGTGAGTATTTACCTGCCCGCTCTTCCTTCAATTAGCCAGTCGCTTAATGCCACCCAAGCCGATGTTCAACTCTTAGTGACACTTTTCCTACTCGGTTTTGGGTCTTCTCAACTGTTTTACGGACCACTGTCGGATGCCATTGGGCGACGACCTGTTTTTATCATGGGTCAAGGCGTATATCTGGTTGGTACTGCGATATGTCTGACTTTCTCTCATCATCTCCATTTGCTCATATTGGGAAGGTTGTTGCAAGGTTTAGGTGCCGGAAGTGCATCTGTGTTAGGTCGGAGTGTATTAAGAGATAGCTACGAAGGTGCACAGCTTACCAAAGCGTTGTCCTATATTTCCATTACCGCTTCTATTATGCCTATTGTTGCGCCAGTCTTGGGTGGTTGGATCGCATTCTACCTAGGTTGGGAATCTGTGTTTGTCTTTGTTCTACTGTACCTTATCGCTATCTTCACGCTTGGTTATTTTGTGCTACCGGAAACCATGACCTATGGCAAAACGAGATTTAACTTTGTTTCTGTAGCGGCAAACTATGCGCGTTTGATTACCAATAGACAAGTGCTGACGAGCGCGAGTTACAACTGGATCAGTTATCTTGCCAGCTTAGTCTCCTTATCGGTGATGCCATTTATTTTGCAGCATCAACTTGGCTTAACCGCTGGTGAGTATGGCTCAGTAATGATATTGCCATCTGCTGGACTGATGATGGGTAGTATTGGCTTAAATATTCTTAATAGATACCTATCTACGGGGCAATTGCTAACACTCGCAATATCGGTGATGACAATCGCTGGTATCTGGTTGTTAATTTCGCAAGCGACACTGTTTAACCTCATTGGAGCGTTTACCTTGCTGACAATTGCACAAGGGATTTCATTTCCGCTGTCGATTAGCATGTTATTAGCGCCGCACAAACGTCAAGCAGGGGCTGTGTCTGCGTTATCTGGTTCGATCCAGATGTGCATGGCGGGATTGTTTGGTGGTTTTCTGGTGGAGCACTGGGTACAGAGCCAAACCTCTATGGGGGTGTTCTATTTACTCTCTGCGGTGGCAATGGGAGCGGTGTTGATCGCGTCGAGAAAAGTGCCTTTAGTTCAGCAAGAGTTTGCTTGATAGATACTTGGGTATACAATGCCGGCAAACTCCTATCCAGAGAAGATGATCATGGAACACAAAGAATTTGAAGTATTGGTAAAAGCACTGTGCGAAAAAGAGACGCTACCGCAAGCATTAGAAATGCTAAAAGCTTGTGACGATAGTGAAGTCGCAGAAGCTGCGGAATCATTGACAGGTCAGTTTGCTCTAGCTGAGGTGGAAGGTGCTAAGCGAATTTACCATGTAACAGTGCAAACCAACGAGCAGGGTGAAGAACAAGAGTTTGTTGAGCACGTGATGGATGAAGGTGATGATGTTATCCGTTTTGTGGCGTGGTTCTTTGACATTATGTTTGATGTGAAACGTAAAGACACGTACCTAATGGCGGGTAAAACATACCAACAGCCAAAGCGTTCTTAACTAAGACTTTAATGTGATCTAGATCTTGTTTTTATTTTATTTGTGATTAAAATCACGCTCCTTATTACTGAGGAGAGACTCATGAATCACGAATTAGGCAACGCATATCTAGGTCAGATGATCGCAAAGCAAGCCATGCACGATGCACTTTATGGCAAGCCTAAAGCGAAGAAAACGTCATTCATCAAACGCATGATGAAAAAGATGGCCAAATAATCGCTGGCGTGAAATGGATTTTACAGTGGGTGAGGGAAGCGAGAGTTTTCTTCTCACTGACTAACACAAAGCCCTACCTTACTAGGTAGGGCTTTGTTGTAGATAACGAATATTATAAGGCGATGACGTTGTCAGGTACAGTATGGAGCCCTTTTTCTTCTAACCACGCTCCTAAGTTGTCTGAGCCACCGATGTAGTTGCCGTCAAGCCAGATTTGAGGCACGGTAACCGGCGTTTTTTCGCCGATAATCGCTTTGACTTCGGGGATCATTCGGTAGAGTGCTGCGCTGTCTTTTACCACGTCGAAATAGTGGTAATCGATGCCTGCATCCTCAAGCATTTTCTTAGCTTTCACACAGTAAGGACAGGTCGCCTTGCCATAAACGATATTGCCTTTAAGGGTATCGCGCTTAGTCCATTCCTGAATCACGGATTGAATCAAAACACCTCGATTCAGAGCTTCGCCTTGGCTGACCACCTTACCTTCCACCATTAAAATGGGTGCGTGCCATGCCCCAACTTTGAGCGGTTCCCACCAGTGCGATAACCAATCTTTAATCTCAAGTGTTACTGGTACACCTGCCAACTCATTCTCAAACGTGTCGGTAAGAATATCTTTCGTTAAGGTGCATTCACCACAGGGGATGTTGACCTTAAATGGCCCCCAGCTACCCGCCCAGCGATAGAGTGTCAATTTGATTGGTTCTGTCATAAAGGTGTCTCTCATTAATGCCTATGACTGATAAGAACGGCCAAGTTCGACATTTCTTTCAGCGAGCTGATTTTTTGGTTTCCCAACGAGTAATAAACGCGACCGATGCAATGATAATGGTTGCACCAAGCCAAAGTCGGCCCGGTGGCACCCAACTGAACACTAGCCATCCCGCCAAGACGTTGAGCGGCAACTTAGCATGATCAAACGGCTGAACAAACGAGGCATCGGCAACCGAATACGCTTTAACAATAGCCCATTGAGCAAGAGCAGTCATTGCACCTGCGGCGATTAAAACCAGCCAGATCGTGCCACCAACGGGCGTTTGCCAGTCTGGAAGCGCGAGCAAAATGTTGAATGGAGTAATCAGGACTAGTAAGTAGACCACCATAGTAGAAGGTGAGTCGTCAGAAGAGAGCTTTTTCACCATTAGTGAATAGCACGCCCAGAAGAAGGCGGCACCAACAGGCAGCAGTGTTGCCCAACTGAAATCATCGGCCCAAGGCTCCAGAATGATCATGGCACCAACAAAGCCAGTTAACGTCGCTCCCCATCGAGCAACGCCAACCTTTTCTTTCAAAAATAAGCCTGAACCAACGGTTGCAAAAAGAGGTGAGGTCATCAACAGTGCGATGCCTTGCCAAATAGGGACAGGATAGGCTAATGCCCACAGCCATAGCTGGATACCAATCACCGACAAAAACACACGGAAGATATGCATCCCAAGATTCTGGGTTCGCAGCGACTGACGAATGCCTAGCGTTTTAAGATAAGGGAGAATAACGACCAAAGCGATGGCGTATTGAATCAACGCAACGGTGGTAGAAGAGAGACCAAAATTAATACTGGCAATCTGAGCTAAGCTGTTGACGATAGCAAACGCTAGGCCTGCTGTTAGCATCCAGCTTGCCCCTTGAATAGGGTGGTGGTTGTGGGTGGTCATGATATAACTATCTGAAAAATTGATAGGCTGAATCATACGACTTTCTAAGCGTAAGATCATCTGCGGAATGCGTATGATGGTGCAAGTTCATCGATGTTTCAGCCCGTTTTGATGTCGTTACGATTTCTTGTTTAGCGTATAGACGGAAAAGACCACCAGCACCAGACCAATCGCATGCCAAGGGGTAAAGAGTTCATCGAGAACGACAACCGCGAGGCCTGCGGTAACCGCAGGGCCAATGTTGCTGGTCAGGCTTAAGCTTGTTGGCGTTAAACGTGCCATGGCCGCGGCAATCAAATAAGACGGTAGCACGGTACAGAATATACCGAGAATAATACCTGTCGTGATGAGCTCTTGAGACCATTGGGTCACTTCGCTACCACTCAACAGCAGATGGAGAATAATGGCAAGCCCTGCGCAACCCATACCGATACTGGTAAAGAGAGAGCTTCCTAGCTGAGTAATAAGAGGCTTACTCCATACTAGGTAGAAGGCGAATACCAGTGCCGAACTAATCGCAAGCGCGCTCCCCAGTACGACGGAATGACCCACCGTACTGAAATCATGGACAACAATAACACTGATCCCTGCGTAGCCAGTTACAGCAGAAAGAACAACATTACGATGTGGCTTCTGCCCATATAGACACCAGCTAATTAGAACGACAAAAGTAGGGAAAAGAAAGATAAGCAATCGTTCTAATTGCGCAGAAATAAATTCAAGTGACGAGATATCTAGAAAGCTCGCTAGGTAGTAGCCCATCACGCCAATTAACGCGGCTTTGGCTCCGTGTTGTTTTACTTTTATCCGATTTCCAGCACTGCGACATAAGAGCACCAGCGTAACCAGATAGAGAGGCAGAGAGCTGAATGCACGGAGCGACATAATTGACGTCGCATCGCCGCCATATTGGTAGGCAATTTTGATCAGGATGGGTTTGATAGAAAATAGTATACATCCGGCGAGCGCCAACAGAATTCCGCTCTGAGATAGAGAGTCGGGGACGGTAGTTTGCGTTTGTTCAGTCATGTTGCTCGTATCCTTGCTGAGTGATTTTAGGGCTACGAGAAAGTGGAGCTCTGGCTACGTTTCTCGCAGCCAGACATAGTGATACCTACCGGCTACTGGCATTAGGGAGAAGAAGCCAAAGGTAAGTAAACACGAATTTCATAATCGATCCTTAGTGGTGATTATTTAGACTATCTAGGTTGATTACAGAATGCAAACCTTTATCAAGGAGTCACGGCCCGTTGCTCTAACTGATTGAGTACTTTATGGAACATCATCCATGCACAGATGCCAGCGAGAATATTGCCACCAAAGGCTCCCCAGAATAGTCCTTCGATCCCTCCGAGTTGCGCTCCGAGCCACAAACACGGTAGGAAAAAGGCAAATAACCTAAGCGCAGAAATCGTCAACGCGGTGTAAGAACGACCAAGTGCGTTGGAGATGGACACCATCAGCATACAGATCCCTAAAGGACCAAGACTAAAGGGAACGATCATTAGGTGGTAATTAAGAATGCTCTCCACTGCGGAGTCGCTGGTCATTAGTTGTGCTAAAAACAGCGATGCGAATAGCGTGATGACAGCGATAAGCAGTTGGAAACTGATAACAAACTTAGATGCAATAGCAACCAGTTTGCGAATGTCGGCGAGATTGTTGGCTCCCAGCAACTTGCCGACCATAGGGGGCATAGACATGGTGAGCGCCAAGACCGAAACGATGGCAAAGAACTCAAAGCGTGAACCTAACGCCCAAGCGGCGACCGCTGCTGTACCATAGCTTGCAAGTAGCTTGGTTGCGAGCATCGATGAGAGAGGTGGAAGCAGTTGACTGATCATCGCAGGCCCCATGATGTGGCCGATTGAGCGAACACTTTTAGCAACATCGAGATCTCTCCAGTCGAAGCTCAGCCACTGTTTAGCGGCAACTTTTGGTGCGACGACCACTAGACCAATACCAAATGCCACAATGGTTGCGATAGCCGCACCATCAATACCGAGATCTAACGTAAAGATGAAAATTGGATCTAGGATCAGGTTGAGCAAACTGGTGACCATCATCATGGTGCCTGGGAGCATGGTGTTTCCGTTGGCTCGGCAAAGACTGTAGAAGAAGTAGAGTACTGCACCCGTCCAAGAGCTTACCAACCAGTAGATCCAATAGCTATCAATGATAGGTAATACACTTTCAGGGGCACTGAGTAACGCTAAAATGGGCTCTCGGAGTAGATAGATCAGCACTGAAAACACGGCGACACCAACACTACCGATGACGATGACTAATCCACCAAGTTGTTTGGCGTATTTTGGCTGGCTAGCGCCAATTGCTTTGGCGATAACGGCAGTGGTTGCGATACCTAGACCAACTTGAATACCAATAATGACCATTTGCAGTGGAAGTGTGAAACCTTGTGCCGCCAGTGGCAGAATACCGAGCTGACCGATGAACGCACTGTCTACTAGCTGAAAGCTCATAATCGACAGCACACCGAACAGCATTGGCCACGTCATTTTAAATAGCTGTTGCCCAAGAGAAGGGGATGAATCAAGAGTTTTTGCAGTCATAGCCAAGCCATTGTGTTAGGTTTTTATAACGAATCTATAGATAAACCGAGGCGATAGACCTCGGTTTGATTTGTTGTTTTTAATACATCGTTACTTACCAGACAAAATTCAAGGGTAAGTGTGATTTATTTCACTTTGTTGCTATCGTTCAATTGCGTGTTGTTTCGTTTGATTGAGACAAGACAGACTCTAGTTCGTCAAGATGCTCTACGATCAGTGAAGCGTGTGCGCCAAATGGAGACGTTTTGCCGTGAGTGACAAGACACGAAGGCATATCAGCATTGTAGGCCGCCTGAAGATCGTAGAGATAATCACCCACATAGAGAATTTCATGGCGTTCAAGTTGCCATTCATCGGCTAAAGCGATCAGTGACTCTGGGTTCGGTTTGGGCGGAAAGTGTTCGCGGGTGATCAGCCGAGAGATATTGAGCTGGTTATGCTTGATTTTGATTTGAGCGGCCTGAGCACAATTTCGAGTAATAATAGCGGTATAAAGTTGATTGCTGTGAATGAATTCGATGAGGGACTGACTGCCAGGCATTGGCTGTGATTGCTGCGCGTCTTCAAGCTCATGTTGCTGGATGAGTGCGTGCGCATCGGCGTAAGCGTTGGCACATTCAAGTTGATCAACATAAGAGAGCAAGTCGGTATCTGAAGGACAACCAATTTGCTCTCTTAACCAGAAGAAATCCATGTCTGAGCTTACCAAGGTATTATCTAAATCAAACACAATGGCTTTGATATGCCGAATGTTCAATGGTTTGCATGACATGGAACCTTCCTTATTTACGCGAACTCTTTCTCTAAGTAAGCAACGATATCTGATGATTCATACATCCATTGTACGTCACCGTCTTTTTCAATTCTTAGGCAAGGAACTTTCACTTTTCCACCCCCTGCTTCTAATTCTGCGCGGTGTGTTTGATCATTCTTTGCATCACGTAATTCAAACTTAACGGATTGACGCTTCATCGCTCGACGTACTTTGACACAAAACGGACACGCTTCGAATTGGTATAGAGCCAATGATTGAGCTTTCTGATCGACCGCTTGCTGTTGTTCAGCATCACGCTTTATGCCTTTTGGTGAAAAAACAAAGTTGAGCAGCAGGATCACACGTCCTAAAAACCAGCGGATAAACTTCATAACAATCCTATTTGATGAACATTATATTATTGGCAGATGACTTTTTCGTTGCGTATTGTAACTGAGATGTAATCAATGTTGAATCTTAAACTCAGCCAATGTTCAGCTGATGTTTTTTGGTGACTTCGATACCTAGCCGTTTGGCGAGACGCGTTAAGTTAGCGCGATCTGTCTTCAACTGACGTGCGGCTTTTGCCCAATTAAAATCAGCTTGAGTCAAGGCTGTGATAATCATGTGACGCTGATATTCTTCCGTTGACTCTCTTAGACCACGTGATAGCTCGAACTCTGGTGCTAGATGAGCCTGATTGATCTGAGTAAGGGCATTGCTCTCTTGCGTCGATTGCAGTTGGCCTATGTCTTCAACTGAAACGGTAATCAGTTTCCCTCCTTGACCGCGAGCTCTCGCTTTTAGTGCGGCTCGGTTAATGACATGCTCTAATTCGCGGACATTACCCGGCCAGTTGTAGCGAGACAATAGGAGTTGAGCATCTTTGCCCAACTTAATCTGCACAATCCCCAGTTTGCGTCTAGCCTGCTCAAGGAAGTAACCAGCGAGCAGTACGATATCACCGTTGCGTTCACGAAGGGCGGGAACCGTGATTGGGTAGACACTGAGTCGATGGTAGAGATCAGACCGGAAGTGGCCTGCAGAGACTTCTTCTTTTAGATCTCGGTTGGTCGCGGCGAGCACACGCACATCAATGTTCTCGACGTTGTCTTGTCCTACGGGCTGAATCTCATTATTTTGCAGAGCTCGAAGGATCTTGCTTTGCGCTGCAAGAGGAAGCTCACCAATCTCATCGAGAAATAGGGTGCCACCATCCGCTAACGCAAATTTTCCCAAACGTGATTTATCTGCGCCGGTAAAGGCGCCTTTCACATGACCGAAGAGTTCGCTCTCGACAAGATTCTCAGGAATCGCAGCGCAGTTGACATAAACAAGAGGTTGTTTTCTGCGTGGTGACAAGTGGTGCAAACTGCGTGCAACCAGCTCTTTACCGACCCCCGTTTCGCCGTGGATCAGAATATTAAAGTTGGAAGGGGCAACCACCTCAATATCAGCCTTGAGGGCTTGCATTGCCTGACTGTCACCAATGATTTCTCCACCATCACGTTCCCATGCTTCTTCGTTCAGTTCCTCAAATCTTTGTTGAGTCTGTTTCGCTTGTTGTTCTAGTTGGCTAACGGTGAGAGCGACCTTGAGTGTTGAAGCCGCGATAGCCGAAAGGGCATCGAGACTGCGTTTAGGAAACTGCTCGAAGACCCCTGGCTTTAGACTATCAAGTGTAAGCACACCGAGGAGCTTGTCTGCATAGATAAGTGGTAGCCCCATACATGAGTGCATGGGCAGATCCCCATCATAGTCGAGTAGCAAATTATCAAAGGGATCGGGAAGATTGCTATTCGCATCAAACCTAACTGCGGTTTTCGACTCACAAATCAGGGCAAAACGAGGATGTTCGTCTATCTTAAAACGACGCCCTAGCGTGTCACGGGTCAACCCTTGCATCGCCAACGGGATAAGAGTATCTCCTTGTAATGAGAGCAGGGCGACACAGTCGCATTGGATGGCTTTACGAATAGCGTCGAGTAGATTATTGAATCGATCTTGGTCGTTATCACCGCGAGCGAGACCAATGGTCATGTCGATAAGGGTAGAAACAGAGATATCTTGCATAATAGCTAAAGGTAGAAACAGTTGAGCATCACATGATGTTGAATTAACCATATTGGTCGAGTTATTACAATATCAATGTGTCAAATTGACATTTTACAGGTGTGTTTATTTGACATGATATTGGTAATTAAAACGCGCTAAACCAAGTGTTTAGATACATTTTTGAAGTTGGCATTCTTCCTGCTATATCTGCTACGAATAAAATTAAAATAATGAGGAGAAAACTCGAATGCTCAACAATCAGCACATTGAAGTCGTAAAGAGTACAATTCCACTACTGGAATCAGCTGGTCCTGCATTGACCCAACATTTCTATCAAAGAATGTTTACTCACAACCCAGAACTGAAAGACATCTTCAATATGACCCACCAAAAAACCGGTCGTCAGGGCGTCGCCCTATTTGAAGCTGTGGCGGCGTACGCAAAGAATATTGATAATCTGCAAGTACTGACTTCTGCTGTCGAGCGCATTGCTCACAAACACACTAGTTTTAACATTCAAGCTGAACACTACCAGATTGTTGGCCATCACTTAATCGAAACACTACGTGAACTGGCCAGTGATGCCTTTACCCCTGAAGTTGAAGAAGCATGGACAGCAGCGTACCTGTTTTTGGCTCAGGTCTTTATCGATCGTGAAGGCGAACTATATCTGCAACGCAAGCAGGCCGTTGGTGGTTGGGCTAACTCACGCAACTTCGTGGTTAAATCTAAGCAGCCGGAATCACAGTTTGTGACTAGTTTTGTTTTAGTACCGCAGGATGGTGGGGATGTTCTAACCTACCAACCAGGTCAATATGTGGGTATTGAATTAAAGCCTACAGAGGGCGAATACAACGAAATTCGCCAGTATTCACTGTCGCAAAAGCCGAACGGCGTTGACTACCGTATTTCTGTTAAAAGAGAAGTGGGTGAGCATAAAGGTTTGGTATCAAACTACCTACATGATGAAGTACATGAAGGGGATGTGGTTCGCCTTTACCCACCAGCAGGTGATTTCTTCTACCAAGAGAAACAGCAACCAGTGGTGCTGATTTCCGCGGGTGTTGGTGCAACACCAATTCAGTCGATGATGCAGACATTAGCTGCGCAGAATAAGCAAGATGTCAGCGTGCTCTATGCGTGCAACACTGCACAGCAGCATACTTTCAAGGCGGATACGGAACGAGCTGTGAAAGATAACAACTGGAAGTCATTCACTTGGTATCTTGAAGAGGCCAATGCCGAGTTTCAAGGGGAGCTCAACGTAAGCCTGATTGCCGATCAACTACCTTTAGACAGTGCCGATTTTTATCTTTGTGGCCCTATCGGTTTTATGGAATCGGTAGTGCGTCAACTAGAGTCTCTTGGTGTAGACCGAGACCGAATCCACTATGAGGTATTTGGCCCTCATACTTACCTATAAAAAAATGGCCCTCGGTGAGGGCCATTTTTTATGAAGTCGAGTTGCCGAAGATGCGACGCAGCCAAGCTATCAGGCCTGATTTCGCTTGAGTATTCTCAGCGGCGCGTTGCTTGCCGTGGTAGTAGCTTTCGAGAAACTGAGTGCGCAGATATTGAGGGTCTTGCTTGTTGAGCGTCGCGATCAAGTGAGCCGTATTGCCGGCATGATCATTGGCCAAACTGAAGTCCATCTTCAAATAGCCTTGAAGATAGAGCCACAGATGGGTAACGAGAATAAGTTGCTTGATGCCTTGCTGCTCAAATTTATCGGCGTGCTCCTGTCCGAGATTTGATACCAATACATCCTGCATTGCCTGAATCGATGCAATTTGTGATTCGAGGGCTGAACTCTCTTCCATATGGGCTTTAGTGAGCACACCCAGCAGCCCATGTGTGGCGGGCTTATCTGGATTGCGTCTCCTTGCTTTAGCAAACAGTGACGCGTGGCGGCTGCAAAACTGCTCCCATGCTGAACAAGGTAGTGTGATTGCTGGGATAGAGTCGGCGTCAATGGCTTTAAGCGACAGCTCAAGTTCAGTCATTTGACTGCAAGCTCTTCAATGAGATTTCAAATGAGCCTTTGTCACAATCAACAAACAGGCTTTCACCAGTAATCATGACTGACAGATCCATACTGCGTTCAACAATTTCTGATAATGCTTCAATACCATCCCAATCAAACTGATAGATATTGGCGTTGTATTGATGTGCCTTGTTCTTGGTTTGTTCCCACCAAACGTTAGATTTGCTGTTAAATGAAAACACATCAACGTTAGTGGCTAAGCGACACGCCTTTTTGATTCTGTCGAGCGAAGGTTCTCCAATATCAACCCAAAGCTGGATTTGGTCGTCTAAAGATTTGACCCACAGGTCTGGTTCTTCAGTGGTCGACAAGCCTTTGGTCAACGCTAAATCTGGCTGCCATTTAACACAGAAGGCCAGAATTCGCGCCATCATTCTCGGAACGGTTTCTGACGGATGCTGAGCAACGGTAAGTTGTGTCGAGTCATACAGGTCACGGTTGGTATCTGAAAGTGAAATACGGAATTTGTAGATAGTCGGTTTAAGAGCCATGTATTTTCAAGGGTTCCAAATGATTGAAGTGTACTATAGGTGTACCGTTGAGGCTTTTCTTATAGTAAAACGTTAATGGAATTCACTATACAGCAGTCCCCGAGAAAACGGGAGCATAACCGATTGTTTATTAATTCAATTACACAGGTGGAATTCGGGACTCATTCACATGGCGTGAGTGCAGATCTGTTTTATCCGTAGTCACTGTCTCCTTGGCGCATCTTATAAACTTTGCCTCTGCTTTCGAGTGGCACTGACCATCCACGTAAATAGTGCTCTCTAACAGATACAATCCACGTCGATGTTTTATGCATATCGCTTCAACTCGAAGCAATGTGTTGAGAGGAATGGGGTGTATAAAGCGCACATCAAGTTGTGCTGTCATAGCACAGACATGCTGAGAGAATAAGCAGTGAGTCATGGCGGTATCATGTAAAGCGCTAATGGCACCGCCTTGCATTACCCCTTGGTAGCCTTGAGCAGCTTCTGTTGCTACAATTTCGCCCTGTACACCACCGTTTGGCATCGCGATAAAGTGAATCTTGGTATGGTGGTTGAAAAAAGGCTGGCAACATATAGCGCACTGTTGATGATTTTTGGGTTTGTGAATAGTCATAAAATACCGCAAAGTTAGAGAGCAACATTGAGCCCATAAAACGTAAAGGGGAACAAAGTGGCGAGGCCAAAAATAAAGCGAAACATATGTGGCAGAGCAAGTTACGAATGCTTTAAACCCAATGGGGTGCCGCTTTCTCAGCTCGAAAAAATCGAGTTATTTGAGGATGAACTCGAAGCGTTGCGTCTAGCTGATTTGGATGGTTTAAGCCAATTGGAAGCGGCAACGCTCATGAAGGTATCAAGACAAACTTTTGCTAATATTGTTAAGCGTGCACGTAGTAAAGTAGCGCAGAGCTTAGTGCATGGTCATGCGTTGATATTGGCTAGTGAACAATAGCTCCTACTGAGTTCGGCTCTTCAATTTGGTATAATTTGCGCGAATGTTGAGCGCAGATTTCTATGCAGTTGCATTCTCTTTCTATCTCTATAGTGGCAAGGCCGCCACAGCTCCCCTGTATCGGATGGCGTTTTAATACGACTCCCATCGCCATCATGCCAACCACAGTTATAAAAACAGCAAAGCTAATCAAATAGGTCATAGCTATTACTCCGCGTAAGTGGTGCATTTAAACACCTTAGCAAGATGGCTCATCGCCTTAGGTGACAACTTGCTGGCCCTCGCTTTTTTGTTCGCTGATATAGAGTGAGTAGGGCAATCTCCTGAGCAAGTTGCGTTGTGCTTTTTGGCTGAAGGGCGCGCAAAATTAATGTCGGTAATGGGCTTCAACACGTTGGTATCAAACCGTTCAAGGTCGAACTGGCGCGGTGCAGCTAGCACAGTGACATGCATTTTAAATAGAGTGTTAAGCATATTGGTTCCAATAGAGCGAACGATGACAGCGTCGATATTGTTCTCCTGTACAACACTTTGCCAATATTTTTTACGCTCACAACACGCTGAAGAAGGGGGTAAGTCAAGCACGCGCTTGGTTTGTTCCTTACTATCCCAAAGCATGATCTGAGGGGCTTTTGAGAAGTGATTGTGAACAGACGCTCCGTGGTAGGGGATGGCGAATAACATAGTAAACTCCTTATCTTGTGACAGAGACACTATAGTATTAGTTTTTGGCATATGCCAATAACTAATAATGAGAAATTAAGATCCACTGAGTGGTGTTGTGAGGAAGAATTGTGTCTCTCAGGCAGGGTGAGATAGGAGGCTCGTTAGCAGAGTTTAGCGCTAGGGAAGATAAATGGTATGGGCATATTTAGGGTATAAAAATAGCCAGCTTGAAGCTGGCTATCGAAAAACTGTGGTACTTAACAATTAAAGTACTTTGATGTTCTCAGCTTGAGGACCTTTTTGGCCTTGAGATACTACGAACTCAACTTTTTGGCCTTCTACTAGAGTACGGAAACCGTCGCCAGTGATTGCAGAGAAGTGTGCAAAAACGTCTGGACCGTTTTCTTGTTGAATGAAACCGAAACCTTTAGTTTCGTTGAACCATTTAACTGTACCAGTAACAGTGTTAGACATAATGTATATCCTTGATAAATCTTGTAAAAGCCATACGGCACCGATAGCGTGGAAAAGGAGATTGCTAATGCGTACGACGTTACGGTAGATATTCATACATCCAACGAAACGGCGAAAGTAAACAAGAACCGTTTTCTAGCTGGCATCCAGTCTAAAGAGAAGTGCAACTAAGTCAATAAAAATCAGGGGATTTGCACGCCATAAATAGGGGTTTTCATTGGAAAATTTGCGCTAGGTATAATTTCGAAAATAATACTGATTAGCGCATAAATAGTGTAACATTCGAAGGCTTGGTTGATTGTTCTACTTAACGATAAAAATGTGAGTAGAAACAGCGCAGAAACCAGCTGTATGTAAACTATCATTCAGAGGAATGGATTATGAAAAAGTTAAGTGACTCAAGCCATGAGTTCACGGATCTCGACACCGAATTAGAGGTTGGTCGAGGTCAGATAAAAGATAACGCCCTTAAAGCCGTTGTGACCAGTAAGCTGTTTCGAGCAAGAGTAGAAAAAGCGAAAAAAGGCAAAGGAAGTTTCAGAAGAAACATGAAACACAAGGGGAAAGAGCCCTATTCAAAAGCCGCTTAGTTAGCGACGTTTGAATAGGGCTTTTTGCTGAATCAATGGATGTTAGCGTTCAATTCTTGGCGAATAAATCGAGTACGCTGTGACTTGCCCTGCGACGATAGCAGAGAACATAAACAAGGCTGAGAGCCCAATACTAGGGATCGGTAAAATTGATTGCTCAAATACTGATTGGCTCGCACTGATCAGCACTCGGCTACCCGGAACCAAAATAATGATGCCTTGAACAATATAGATAGACCCCGTCAGGTCCATTTTTTTTGCAACCCAAGTGCCGTATAGCGTGATTAAGACGGTTGTTACCCAAGTGCCGACGACCCACCCACTGTCAAAACCAAGATAAAATGGTCCCCACATGCCCAATGCGGCAACGGGTAAACCTAATAAGATATCGGTAGGACGCGCATTAAAGATAATGCTCAGTGAAATGGAAATCAGAAATAGTCCAAAGATATGCATCCAGAATGGCACTTCGTTGACGTATTTTATGCTTTCCGCTTGCCCCCATATCGCCTCGCCAATATTTAGCCCCATAACGATGCCGACAAACAGCTTTATTAGCGTCAACGCACTCTGGCCAAGTAAACTGGTACCAGATACTAAATCATTGAATGCAAGGCACTCTAGCGAGTTCGCAATCGATAAGCCGGGCACGAATAGAACTATTGCAGCAATACATAGAGCCCAGATAGGGATTGCAAAGCCAGTGCTGGCGAAGAAAGCAACCAGAATCCCCGTGAGCAAGGCGGCAATAAATTCTACGGCGATGGAGCGACGAGCTTTACACACCTGCTGCGTTAGCCAAACTACAAACCCCAAAAATACGGAGAACACTATCGCTTCCATGGTACTGCCCACTAGCATCAGATAGGCTGGGGGAATAGCCATATTGGCTAATGCGATTACCCATTTCGGGTATCCGACAGGCTCAGGAACCGGTTCGCTGCTGGGTTGATTGATGCGGATAATGGTATTAGCCAACAGACTGAGATTAATTGATGCAGGCTGGTGGCGTTTCATTACAACAGCATTGTTGTCTTCAGGAAACTGATAGTTAACGGTCGTCGGCGTCGCTTGAATCATCAGATCTACGCCGTGTTTACGTGCATAAAATTGAGTGTACTTTTCAAGTTTGTACGGTGCGCAACCGCTGCGATGAAGAGTGTCACCTATCTCTACAATTTTATCAATTCGGTACTGGGAAGGCATGGTGTGTGACCTAAAAATGGGTTGCGCAAAGGTATCAGACCCCAAGTTGTGATTCGAGCTGGAAAATTGGGAACAGTGGTTAAGCTCACACTTAAATTGGCCTTTATTTTTCTTTGTAATCTGTCTATTTGAGCAATCTTAAGTTTCGCCTAGCGAAAGGCCTGCTTTGTGGCTGGCATTTGCTGTGTTTAGTCACAATTTTTAAGGAATTTTATAGGTAAACAAATGTTACTGAATTGTGATGTTCATAAGTTGGCTTTTCTTAAATATGTGGTTAACCCTTTCTTTCTCTAAGGCTAATGAAATCGGTATTGTAACCAGATGTTAATATTTGTCTGTTGGTTGTTTTTTGAACAAGTTTTGCAACAAATTACTGCTTGATATTACCGAGCCAAACGATGAAAATATGCGCAAAATGAGATTTCAAAAATGAAAGGAAGCTTTTTCCCAGTTTAAAAAGCGAGGCAAGACATGAAACTATTCATACTCTTTATGATTTCAATTACTGCAGGCGTAGCATCAGCAGATCACTTACATTCATTTTTGCTCGGTCTTTACATTTCGACCATGGCTGTGGGTAGCTGTTATTGGTTTGCGTTTAGAAGCAGCCGTTTTCCACAGTTAGCATTACTTCTTCTTATCTGTGGTCTGTTTTCAAAGATTGCAATCACAGTTGCAGGAGTGAGTTGGGGTATGTCACAAGAGCTTATTAGCTCACCATTTGTGTTTGCGCTTTCATACCTATTCTTCTCGATTGCAGCGACATACTTGTGGTTCTCTCACCGTGAACGCATGATGAACAAACAAGCCGCGATGAAGCTGGCTTAAGTTAAAAGTGAACAAATTGAAAACCAGCGGTTAATACTGCTGGTTTTTTTATTTCTCACCAGGGTTGATTCGGTGTTAATTGCGAAAAACATGACTCAATAGTAACGATTGGTTTCAAAGCGGCTGAAACTGTTGGGCGGTTGTCTATACTGAACCCGACCATATTTAACTAAAGTGAGACGTCGCATATCATGACATTGCGTTTAATAAAATCGACAGCACTTCTTCCGACACTTCTTTTCTCATTCGGAGCGTATTCTGCCCCGACAATTATTCCCGATCCTCCTGCGCTTGGAGCGAAAGGCTATATTCTGATTGACTACAACACTGGTACCGTTCTAGTGGAAAAAAATGCCGATCAGAAGCTTAATCCTGCGAGCTTGACTAAATTGATGACGGCTTACGTTGCGGGACAAGAAGTAAAAAGCGGTAATATTTCTTTGAATGATCAGGTAAAAATCAGTGCTAAGGCATGGGCGAAAAATTTTCCTGACTCTTCGAAAATGTTTATCGAAGTGGGAACAAACGTTGAATTGATGGATCTTTATCGTGGCTTGATCGTTCAGTCGGGTAATGATGCTAGCGTCGCGATTGCGGAGCATGTGGCTGGTAGTGAAGACGCGTTTGTGAGCTTGATGAACAATTGGTCGCAAAAGTTAGGGCTAGATAACACCGCCTTTACCAATCCACATGGACTGGATAGCCAAGGGCTTTATTCTACGCCACGCGATATTGCACTTCTTAGCCAAGCGATCATTCGAGATCTACCCGATATCTATCCGTTATACAGTGAAACAGCCTTTACCTATAACGGCATTACGCAGTACAACCGAAATGGATTATTGAGAGATCGCAGCCTCAATGTTGACGGAATGAAAACCGGCTATACCAGTGGAGCTGGCTACAGTTTGGCAACGTCTGCCACCAACGGTGAAATGCGCCTAGTCTCTGTGGTTATGGGCTCAACCAGCACTAAAAGTCGAGAGTCAGAAAGTAAACAGTTACTCTCATATGGATTCCGTTTCTTCGATACAGTTTCACCGACCAAACTGAGTGACACATTAGCTGAAGCCAAGGTATGGATGGGACGTCAGGACTCTGTACCTGTGGGGGTATCTGAACAGGTAATGATTACCTTGCCTAAAGGAGATGCTAATAAGCTCAAGGCCGAAATCGAGTACAAAGGTGAGCTAGAAGCACCTATTCGAAAAGGCGACGCGGTAGGAGAGGTGATCTACAGTGTTGAAGGTACACAAGTGGCAAGCGCTACTCTAATCGCTCAACAAGATGTTGAAGAGGGTGGCCTGTTCAAGAAGTTGCTCGACTGGGTTAAACGATTGGTTCTAGGATGGTTCTAAAACCCTGAATTGAAAAAGTAGCAAAGCGGATGCCATGGCATCCGCTTTTTTTACTGGTTAGTTTAGCTTGTCCCAAGCCGAAGGCCAGTGTGAGCCTACTGCTGGTTCATAGTGGTTTGCAGAAGGCGACCACTGAACACAGTAACCTGAATATGGGAACGGTTTGCACTGGTAAATGCCACCATCAACAGCAAGTACTTTTGTGCCAGCAGTGTAGTTCTCCATGCCTTGAGGGAAGACATAGTCATAATCATCGGATGGTGGTGGTGTTGCCTCTTCAATCAGGTGAAAATCAAGCGTATTCTGGTCAACGACACTGCCTTGCTGGTCTTTTATCACGACCACTAGCATATGATGTCCGGCTTCAGACTTTGACAGCGTTAGAGTCGTGTTGCTCAGTTCTCCGTCAGCCAGTGGCGCAGTGTAGGATGCCAGAGGTTCACGGTGATGATTGAACACAGTGAGCTCTGCATTAAGGTCGCCAGTTGCTTCAAGTATTAGGTTGATTTGTGTTGCGGCATCACCAATTAGGTATTCATCTTCCAGCCCTATAACATCTAAGCGATAATCTGGCTCTGGTGCTTCAAGTTTATAGCCGATCTCAACGCTATTTAAGCCGGAACCTGCTTTGATGTATACAGGGTTTGTACCATAGACAGGAGTAAACTCACCTCGATCATTCAACTGACCAGCTCGAATTTGGCTTTGCTCTTGATTGATCTTAGACGCTAGCGCGTAAGACCAGTTATTTGCCTGACCTTGTTCAGCGGTTTCTATGACTAATTCAGTACTGTAAGAGACATTTTCACCGTTTTGATCAAATACGCGGGTGTAGACACTATCGCCAATATTTAGGTTAAGTCCTGGGTTGATTTGGCCTGACTGACTCCAGTCTGGAACTACGGGTGCGTCACCATCAAATTGAACGTCTATTACGTTGTAGAATGACGCAGCAGTATCGCCTACGTCCCAAACCGCTAAGATAACCTGGTATCCCTCACGTGTTGGTACGTTACATTGGTGGCTGACACGTTTTGGAGGCTGAGCCATGCCACCATCAACCACACAGAAAGGCGTTAAATCAAATGATTCACGGGCAAGTGGCTGATTTGGATTCCATCCTTGTTTAGTGATGTAGTACTTCCAATCTTTAGTCACATGATTTGCGGTAAATGTCCATTCAAAATTTTGAGTTCCAGAATGAATAGGACGTTTTACCCAGCGGTTAGCGGTCTGCTCATCTAAAGCCGCCGCTAGGGTAGTGGCTGCGCTGGCAATTTTGCCATCGCTTGGACCCGCTTCAGGGAAGCCATCTGGGCCTTCGACACTTTGCGGCTCATACTGAATGGCACCACAGTTGGTGTTCTTCTCATTGGTGTCACTGGTTGGGAATTTACACAGTGCAACGCGACTTTCTGCGACACCATTCTCGTATGCAGAGACATAACCGTGACCGTAACTCGCGCCACTGACGCTGATCAAAGCGAGGGCGATGAGGGATTTGTTTGGCAGTTTGTGCATCATTTGTCCTTTTTTATAACTGACAGTTAAGATGGCACTCCGGCACGCGAAAACACTTGGTGACTAGACCAAGCGGCAGCCCCGCTATCATAGACGTTAAACGTCGACAGACCGGTGGCTTTGCGTCCTAACCTTTCGGATAGTTTGCCTGAAGTGATAATTGAGCTGGAAGAATGTAGCCAAAGGAATCCGCAAAATCCACGGCATCGAATGAATATGGAATTGCATTCTCGAATTGAATAAGTTGCTGATAATTTGACTTGCGAATTATCTATTTCTTACCTAGATCGTTTTATTAAAAATACCAACCTATTCCAGTTGATTGATTCGCCTTGTCAATGAATTAATGGGTAAGCCTGATTCCATCAAATAGCGCTATGCCCATAGACGAAACAGAACCTTTGATTTTCGCTAACTCCGCGCTGACAACGCCTTGTATGAAAAGACTGACAATTAATTAAATAGAGTTACACAAGGACCAAACATGGAATTCACAGATAGAGACCGAGAGGCGCTGTATCAAATCTGGATGTCTCAGAAATCAAAAATGCGCCTGACACAGATGGAGTTTGCTAAGAAACTCGGTATGAATCAGTTGACGTTTTCTCAGGTGCTACGTGGCGAGACGCCGTTAACCATGTCGTTTATTAGTCATTTTTGCCGCTTGTTACGCATCGAACCTCAAAACGTTGTACCCTCATTGAAAGAAGACAATCAGAACGGTCCAAAAGTGGTCTACCTACAAAGCCGTATGAGCGTTGATGGTGAAATACAAAATGCCTATATTGAAGGCAATCAAGTGGTTGTTGAGTACGCCCATACTGTCCATCCTAACGTTTGATTAAGGCACTGCTATCCGAGTTAAATAATCGGTGTTACCCTACGGCTCTAATACATTGTTTATTCAGTCTTATGCTAGAAAAAGAAAACTTGCTTAAACTTGCACGTATGCAAATGCCTTTTGGAAAGTACGCAGGCAGAGTATTGATTGACTTGCCTGAAGAATATTTGCTTTGGTTTGCCAACAAGAAGCAGTTTCCTGAAGGGGAACTCGGCGAACTTATGCAGTTGTGCTTAGCGCTGAAGATTGAAGGCCTCGACAGTGTGGTTAAACCACTCAAAAGACCTCAATAGCCTCGACTTGCAAAGGCCCCATATTCCTTGAAGGATATGGGGCCTTTGGTTATGACTCTCTTTGATGTCACCAAGTTTTTATGGCGTCTGTCCTTATAGTGTCTGCCCTTATAGTGGTTCTGGTAGTGCAACAGACTGGCGAGTGACACAGGTTGAGGGTCCGTTATTTTTTGCTTCTTCGACATCGCTCAGAGCAATAGAGGATCTGATCCCATTGTCCACTGCGTAACGCACGCTATTGGCAATATGCCCTCAGTGAGAAATGACAGGTTGAGTCGGGGTGTACCTGCCGCCTAACGTGGCATCCACTTCAAGGCATCTTAACAACGAGTCGACGACATAAGGGTCGTAAAGGGTATTTCTTCCTGCAACCAGCGTATCAATCGCACGCTGA